>CP126168.1:0-330277 GCA_032881465.1 Parvibaculaceae bacterium PLY_AMNH_Bact1
GCAGAACAAATTATTGAACGATGAAGCGACAGCTTGATCGGTAACAAAAAAAGAGGATAAGGCAGAAGATGTGGCGCGACGGGGGTACGCCGCAGCGGATTGCCGATAAGGGGTTTAGGCAAAAAGAATGTCGAACAGCGAAAACGCGGCGCGAGGGATCAATGGGGGCGGTCAAACACAATATGGCTTGCAGGTGGGATCGAACGACCTCTCAAACAGGCAGCATCCACAAGAGGATGCGGTAATGGGTGGCGAAGACCTCTCGAGCCAGTGGGCTCGTGTAAAGGCGCGCATGTCAGTGGAGCTGGGAGAGGCGACCTACAATAGTTGGGTCAAACCCCTAGAGCTTATTGGTATTGGTGATGGCCAGGTCATGGTTTCTTCGCCGACACGCTTCATCCGATCATGGGTTGTGGCGCATCAATCTGACCGTCTGCTTCTTCTTTGGCAGGACGAGGATCCGAGCATTGAGCGTGTCGAGGTGCTCGTGAGTGCCGATACCCGTGCAACAGGCATGGAAGCGCCGCTACCCGGTGATGAGACTGTCGATATGGTGAGTCCAAAACCGCGAACGCCTGCTGCATCGACTCCCACCACCCCGCCACAGCGCACCACCTATGATGATGCGACGCCGGATGCCATGGGCGCACCGCTGGATGAGCGCTTCACCTTTGAGAATTTTGTCGTCGGCAAATCGAACGAACTTGCCCATGCCGCAGCACGTCGGGTGGCTGAAGCAACAGACGTGACGTTCAATCCGCTCTTCCTCTATGGCGGTGTGGGTCTTGGCAAGACCCATCTGATGCACGCGATCGCTTGGGAGATCCGTCGCAGGCATCCAGACCGGAAGGTGCTCTACCTTTCAGCTGAAAAATTTATGTATCAGTTTGTGCGCGCGCTGCGCTTCAAAGACACAATGGCGTTCAAGCAACAGTTCCGAACTGTGGATGTGTTGATGATTGATGATGTGCAATTCATCTCCGGCAAGGACTCCACCCAGGAAGAATTCTTCCACACCTTCAATGCGTTGATTGACCACAATCATCAGGTGATCATTTCGGCAGACCGGTCGCCCTCCGATCTGGAAGGCATTGAAGAGCGCATTAAGTCGCGTCTGGGCTGGGGCCTCGTCGCTGACATTCACGCGACAGACTATGAATTGCGTCTGGGTATTTTGCAGGCGAAAGCTGATTCGCTGGCGCTGCGAGCGGGTGCTGTTGAGCTGCCGCCGGGCGTGCTGGAGCTTCTGGCGCAGCGGATTACGAACAATATTCGAGAGCTGGAAGGGGCGCTGACCCGGGTTGTGGCGTATGCGTCGCTTGTTGGGCGGCCCATCTCTGTTGAGATGGCGCAGGAAGTTCTGCGCGACCTACTGCGCTCAAATGAGCCGAAAATCACCATTGAAGAGATCCAGCGGCGCGTGGCGCAATATTACAATATTCGCCTGGCCGACATGTTGTCGCCGCGTCGGGCGCGAACAGTCGCCAGGCCGCGTCAGATCGCCATGTACCTGTCAAAACAGCTCACAACGCGCTCTCTGCCCGAAATTGGCAGGAAATTCGGTGGGCGGGACCACACGACAGTGATCCATGCCGTGCGTAGGATCGACGAACTCTGCCGGGAAGATAGTGGCATGGAAGAAGACGTGGATCTTCTAAAGCGGATGCTGGAAGGCACGACCCCCGATCAGGGATAACCCCCAGGGTGCGAAAGCCGCACACAGTTTGAGGGTAATCTGCCCCAAGGCCATTCTGCATTTGGCCCAATCTAGGTTGGAAAGGGCGGAAAACATTATCCCTCGGGCTCACCTCTGGTATAGTTAGCATCTCTTATCGGGCGATTTGTCCCTCCATTCCCGGGGCAGCGGGCCGATTGCGAGTCTGTTGAGACGCTAGATCGGTGTCTTGCTGGGCGCCGCTATCGTAAAGACCCACCGTCTGGCAAATAAGTGAGCCTGCTGGGGGACCAGAATGCAGACCTTGTCGTCTGTGTGCTGCGCCCCAATCTGGTTGTGACGCTGAGAAAAAAGAAAGAAGAGTTTGGGGACCAATGAAGATCACAATTGAACGCGGTGCGCTCCTAAAGTCGCTCAATCATGTGCAAAGTGTCGTCGAACGCCGCAATACAATCCCGATCCTGTCAAATGTGCTGATGCGCGCGGGCCAAGGCCAGCTGAGCCTCACGGCGACAGATCTTGATATTGAAGTAGTGGAGGCAACCACCGCTGACATTGGTCAGGATGGCGGCACCACGGCGTCTGCTCACACGCTCTATGACATTGTTCGCAAACTACCCGACGGCGCCCAAGTGGAAATCACAGACGGCGAAGACGGGAAGCTCGCCCTCCAGGCTGGACGTTCGCGCTTTGCCCTGCAGGCGTTACCGCAGGAAGATTTCCCCGCCATGTCAGCGGGCGACTTACCGCATCGCTTTGAAATGCCGGCGGAAGCCTTGGCGCGTTTGATCGACAAGACACGCTTCGCGATCTCAACAGAAGAGACACGCTATTACCTAAACGGCATTTACTTGCACATGGTGGAAGATGGCGCGCCCATGCTGCGCGCTGTGGCAACAGACGGACACCGTCTGGCACAGGCGGACTTTCCCTTGCCCGATGGCGCAGCAGGCATGCCCGGTGTCATCGTTCCCCGCAAAACCGTCCTTGAGCTTCAAAAGCTCGTGGAAGAGGAAGAAGGCATTGTTCGCGTTGGCGTGTCAGACACAAAAATACGCTTCGAATTTGGCGGCGTTGTCCTGACGTCAAAACTCATCGACGGCACTTTTCCCGACTACACACGGGTCATTCCTGAAGGCAACGACAAGGATATGGAAGTAGATGGCAAGAAGTTTGCCGAAGCCGTGGACCGTGTCTCGACCATTTCGACAGAGCGTTCCCGGGCAGTGAAGCTCAATATGGAAGAAGGGCGTCTGATTCTGACCGTGACCAATCCAGACAGCGGCAGTGCGACGGAAGAGCTTGGGGTTGCCTACAGCTCTGATGCCCTGGAGATCGGCTTCAACGCCCGCTACCTGCTCGACATTGCAGGCCAGCTGGACGGTGACAAGGCAATCTTCTCTCTCGCAGACAGTGGCTCGCCAACTGTTATTCGCGATGTAGATGATGAATCAGCCCTCTATGTGCTGATGCCGATGCGCGTTTAGAGCGTTTTCAATAAAAGTTGCAAACTTTTATGGTTCGAAAACGCGACAAAAAAGGAATAGAGCGTTTCTCGCGATTCAATCAAAATGAGAAGCGCTCTAGCAGGCATTGAGGCGTATCCAATCCGAGGGTCAGAGCATGTCAGGTGAACCGGAAAGTCAGGATCTGGCTTCTGGACCCGAACTTGACCCTGTGCCTACGATTTTTTTGTCGCGTCTGGTCGTCACCCATTTTCGCTCCTATGAACGCGCGGCACTTGCTCTGGATGGTCGCCCGGTCGTTCTGACCGGCCCTAATGGCGCGGGGAAAACCAATCTTCTGGAAGCGATCTCGCTCTTATCGCCCGGTCGCGGCCTGCGCGGTGCGCCCTTTACAGAGCTTGGTTTCCGGGCATCCGGCGAAACAGAGGCGCGTCATGGATGGGCTGTGGCCGCGACGCTGACACGCGACGGCGATGAAACCGTCGTCGGGACCGGTCAGGAGCCAAGTGTTGGCGACGCCCCACGGTCGCGCATGGTCCGCGTAGATGGCGAAACCCAATCAAGTGCCGGTGTGCTCGGCGACTATCTGCGGGTGCTTTGGCTGACGCCTGCTCAGGATCGTCTCTTCATGGATGGGGCGACGGGCCGACGGCGTTTTCTGGACCGTCTGGTGATGGGCTTTGATCCAAGCCACGGCACGCGTGCCAACGCGTTCGAGAAAGCGCTTAGGGAACGCAATCGTTTGCTGAGCGAAGATGTGCGTGACGCCATGTGGTACGCCGCCATCGAAGAACAGATGGCCGAGTATGGCGTCGCTATGGCCGCGGCCCGGGTGGAAACCATCGCGCGCCTCAAAGGGGCAATTGAGGCAACTGCCGAGAGCGCTTTCCCCAAGGCTGTTCTGGCCCTTGAAGGTGAGCTTGAAAGCGCTGTCGCAAATGGGACGGCTGCGACCGACGCAGAGGATAGATATCGCGCCCTTCTCGAAGAAATGCGCGCCCGGGACCGCGGGGCCGGACGCACCCTTGATGGCCCCCATCGCAGCGATCTTCTGGTCCGTCATGCGCCCAAAGACATGGAAGCCAAAGCCTGCTCGACAGGGGAACAGAAAGCGCTTTTGCTGGGTCTCATGCTCGCCAACACCCGGCTCCTGGCCCATACAACCGGCACGTCGCCGCTTCTCTTGTTGGACGAAGTTGCCGCCCATCTGGACAGTGATCGACGGGCCGCGCTTTTTGATGAGCTCTGCGATATGGGCATTCAGGCCTGGATGACCGGCACTGATGCGAGCCTTTTTTCATCTCTGGGCACCCGCGCCCAAGGCTTTGTGGTTCGAGAAAATCAGGCTGAAATGTCCCCTCTTTAAGGCCTTGAAAACGCTTAGCTATTTAAGCTCCAAATCGGCCCCAAAAATCTGAGCGGTTGCGTTGTAACCTCTTGATTTTCAACCTATATTTGGGGCTAGTGTCCCGATTCCCAAGTTCGTATGACCTTGAAGTTGGCTCGGAACGAACTTTGGAATCGCAAGGACACTAGCAACTAATTGGTTCTAGCGTGGTTTTGGATTTGAAGTTCGCTATTGAGAATGCAGCAAATCGCAAGGCGAACCTTAAATCCACCACGCTAGTAAAGAATCACATTCAAAACGCAAAGAAGCCCCGATACATGTCTCATTCGATGAACGACGCCGATCCGACAGATCTTCTGAAAAACATGGCGAACCCGCTGCTGGAAAGTGGCCTTTTCAAATCCCGCACGATTCTCATCACCGGTGAAATCAACGACCGTGTAGCCCGCGCGACAAGCGAGCGCCTGTTGGCGATGGCTGGCGAGTCCGATGATCCCATTACGGTGGTTGTCTCCTCACCAGGTGGTCATGTGGAATCCGGCGACATGATCCACGACATGATCAAATTCATTAAGCCAACCGTCCGTGTGCTTGGCACCGGCTGGGTGGCAAGCGCTGGCGCGCTCATCTTTGTGTCTGCGGAAAAAGAACACCGTTTCTGTCTGCCCAATACACGCTTCCTGCTGCATGAACCACGCGGCGGAGTTGGCGGGTCAGCGTCCGAAATCGACATTCAGGCGCGTGAGGTGCTGCGGATGCGCGAACGCCTCAACCACATCTTTGCAAAGGCAACAGGTCAGTCCTTCGAAAAGATTGTCGAAGACACAAATCGCGACTTCTGGATGAGTGCAGAGGAAGCCGTTGAGTACGGCGTCGTCAGTAAAATTGTTACATCGGTTGATGAGCTCAGCTAAGACTTGGCATTGGTGAGGAGGCTGCGGACCAGCGGTCCGCGTCTCACTCCTTTTACAAAAGACACGTCTCGCGAGAGCGAACTCCAAGGAGCAGATCATGGCGGATGACGCCAACGTGGGCGCCGATTATGGCGCCGATAGCATTAAGGTCCTGAAGGGCCTGGATGCGGTGCGCAAGCGGCCCGGCATGTATATCGGCGACACCGATGATGGCTCTGGCCTTCATCACATGGTCTACGAAGTTGTCGACAATGCCATCGATGAAGCGCTGGCGGGCCATTGCGACACAGTTGCGGTAACGCTCAATCCGGACGGCTCGGTCTCTGTTTCCGACAATGGACGCGGCATCCCAACCGACATACATGCCGAAGAAGGCATTTCTGCTGCTGAAGTGATCATGACCCAGCTGCATGCGGGCGGTAAGTTCGACCAGAATTCCTACAAAGTCTCCGGTGGTCTGCACGGCGTGGGCGTTTCGGTGGTGAACGCATTGTCGGACTGGCTAGAGCTGCGCATCTGGCGGAATGGCAAAGAACATCTTGTGCGTTTCGAAAACGGTGTATCTGTGAAGCCGTTGGAAGTCGTGGGCGATGCAGGGAACAAGGGCGGCACGCAAGTCACGTTTCATGCCTCGTCGGAAATTTTCACAACGACTGAATATGATTACGCGACGTTGGAACATCGACTGCGCGAACTCGCCTTCCTCAATTCCGGCGTGCGCATCACGCTGACGGATGCTCGTAATCCCGAGCCCAAAACCATTGAGCTTCTCTATGATGGTGGTCTGAAGGCCTTTGTTCAGTTTTTGGACCGGACAAAGACAGCGCTCATTGAAGAACCCATCACGCTCTCTGAAGAACGTGACGGCGTAACGGTCGAGTTGGCTCTGTGGTGGAATGACAGCTATCACGAGAATGTTCTCTGTTTCACAAACAACATTCCTCAGCGCGACGGCGGTACCCACCTGGCAGGTTTCCGGGGCGCTCTCACCCGTGTGATCAATGGCTATGCCACATCTTCTGGCATTGCAAAAAAGGAAAAAGTTTCGCTCACCGGCGATGATGCCCGCGAAGGCCTCACCTGCGTCCTGTCGGTGAAAGTGCCTGACCCGAAGTTTTCCAGCCAGACAAAAGACAAGCTTGTCTCGTCTGAAGTGCGCCCCATTGTCGAAAGCAGTGTGAACGAGACGCTCACCACCTGGTTTGAAGAGCATCCTGCTGCCGGTAAAGCGATTGTGGGCAAGGTTGTGGAAGCTGCTGCTGCCCGTGAAGCAGCCCGTAAAGCTCGTGAGCTCACCCGCCGCAAAGGTGCGCTAGACATTTCAAGCCTTCCCGGCAAACTGGCGGATTGTCAGGAGCGGGATCCGGCAAAATCCGAACTCTTCATTGTCGAGGGCGACAGTGCGGGCGGGTCTGCTAAGCAGGGCCGGGATCGCAAGTCTCAGGCTGTCTTACCGCTTCGGGGCAAGATCTTGAATGTGGAACGGGCTCGTTTTGACAAGATGCTCGGCTCCGACCAAATCGGGACCTTGATTACCGCATTGGGCACGGGTATTGGCCGCGAAGATTTCGACATTGAAAAACTCCGCTACCATAAAATCATCATCATGACCGATGCGGACGTGGACGGTGCACACATCAGAACCTTGCTGCTCACTTTCTTCTATCGGCAAATGCCGGAGCTGATTGAACGGGGTCATCTCTATATTGCTCAGCCGCCGCTCTATAAGGTACGCAAAGGCCAGTCGGAGACCTATCTGAAGGACGAGCCAAGTCTGCAGGATTATCTTGTGGCGACAGGGTTGGAAGACATGGTCTTCACAACCCATGACGGTGTGCAGCGTGGTGGTGACGACCTCCGCGAGATTGTCGAGCAGGCCCGCAAAGCTGATGCAATTCTGAATGGTCTGCCGAGTAAATATCCAAAATTCGCCGTTGAACAGGCGGCGATTGCTGGCGCCTTGAACCCAGAGCTTCTCTCAGAAGCAGAAGCAGCACGCGGTGCGGCCGACTATATCGCCCGGCGTCTTGATCTCCTGTCTGATGAAACCGAACGGGGATGGACGGGCCGGCCAACCCAGGATGGGGGCCTGCGCTTTGAGCGTGAGGTTCGGGGTGTGACCGAAGACGTCACCATCGATGGGCCTCTGATTTCAAGTTCTGACGCACGGCGTCTCGACAGCATGGCAACCCATCTGCAGGAAATTTACGTGAAGGCGGGCACGCTGACGCGGAAAGATGTATCTCATGAAATTCGCTCGCCCAGTCAGCTCCTGAAAGCGATCTTTGACGCAGGCACCAAGGGCTTGGCACTCAGTCGCTACAAGGGTCTGGGCGAAATGAACCCGGAACAACTCTGGGAGACGACCCTCGACAGCGAGGTGCGCTCGCTTCTTCAGGTGCGCATTCGGGAATTGGATGAGGCAGACGACTTGTTTGCCAAACTCATGGGCGACATTGTGGAGCCGCGCCGGGAATTCATCCAGGACAATGCGCTCTCAGTGGTGAATCTGGACGTCTAAAGGGTGGAACAGGCCAGCCTTCTTGTGAGGGCTGACCTGCTGTCTGTCTATCCTACTGAAGCGATTTGTTGATCGCGTTCGTGACCGCTTTCAAGGAGGCAGTCACCGTATTTGCATCAATGCATGCGCCGTGTCCGACGCCATTAGCACCGTCTACTTCCACATAAGCGGCCGCTTCTGCTCCAGAGCCGGTGGCGACCGCATGCTCGTGGAAGCCTTGAACCGATCCCGAGATCCCGGTGTGCTCCGCAAGGCCTGCAAGATACGCATCAATGGGCCCGGTGCCAGATCCTTTGATGGTCTGTCTCTCGCTGTTCACCGTGACGTCAGCCTCAATGCGGCAGGTGGTGGCCCCCGATGTCACTTTGCACCCATGAAAGGTGACAGGGCCGGGTGTATTGACATAAGTGTCCTGAAACACTTGCCAGATGGTTGCGGCGTCAACCTCTTTGCCTGTTTCATCGCCAAGTTCCTGAATCACATTGGAGAAGTCCACCTGCATGGAGCGCGGCAGATCAAGCCCGTGACGATCCGCCAGGATGTGTGCCACACCGCCTTTGCCCGACTGGGAATTAATCCGCACGACCGCTTCATAGGACCGTCCCACATCTTTCGGGTCAATGGGCAGATAAGGAACCTCCCACATATCGTCATTGCGTTGCTTGAGCGCGGCAAAACCCTTTTTGATGGCGTCCTGGTGGGAACCGGAAAAGGCGGTGTAGACCAATTCGCCCACATAAGGGTGGCGTGCCGGGATCGGCAGCTTGGTGCAGTCCTCGGCGACTTTTGCCACGGCATCAATATCGGAGAAATCGAGTTCCGGATCCACACCCTGGCTCATAATGTTGAGTGCAAGGGTCACCACGCAGACATTGCCAGTGCGTTCCCCATTGCCGAAGAGAGTGCCCTCAACCCTGTCCGCGCCCGCCATCACGCCCAGTTCACTCGCGGCCACACCGGTTCCCCGGTCATTGTGCGTATGCAAGGACAGGATCACGCTGTCCCGGTTTTTCAACGTGCGGGCAAACCATTCAATCTGATCTGCGTAGATATTGGGTGTGGCCATTTCGA
Organism: Parvibaculaceae bacterium PLY_AMNH_Bact1; assembly: GCA_032881465.1. Lineage (NCBI taxonomy): Bacteria > Pseudomonadati > Pseudomonadota > Alphaproteobacteria > Hyphomicrobiales > Parvibaculaceae > Parvibaculaceae bacterium PLY_AMNH_Bact1. The sequence continues at coordinate 8,996 of CP126168.1, forward strand.
CCGTAGCCGGCAGATTGACGATCATCTTGTTCTGCGGCGTCGGTTTCCAGACATCCATCACCGCCTCGCAAACCTCGACAGCAAAGTCCATTTCCGTGCCGGTAAAGCTTTCTGGTGAATATTGGAACACCCACTCGGTCTCGGGGGCTTGTTCGGCCAAAGACCGAACCAGTTTGGCGCCGTCCGTTGCAATTTTGGTGATGCCAGCCTTGTCCAACCCGAAGACCACACGCCTCTGCAGCTCAGAGGTGGAGTTGTAGAGATGGACGATGGCCCGGCGCGCACCTTTGAGCGATCGGAAGGTCTCTTCGATCAGTTCTGGGCGTGCCTGCGTTAAAACCTGAACCGTGACATCGTCTGGAATGCGCCCCTCCTCGATGAGGGCGCGAACAAAATCGAAATCTGTTTGGGATGCCGCGGGGAACCCTACTTCGATTTCCTTGAAACCAATGTCGCACAGCGTTTGAAACATGCGCTTCTTCTCTTCAACACTCATTGGGTCAATGAGTGCCTGATTGCCGTCTCTCAGATCCACAGAACACCAGATCGGTGCCTGGTCGATGGTGACGTCAGGCCAGGTGCGGTCCGTGAGCTTGATCGTTTGATACGGCCGGTATCGCTGAAAGGGCATGGGCGATGGCTTGTTGTTTGGATTGGTCATGGAAGGTCTCCGGTTCGAATTCAGGTGTTGAGTGGGTGATTAGGAAGCGGAGCTTCTAAGTCGGGCCATGTGGCGCGCCCGCGCAAAAAGACAGCAGCGTGTCGTCGAAATTCTGATCATGATGTCGGGTTTTCTGAAATGACGAGGTGTAGGAACAGGGACCGCAAGCGGTCATCCACCGGCGCGCTTAAGCGGCCGGGGTGGTAAGTCGTAGAAGGGCTGTCCTGTTCGTCATCATGGGCAAAAACCTAGTGGTCCGATGCCGGATCGTCAAGTCCCTGAAAAACAAGTGAGATTCAGTGGTGTTGCGGCGCGCCATTATGTGGCCGTACTTCTCCCCCAAAACACCGCCCTCGCGGTCAGGGTGAGACCAGCGCTCTTCACTCCTCGTTAACCATCGCTTCATAGATTGTTAACGCAAACAAGAACAGGACCCCCGGGGCAGGTATGATGGACTTTGGGGAACAAGCGATGTCGAGACAGCAGACATATGAGTGAACGACGAAAAAGCGGACGCAAAACTGGCGCAGGCGGCGCCCGCAACCGTGAGCTTGTGTCGCGTCGTCTCCCTTTCCTGGGCACTCTGCGTCTTGAGTTGGAGCCTCCGAAAAAGAAGCGCCGAAAGGCCAACACGAAATCTCGGTCCAAAACGCCCGACTATGAAGAGAAGAGCGCGGGTGCAAAGGTCGCCTACTGGTCGACCGTTGCAGGGCTTTGGGGAATGGTGGCGGCTGGCGGCATTGTTCTTTATTACGCTCTCACTCTGCCCAGCACCGACAATCTTTGGAACATAGATGCTTCCCCAAGTGTCACCATCGCGGCAAATGATGGCACGCCCATCGTCACCCGCGGTGGGCGTCACGGTACGGCCGTGCGATTGGGTGACCTGCCGCCCTATCTTGTGGACGCGGTGGTTGCGACCGAGGACAAGCGTTTCTATTCCCATCTCGGTATTGACCCGATCGGTCTCGCCCGAGCCATGGTCGCAAACCTGAAGGCAGGCTCTGTTGTGCAGGGCGGGTCCACCATCACCCAGCAGCTTGCAAAGAACATTTTTCTCACCCCTGAACGCACCCTCGATCGGAAATTGCAGGAAGCGCTTCTGGCCTTGTGGCTGGAGGCTAAGTTTACGAAGGATGAGATCCTTACGCTCTATCTGAACCGCGTTTATCTCGGCGGTGGAGCCTATGGTATTGAAGCAGCATCTCAGCGCTATTTTGGCAAGTCAGCACGGGGCGTCACGCTGCCAGAAGCAGCAATGTTGGCCGGTCTTTTAAAGGCACCCTCTCGCTACGCGCCGACCAATGATCTCGCCAGAGCTCAGGAAAGAGCCGCGACGGTCCTCGCGGTCATGGTGCGCGATGGTCGCATTAAGTATCAGGACGGCCAGTGGGCATTTGACAATCCCGCGGTACTCCGCGGCGCCGCCCGGTCTCAATCTGCCAACTATTTCGCTGACTGGATTGTGGACCGGGTGTCTGGCTATGCAGGACGGCCAAACTCCAGCCTTGTTGTGCGGGCCACATTGGACACTGATCTGCAGCGGGCGGCTGAACGTGCTATTGACGCAGCTCTTGCTCGCAACGAACGTGCCCTTGGTGTCACGCAAGCTGCCCTCGTGGCCATGACACCCGATGGTGCCATTCGCGCAATGATCGGCGGGCGCTCCTATCGGCAAAGTCAGTTTAATCGAGCCGTTTATGCTGAACGCCAGCCAGGTTCTGCCTTCAAACCCGTTGTCTTTATGACTGCCCTTGAGAGGGGGCTGACGCCGGACACGTTGCGTGTCGATGCGCCTGTTATTGTGGATGGATGGTCGCCGCGCAACTATTCCGAAACAAACGATGGTGTCATGACCCTGACCCATGCTCTGTCAAAATCGGTGAATACGATTGCGGTTCAGATCTCAGAAGAAGTTGGCCGCGAAAATGTCATCCGCACAGCCCGCAGATTGGGTATCCGCAGTGATATGGCCCCTCATGCATCTCTAGCGCTTGGCACATTTGAAGTGACCCTCCTGGAACTCACATCCGCCTACGCCGCCTTTGCAAATGGCGGGGCGAGCGTCATACCGCACGGGATTGAGAGTATTGAGACCATTTCCGGCAACAGACTGTATCAGCGTCGCGGCGCTGGCCTCGGTCCCATCATGTCAGAGCAGACATTGGGCATGATGAACCACATGCTGGGTGAGACGGTGCGGTCAGGCACAGGACGCCGGGCAGCACTGGCCGGTCGTCCCAGCGGCGGCAAGACAGGCACAAGTCAGGATTTCAGGGATGCCTGGTTTGTGGGTTACACCGCTGACCTCGTTGTCGGCGTCTGGGTAGGGAACGACGATGGCACTCCGATGAAGGAAGTGACCGGTGGCGGCGTTCCGGCAAGTATCTGGCGCGAATTTATGGAAAGCACGCAGCGTGGCGTTCGGGTTTCTGCCTTGCCTGGAACCTATACGCCGCTCACAGCGGCGACAGGTTCCATTGGGAGTTGGCCCTTTGATGATGAGCCGGCGACAGAGCCTGAAGAGGAGCGTGGTTTCTTTGATCGGCTCTTTGGCCGCTCGGAGGCTGAGGAGGACGATGGCGTTAGGCGCCCGAACATACGGCCCGGGCGTCCAACCTGGCGCTAAGCGTCTATTCAAGCATTAGTTCTTATTGCCGTTTCCGGTAGAGCCTGAATCAGCGGGCAGATCTTCATCGATCGGACCCTCATCCTCGTCTTCAATAACAACAGGCGGTATCAGTGTGGGGCTTGCTTCGTCGCCAAGGAAAGTGGCTGTCACCGCGAAGGACCCATTTGCGCTCTCATCAAAGCCACGCACAAACAGGTAGTAAGTGGCACCCTGTTGCAGATAACGCTCAAAGCGGGGGTTGAACCCGTCATCATCATCAGAGGTAAAGGCAGCCGTCATGGTCGTAACATCGGTGCCTACAGCTGGAGCGTCGGCACCAGGAAGAATTGGCAAAAGATGGGCCACCGTGTCGAGACTCTCATCTGCAGCCCGTACAGAAACAACATGGCGGCCGGATTGGATTGGGTTGAATTGGTACCAGGAGCCGTCAGCATCCAGGCGGCTTGTGGCAGGATTGTCGAGTTCCAATGTCGCGATGCCGTCGGCGGGGAAGCCACCTGGCCCTTCCGTCAATGTGGTGCCCGCGACAAATCCTTCAGGCGCAGGTAGGACACGTAATACGCCCGGACCGCCTGTTTCGCCGTAGCTTGTAAGGTCAACGCGCCAAGTCTCGCTTCCGTCTGTAACGGTCACCGGCACCATGGCATCCAACCCATCAGTGTCATCATTCGTGGCCACCGCCGTTTCGCTGTTGTCAGCAAAGAGGGCAAGAACCGGATCAGATGTGCCATCCAGACCGCGCAGCTCGACACGGTAAGTGCCTGCTTCCTCAAATGCGAGAGTTGCTGACGTCGCTACCGTCCCAATCGTAACAAACTGCTCGGCCCCGTCGGCGGGAACTGTAAGTGAGAGGGGTGTACCCGCTGTCTCAGCCGTAGTGTCTGTATCGAGTACTTTCTCAATGCCGATGACAATCAGCAGTGCGCCCAGGGCGCCTACAAAGCTTGCAGCAACCATACCTCCGCTGAAGCCACTAGCTGTTGAGCCATCCCCTTTAGTTGGTGCCATTCTATCGCTCACCATCACACTCTCCCAGTTTTCATCTGTACCCACCCTATTGCTGACCACAAAAAATGGCGAGACAAAGGCGCACGGGCGGTCTTAATCCAATGAAAGCGGCGCAACGCCATATTTGTGGAGTGCGGGGCCCTCAGTTTCCAGCCACCGTACCGCTTGTGCGTATGCGGGAACAAGCCGCTCAACTGTACGCCAAAATTGAGGGCCATGGTTCATGTGAACCAGATGAGCAACCTCATGGGCGGCCACGTAATCAAGGACTTCTGTGGGCGCGAAGATAAGGCGCCAGGAAAAGGAAAGTGCGCGAGTCGAGGAACAAGACCCCCATCGACTGGATTGGTCCCTTACCGTAACGCGGCTGGGACGGACATTGAGCTGAGAGGCATGTGTCAGAACGCTTTGGTTGAGATCGGTTTTGGCTTGCTGCTTTAACCAGTCAGTGACGCGGCGCGGCAGGAAGGAAATGTCACCACCAACACGGAGTTCCGGCATGTCGTCATCACCAGGTGAGACGCTTTGCACTGCACAGCGTTGGCTTTCTACATGGCGAATAAGATGCGGTATGCCTCTCACAGGTACCAACGCGCCATCACAAAACGGCTCAGCGAGCGTAACATGCTGACGTTGTTCAATAAGCCAATCGGCATGGCTATGGGCAAAGGAGATCGCCGCTTTGACGTTGCGCTTGTTGGGCGTGGTGACGTGGACGGCACCGGTTGTCATGTCGACGCGGACAATAAAGCGTCGCGCGCGCGGATTGTGTCGCACGACCAGCGGAACCTGTTCGCCGCGAAGCGACAATGTATCCATGTGCAAGGCACGGGACATTTTTTTCATGGGGGTACTGTACTCTAACGAATCACACGATGCGTGTTCAGCCTACAATGTGCACCAGAAAGCGGGTAAGCTGTGCCCATGTCAAGCATCCCAAGGTTTCATCTCGCATTTTCTGTGAACGACCTGACAGTAGCGCGGTCCTTCTATGAAGGCGTGCTGGGGTGTGGTGTGGGGCGGAGCGATACTCACTGGATAGATTTTGATTTACATGGGCATCAAATCGTTGCGCATTTGGATGAGACAAAATCCATTCCGGAAGTGAGCAATAGCGTAGACGGCGATGATGTCCCGGTGCCGCACTTTGGTCTGATCTTGAGTTGGCGCGATTGGGAGGTGCTGGCAGAAAAACTTCAGGCAGCAGGCTTGGCGTTTGTAATTGCACCGCACATTCGGTTCAAGGGATTACCTGGAGAACAGGCAACAATGTTTTTTCGTGATCCCTCTGGGAACGCACTGGAGTTCAAAGCCTTCCGGAGCGATGCCCAGATATTTGCCACCGAGTGACCAAGAACATTTCCAGCTGAAATTGAAGTGCTTCAGTGTCCAGAAACACGAGAATAACAAGAGTCTAAAAGCCAGCGCGATGCTGCAATTTTAGCTTTTGTCTAATGCGCCGCGAATGGTCTCCGCCATCTTTTCAGGTTTTGTCCCGGGGCCGAAATGGGTGATGAACTGACCTTCTTTGTCCATAAGATATACAATCGAGGAATGATCCATTGTATAGGCAGCATTGGAGGCTGGATCTTCCACCCGCTCGTAATAGACGCGATATGCTCCAGCTGCCGCCGCGATCTGCTCCGCTGTGCCCGTAAGGCCGGTCATTCTGGGATGGAAGTGGCTTACATATTGTGCCATCGCCTCAACCGTATCGCGTTCTGGGTCGATAGATATCAGGATGGGGCGGACTTGCTCCGCGTCATCTCCAACAAGGTCCAGGGCATTGCTCATAATCTGAAGCTCAGTTGGGCACACATCCGGGCAAAATGTGAATCCAAAATAGATCAGCATCAATTCGCCCTTGAACGTTTCGTTCGTGACGGTGCTACCGTCCTGCATTACGAGTTCAAACGGGCCTCCGATGAGAGCTGCACCGCTGGAACGTTCTGGATAATCACCCTCGTCTGCAGGCAGGGTCACATACATGATCCCGGCAGTAGCTATGGCGAGACCTGCAATGGCAACAAGAAAGAGGGTTAATCGCGACATGGGAACTCCATATGTGTGCATTCATGTTGTATTCAGGCAGCTGTTGGCATTTTCAACATCCCGGATTTGGGAGAAATGCAAGTTTGCCTTGGACCCGAAACAACCTACAAGTACGATCCGGGCTTAGGTAGCCCATTCGAGAAAAACACGGCAATGTGAGTTCTCGTCGCAGGGCGTAAACCGAGAGTTTGGCAAAGAAAAAGATGATCGTGAGACATGAGCGAGGTGAGAATTATCTCACGTCCAGACATATTTTAGTATCAGCACTGTCATTGGTCCTATTGCTCTTGGGCGCGTGGACCAGTGCTTCTGCTAACGGCATTCAGCAGCCGACGGTCGTTGCGCCAGATACAGCGTTCATCGAGGCGGTTCGTGATGGCGATATGGACGCAATAAGAGCGGCAATCGTACGCGGCGAGTCAATTGATGCCCGCGACAAGTTGGGAACCCCAGCGCTTTTTGTTGCCCTGCAGTTCGGCCAGCACGAAGCCTTTACTTTCTTGGTGGAGCAGGGTGCTCGAATAAAAGCAAAAAACAGGGCGGGTGATACGCTCCTTACGCTTCTCGCAAACACCAAACTGGTTCACCTAAGTGCGTTGCTTCTGGAAGCTGGCGCCGACCCCGACCGGCTAGGCGCCAACCGGGAGCCAGCCATCATCGTTGCCACGCGAGCTGGCCAGGCAGATATGGTCCGCCTGCTGCTCGATTGGGACGCAGATTATGAGGCGACTGACCTGACGGGCCGCAGCGCCCTAGGTATCGCGGAGCAGCGGCGCGATCGGGTCATCACCAATATGCTTCGTGAAGCAGGCGCTTACTAAGGCGCCTGAAGGGTGCCAAGCCAGACAAACGCACTAGGCTGCCCTTTTATCCAGGGGAAGCGCGCCCTATCTTCTTCATTATGACTAAGACGAAGACTGATCCGAAAAGTAACGACTCTCCTGCTGGAGGTCGACCGTGGCATCATCTGCCAGATGGCAAATTCCGCAATCCTAAGGGCAGCCCGAAGAAATCGGTTCCCTTGCGGGTGGCGCTCCCCTATTTCGCGGAGATGTTTGGACGCAGCTTCAACAAGATCGACGTGCCGACATCCCACGTAATGCCGCGCGAGCAAGCGACGAGGCAGCTACAGGAATACCTGGATCAGCCCGGCGATTTTATCACCTGGTTGGGACATGCCTCTTTTCTCTGTCGGATAGCTGGAAAGGTCATTTTGACGGACCCCTATCTTACCACTTATGCAGGCCCAGCCGGATTTGGGCCCCGCCGATATGTAAAGAGCGGGATAGCCATCCGAGATCTGCCACCTATCGACGTCCTCGTTGTTTCTCACAATCACTACGACCATTTGGATGAGCGAGCCCTGGCGCAGCTGCCGGAGAAGAGCCGGACAACAGTTTTGGTTCCTCTCAATCTGGGAGAGTTTTTTCGGAAACGGGGGTTCACTCATGTGGTTGAGATGGACTGGTATGACGATCTGGTGGTGAACGATTTGAAGGTCACGGCCTTGCCGGTTGTGCATTGGTCGAGGCGCGTTGGGTTCGATCACAACACATCTCTTTGGGCCGGGTTTGCTTTCAAAGGGCCAGATCACCACCTTTTTTTTGGGGGCGACTCCGGCTATGGGCCTGTGTTTAAGGACACGGGGGAGCGCTATGGCCCCTTCGACACAGCGCTTCTAGGGATTGGTGCCTATGCGCCTCGGGAAATGATGAAAGCGTCCCACGCCACGCCGGAAGAAGCGGTGCAAATGGGACAGGACCTGAAAGCAAAAACACTGGTTGGCATGCATTGGGGGACGGTGGTTCTGACACAGGAGCCACCTTTTGAGCCTCCTGAACGCTTTGTCGCGGCGGGGAAAGAGGCAGGTCTGGCAGACGAAGCTGTCTGGGTGATGAAGATCGGGGAAAGCCGGTCCTTAGCGGTAACTGACAATGCAGGCTGGCCGTCCAACGCCTGATCGGCTATTCCCAAGGGACGCAAAATTGCTCTAGGTGAGATGGCCATGGCCCAACCAAACAGGCGTTCCTCGTTCATTTCCGATCAGGCAGGAATTCGCCTGCAAACGATTATGCTGCTGCGGTGGTTGGCTGTGGCCGGTCAGTTAGGCGCGGTTCTATTCGTCTATTTTGGCCTAAAGTTTCCTCTGCCTCTCGGCTTTTGTCTGGCCGCCATTGCTGCCTCTGCGTGGCTCAATGTGTTCCTGGGACTTCGATACAGAGCGCCTGTGCGCTTGCCTGATAGTCAGGCTGCCGCTTACCTCGCCTACGACCTGCTTCAACTGGCAGCATTGCTCTACCTGACCGGCGGGCTTGGCAATCCCTTTTCATTACTCTTTATGGTTCCTGTGACGATTTCAGCGACCACCTTGTCACCAAGATCAACCGGCCTTCTTCTGTCTCTTGCCTTTATTTGTGTGACAGGCCTTTCCGTCTATCATTTGCCGCTGCCGTGGACGCCCGACGCGCCCCTTATATTGCCGTGGACGTATCAAGCAGGAATTTGGGCGGGTCTTTTGTTGGGGCTCGGGTTCGTTGCTGTTTATGCATATCGCATCGCCGATGAAGCACGCCGCATGTCAAACGCTTTGGAGGCAACCGAACTGGTCCTTGCCAGAGAGCAAAGACTTTCTGCGCTCGATGGATTGGCTGCCGCTGCCGCTCATGAACTTGGGACGCCCCTTGGAACAATTGCTCTTGTTGCGCGCGAGCTCCAACGCGATAAACCATCCGGCGATCAATTGGACGAGGATCTCAATCTGCTTCGCTCGCAGGCAGAGAGATGTAAGGAAATTCTCTCACGCCTGACCCACAGACCCGACGCGCGGGATGCCCTTTATGCGCGCATAGAGATCGATGCCCTCCTAAGCGAAGTTGTGGCGCCCCACCGGGATATGGATGTGTCGTTTGATTTGGCGATAGACGGAGAAGAGCCAGCCCCTTACCTGGTTCGCAGGCCGGAAATCCTATACGGGTTGGGGAATTTTGTCGAAAACGCGTCAGACTATGCACGGCGGGCTGTCACGCTAAACGGCGAGTTTGACAAAGACATGGTGCGCATCTCGATCACCGACGATGGTCCTGGTTTCCCTATGGATATGGTGGACCGGTTGGGGGAGCCTTATGTCACAACCCGCCCTCGCGGCACGCAAAGATCTGTAAGAGACGGATCTCATGAGGGAATGGGTCTTGGCTTCTTCATTGGCAAAACGCTCCTGGAAAGAAGCGGCGCGACGGTCTTATTCGGAAATCGGACAGATGGTCGCACTGGCGCTGTGGTTATTGTGGAATGGCCCAGAGACGCGATAGAAGCGCCACCAATAGGCGGAGCACAGGACCAAATAAGCGATCATGAGTTGGCGTGACGGGCGTAACAGCGTAAAATTCACGCTCCATCGGCGGCGTATTCACGCGGCCAATCCTCGCGGTCGGCAGGAGCACCATGACAGACGAAGCGAACGACGCACATGAAGCGGCAAATGAGGAGCGCACTCTTCTTCTTGTAGATGATGATGCTCCGTTCCTTGGGCGGTTGGCCCGGGCAATGGAAAATCGAGGCTTCACTGTCTCCCAGGCTGGCACTGTAAAGGAAGGCGTACGTTTGGCACAGGACGTCAAGCCGAACTATGCCGTCGTTGACTTGCGGTTGGATGACGGCAGTGGACTTGAAGTCGTGTCGGCTCTTCACACAGTTCGCGAGGACGCGCGGGTTATCGTCCTCACCGGATATGGCAATATTGCAACCGCTGTGGAGGCGGTGAAGTTGGGTGCTGTCGATTATCTTTCAAAACCCGCTGATGCAGATGATGTCGAAGCCGCATTGATGGCGCAGCCGGGCGAAAAAGCGCCACCGCCGGAAAACCCAATGTCCGCAGACCGGGTTCGGTGGGAACATATTCAGCGGGTCTATGAACTGTGCAATCGAAATGTGTCTGAGACAGCCCGTCGTCTGAACATGCACCGTCGGACTCTGCAGCGCATTTTGGCCAAGCGCGCGCCGCGCTAAGAAGCAAATTTTTGGGGGGATTGGCATATGGCGGAAACAATCCAAGCGCTCCAGGCACGCCGTGATGCTCTGCTGCAAATGAGTATCTGGCAGGATGATCTGCTTCAGTCCTATCGAAGCATCAACCTAGTGCTCCAGGCATTTCTACTTGCCGTTCTTGCTGCGCTTGTAGCTTTCCCATCTGCAGTCGCCTCTGGTGAAAACGCCATCTCTCATTTCCTGACGGCCGTTGGAGCGTGCGCAGTTACCGGCGTGATCTTTTACACGAACAAGAACATGCGGCAAATTATTCTCGGGCGCGGAGAAGATGTTTCCCACCTCCACAAGCGAGTGGTGCTTGTTGAAAACATGCTACCGGTCCCCGACCGAGTGTTCACTGAGTTTAAGGTCGCCCAGGGTGGGCATGGTGACTTCACCCTCGAAGAGGCAAAAGAGCGCTTTCTCACCAATCAGTCAGTGACAAATGAGGACGTCAAAAAATTGATCACAGGACGTCTTGGGTTTGCGCGACGGGTTATTGACCGCAATTTGTTCATTGGGATTTGCGTTGCTGCATCTCTGTTGATTTGCGCGAAATTCATGATCCCGTTGCTGCGATAGTGCAGTGGCGGTCACTGTAGTAGTGACATTCTAGTCCTGTTCCTCATTGCCGATAAGTGCGCTAACGCCTGGGTCGAGAGCCTGGTGGACGCGGGCGCCTGCCGCGCGTGCAAATAGAAGAGTAATGGCTTTTCTTCTGGCCGCAGACAGGGCATCTCGCTCCGGCTCTCTTAAAACTTCTGCGCCAAACTTGTCGGCAACGATAATGCCAACCGGGGCATCATCAGGAAGCACTTCTTGTGGGAAGTCAGGGGGAACCGCAAAGAAAAACCGATCACAATAATCCAGATATTCGGGCCATTTCTGATCGACCCGGAAGTCCGCGAGGGATGATTTAATCTCGACAATGATCACATCCCCCTTTTTGTCGAGGGAGATAACGTCGACCCGCCGCCCGTTTTTGAGGCCCAGTTCGGTGAGAGGGACATGCCCCATGTGAATGAGCATACGACACACGCCGCGCTGCACCGCCGCGGCGACAGGTGATTGGCGACCATCGGTCGTTGCGTGGGAGAGGGCGTCGTCGTTGCTCATGGACGTGAAGCCTCAAGGCCTGCTTTGCTTGCGCAATGTTTCACCATGCCTCGAAGGCGCATCCCTTTACGAGGATCATTGGCCGCAACACCTGGCTGAACGGTTCCTCCGTGATAGAGCGTTGCAAGCGCATTCACGGTGGCGGCCAGATAGTAGACATCTAGATCAATTGGTTCTCCACTGGCAGCCTGGTAGCCCAAAAAGATCGCGTCTCTCAATTCTGGCCGCTCTTCGAAATGTCGAAACTCAGCGTGCGCAGGACCCATGCCACATTCAGCGAAATCAAGCAGGCTGAGTCTACCGTCTTCTCTCATAAGAACATTGCTGAGATTGATGTCGCCATGCAAAAAGACGGGTGGTGAAGATATAGACATCCAGCGTTCTTTGAGGTGGTCGCACAGCGCCTTGTCCTCCGGTTTTGGTAGCGCCTCGCGCAACTGTCCAATGGCTCTCATGATTGGGTCTTTTAGCGGAAGGTCTTTTGCGTCACTGATCGCTTTGATGTCTTCATGAAAGTCCGCCAGCGCAGCGCCCAGTGTTTCGCCGAGTTGTTGTCGGCCGTCCGGTGTTGGCGGAATGGCATCCCCCAGGCGTTTGCCCTCAAGCTTTGACAAATGCAGCCAGCCTTCGAGCGGCGCGACAAAGGGGTTCGCCGGCAGCTCAATGTCGCCGTGGCCGAGGAGTTCGGGTATGTCGAAGCCACCACACGTCCGACCGCCCAATGCGTTTAGAGCAGAAACTTCGCGTTGAATGAGGGCCGCTGCGGAGCCCAACCCGCCCCGCTTTCGAACAAGTTTCAGAACCGACCCGTCTCCAAGGTCGTAGACCACGCCCCATAGGCCTTCGCCGAGTTCATTCCAGGGCGGCGGCGGAAGCACCACTCCTTGAGCGGCAAGAGTTGCGTGGGTGAGGTCTTCGATGTTGGTAAGTGTCATGAGCGCGATGCTAGTGCATGTTGCCGAAAAGTGTGCGCGGTTTTCGGATAAAAACAGGTTCGAAAATGGGCAGACGAACCATTTTCAACAAAAGGTGACGGACTTTTGTGATTGGAACGTGTCGCGATCAACAAGCCGACGCTCAAGTGTGGGCAAAAGGAAAGGGCGGCTTTTGGAGGAAAGCCGCCCTCGGGGTTTGCGAAACCAGGTTTCGCAAGGGGGAAGTTTACTCTGCAGCGGAAAGCCCGGAGAGAGCATCCTCATTGGTCGAGAAGTTGATGGTCTTGAGGTATTTGATGCCATCTTCAGCGATATCGTCCCCGACCATCCGGTCACCTTCTTCCTTCAGCTCATCCATGTCGACATAGGTTGAGTAGAAGTCTTTGGTGCGATCCGTAATGATTCCTGCCTTGAGAAGAGTTTTGATGAGCACGCGGAAAATATTCGTGCCCTCTTTCATCTGTTCGCGGCGGTCGTCGTCGGTAAAGGCTTCGAGCATCTCTGCCTGAACGGTTTCCCAATCAAGGCCGAACTGCGGATAGATCACTTTCTTCTGTTCCGGGTTCACCAGATTGAAGAGAAGGGTCTGGAAGCAATGTGCTGCCCAGTCTTCAATAATGTGCTGTTCTTCTTCCGAGAGGGAAGGAATTGTCCGGTCTGCCCAGATTTTCCCGAACTTGTGGTGGAATGCCTCGTCGGTCATCACGAGCTGCGTGAGTTTCACCAGTAGCGGATCATTGGAGCCTGTGTAGAGTGTTGCAAAGGCGCCCATAGCGAGGCCCTCCACGAGCATCTGCATGCCCACGATCTTCTTGTAGACCTCTGGAGCATTCACGATGTCAGTCAGGAGCGTGCCAAGTGTATCGCCGACAGGCAATGGCTTGCCGAAACGCGTTTCCACATATTTGGCAAATGCCGTGACGTGCCGGGCTTCTTCGCGTGTCTGGTTCGCAGCATATTCTTGCGCGCCTGGATCGAGAAGAATGTGGCAAAGACTGGCGGAAAGATTGAGAGCGCCTTGTTCGCCATGAAGAATGGCCGAGAGGCTCCACCGGGCGGTTTCGTTGGCAAACCGAACTTTGTCTTTTTCAGAAAGCGCCTGGAAACAGGGAAGCCGAAATTCCGGGATCATGCTCTCAGGCATGATCATCTGAGTTTCCGTGTCGAATGGCTCGGAAAAATCAATGTACTTAGTGTCGAGCGGATCCCAGAAATGGTCATGGGTGGCGGAGATGATTTTGTCGAAGGCGCTTGACCGATTGCCGTACCGGTCAACATCCATCATCGCAGGGAAATCGTCGGGCGCGCAGGCATTGTAGGCCTCGTCCTTCGTAATTTGCCGAATGTCAGTCATTTATTCCTCCAGAAAGGCGCATTGCATGGTGAAACAAGTAGTTCCCGCGCCAAAAGGCCCAAACAGAGCCAAAAACTTATCTTGATCCAAAAGATAGGGTGGGGTTAGGTGCCTATCAAGTGAAAAATGACACCTCCGTCATCTTTGCTAAGTGAAGTGTTAAGGCGAAAGACAGGATACTGGGGGCACAGCAACATCTGAAATGATCCGCAGGGATGGACGCCGAACTGGTGGGGCTTTCATTGACCTCATCAAGCATCGTTAATCTCGTCGGTTCAAATCGCGGCGCAGGGTATGCCTTTCCCGTTACATTCGGGAGAAAACTGTGCTATCGGAGAAGGGTTGTACGTGAAGCCGCAGGGGCGATGGCCCGACTGGTGGAGCGGATAGCGCAAGGGGTGCTGGATGCTGACCTTCTAAGTCTCCAGCCACAAGAACGATAAAAATTCGATCGGCAATTTAAATGTCGACGACCCGCAAAAAGCGGGACTTGGGAGGGGGTAGGCCACGAAAGACGCGCTCTGCGTATTTTGTGGAGGTCAAACAAGTAAACGGGGCGCAGCCCTGCTTTAAAGGTTCTGACCAACAAGATTCTCGTTGGGCGCTCATGAGAGCCTCAGTGATTTATTAGGATCTTCCCCCTAATTAGTTTTGCGCAGACGCGCTGCACTTATCCGTATACGGAGTAAGGGCGGTAGTGATTTGCGTTTAGTGTTGACGGTCGTCGAGGGACGACCAGGGAGACGGGAAAAGGTCTATGGTAAAGTTACTCGAAGCCCTTATTTTTAGGACCCGCATCATCATCCTCGCGGCACTCGCAGTGTTCACGCTCTATGCTGGATACTTCGCGACGCAGCTGAAGATGGACGCTGGGTTCGACAAGCAGTTGCCAGCGGGGCACGAATATATTCAGACCTTCCAGGAGTATCGAGAGAAGCTCTTCGGTTCGAACCGTGTGATCATTGTTCTGGAAGCCAAGGAAGGTTCCATCTGGAACAAAGAGTTTTTCCAGGAATACAAAGATATCACAGACGATATCTTCTTCCTGCCTGGGGTTGCTCGTCACACGGTGACATCACTCTGGACACCTAACACGCGCTATCTCGAGATCACAGAAGAAGGCATTCGTGCTGACGACGTGATCCCCGGCACGGTCACATCGGAAACGATGAACCCGGAAGCCCTCGCACAGATCGAGAACAACGTTATCCGCGGCGGCTTTGTTGGGCGCCTGGTGGCGGGCGATTTCCGCTCTGCGATGATTACGGCGGAGCTCTTGGAGTACAATCCGAAGACCCAAGAGAAGCTCGACTATTTCGATCTTGCGGCGAAACTTGAATCTGAAATTCGAGCAAAATATGAAACGGAAGGCGGCGACTATAACGTCCGCATCATTGGTTTTGCGAAACTGATTGGTGATATTGCCGATGGCGCGCAATCGGTTGTGCAGTTCTTCTTTATCGCTTTCATTTTGACGACCCTGTCTGTGTATCTCTATGCACGGTCGATCATTCTGACCTTCCTGCCTTTGTTCTGTTCATTGGTGTCAGTGGTCTGGCAATTCGGGGTGCTTGCGTTCCTCGGCTACGGTCTTGATCCACTCGCGATCCTGGTTCCTTTCCTGGTCTTTGCGATCGGGGTGAGCCACGGGGTGCAGCAGATCAATCTGATCACTGCTGAGATATCGAACGGGGCGACCTCTGAGGAAGCAGCCCGGACAAGCTTCTCCGGGCTCTTGATCCCTGGGACGATGGCTCTGGTGACGGACCTTGTCGGTTTCGGGACGCTGATCCTGATACCGATCCAGATGATCCAGGAACTGGCGATCACGGCGTCCATTGGTGTGGCGCTGAAGATCATCACCAACCTCATCATGCTGCCGGTCCTCGCTTCCTACTTCACGTTTGACGAAGGATTTGCAGATCGTGTCGCTAGAGCTCGCGAAACGCGGCTGAAGGTCATGCGTGTCCTTGGCAACATTGCGAATCCGAAAACGGCTGTGATCACACTGATCGTGTCAACGGGCTTCTTCGTCGCTGCAGTGATCGAAAGCCAGGACCGCCATGTTGGTGCGCTGCATCCCGGCTCTCCTGAGCTTCACCCTGATGCACGCTACAATGTTGACAGTACGACCATTGCGGAGAAATTCTCGCTTGGTCTGAACCTGCTGACCGTTGTGACCGAAACGCCGACGGAAGCCTGTATCAAATACGACCAGATGCGTTATCTAAACCGCTTTACGTGGCACATGGAAAATGTTGAGGGCGTGTCTCTTGCGATTTCATTGCCTTATGCGGTGAAGAACTCATCTGCCGGTTGGAATGAGGGCAACCTCAAATGGCGCGCACTGCCGCGTAACCAGTTTGCCCTGGTGCAGGCGGTTGGACCGGTTCCGCCATCAACGGGTCTTCTCAACCAGAACTGTTCGGTTATGTCTCTCTTGATCTTCTTGGAAGATGCGAAGGCGACAACGATCGAAAGAGCGGTTGAGGAAGTTGTTGAATGGCGTGATGCAAATGCCCGCGAGGATGTGAAGATCCGTCTTGCATCCGGTAACATGGGTGTTGCCGCTGCAGTGAACCAGGAGATTGAAACATCAGAGCTGCCAATGATGCTTTGGGTTTATGTGGCAATCGTCATTCTGGTGGTTCTCACATATCGTGACTGGCGCGCAACGATCGCATGTACCATTCCGCTGACCTTCGCCACCTTCTTTGGCTACTGGTTCATGGAGCTGCTCGAAATCGGGCTCACCGTGGCGACGTTGCCGGTGATGGTTTTGGCCGTGGGTCTCGGTGTGGACTACGCGTTCTACATCTACAATCGCGTTCAGTTCCACCTTGCGGAAGGCTTGAACATTACGGACAGCTACAAGCAGACGCTCTTTGAAACCGGTATGGCGGTTGTGTTTACAGCCATCACCATGGCGGTAGGTGTGTCGACATGGACCTTCTCTGCTCTGAAGTTCCAGGCAGACATGGGACTTCTGCTGACCTTTATGTTCTCAATTAACATGATCATGGCGATCACAACTCTGCCTTCCATTGCAGTGGTGCTCGACATGCTCTTCCCACGCAAACGCCCTGTGAAGGCGCCCTCAGGCGCTCTCGCACACTAAAAGAAGTGGGATAAAGAAAAACAACGCCGTCGAGGGACATTGTCCGTCGACGGCGTTATAGTTTCAGACAACAGATGCTGGCCAATCCAGGAGCGGGCATCATAGGGAAGACCGGAGGCACATATGCTCGATAAAATTCTGAGCCTTTTACAAGACGGCCCAAAAGCCCCACCTGCGGCGACTGTTGCCAGTGGGGATGCGAAGCAAGTCGCGGCGGCGGCGCTTATGGTTGAGGCTGCGCGCCTTGATCGCGACTTTGACGACGGTGAGCGTGCGACAATCACACGCGTGGTGAAGGAACAGTTCGGCCTCACCGACGATGCAGCAAACGACCTTGTGGACGTTGCTGAAAAACGTCAAAAGGCTAACTATTCCGATATGGCGTTCATCAATATTGTGGCCAACAGCTTTGATGAGGGAGAGAAGAAGGATCTTCTCAGAATGCTCTGGTCAGTAGCGCTGTCAGACGGCAGCCTTCACAAGTTTGAGGAGCACCTGGTCAACCATGTTGCCTCACAGCTTGGATTGAGTGCTGCCGATACGGCAGCTGCGAAAGAGGCAGCCAAAGGCTGATTTTGAGATCGTATCTAATGAAAAGGCCGCCTCTTGAGGCGGCCTTTTTCGTTTCGCGATGCGTACTTCTCAGCGAAGTGGAAAGCCGACCGCTGCTTCTAATTCCTCTAGCGCCTGTTGCGCATTCAGAACTTTGATCGTTGTCATGCCCAGCGCCTTGGCGGGTTTGAGGTTGATCCCCAGATCATCGAGATAGACCGATTGAGAGGCATCGACACCAAGTGTTTCGCATGCCATTTCGTAGATGCGCGGGTCTGGTTTTCGAATGCCGATTTTGGAGCTTTCGATCACATGGTCAAAGAGCGTCATAACGTCAGCAACCGCCGCCGCTTTAGCTTCTGTCCGCGCCATACCGGCACCCTCACCTGCACTGACATTATTGGTGATGCATCCCACGGTGAATTTTTCTTTACACCGTTTGAGCGCAGTCACCATTTCCGGGCGGATGTCGCCTGAGAGAAGAGCCACGACTTCGCGACCGGTGACACTGCCACCCAATACCGTCGCTTCTTTCGCAAACATCTCATCAAACTCTTCCAGTGAGATATCGCTCCGCTCAAATAGAGCCCAGGCATTTGTATCGGGGTTGGTTGAATTGACCTTGCGGATGAAGTCCGTGGGAAGGCCCCGCTCCGCTTCAAACCGATTGAATGCTTCAAAAGGGCTCGTGGTGAGCACACCGCCAAAATCCCAAATTACCGCCTGAACCATATGTCTTCTCTCCAATTTTGATGCCGGACCCTACCTGAGTGGGGCCAAAACACCAACGTTTCCGCCCATTTCATGGATTTTTTTGCACAAGACTTGAAAAAGTAGACCGATCTACAAAATTTAGTGAAATGAAAGAACGAGAAACAGACGCACCCGAAATGGAAATCCTCGATGGCCGACAAAGCAAAGGTGATCGAACGAGGCAGGCATTGGTTGAAACAACAGCGCGCTTGCTTCAGGAGCATGGTTTCGCCGCAACCGGGCTTAACCAGATTGTTCGTGAAAGCGGTCAACCGCGTGGATCGCTCTATTTTCATTTTCCTGGTGGGAAAGAGGAGTTGGCAGCCGCTGCGGTCAAAGCAGGTGCCGAAACTGTTGTCGCCATCCTCAAACATGGCCTTGAAGAGGTGACGTCCGCTGAAGCAGCGCTTGAGAAGACCGCTGGCCTTTTTGCTGCCGAGCTTGCCGCATCCGACTTTACCAAAGGATGCCCTGTCTCCACTGTTGCTCTCGAAGCAACCAACGCCACGCCTTTACTGCAACAAAACTGCGCGTGGGCATATGAGCAATGGTTGTCCTTAATCGCAGATGCATTCGTTCGCTTTGGCCTTCCGTCTGACAGAGCACCTCGCCTGGCTCGCCTCATGCTGTCCTCCATCGAAGGCGCTCTCCTCCTGGCGAAAGCCACCCGTGATATCACCCCGCTGCGCGAAGTTGCAGTTGATCTAAGCCCCCTGTTGAAGGTCTGAAACGATGACAACGAAAATTTTGATGACTGGTATCTCCGGTCTTGTTGGCCGCTGGACGGCTGCCGCCCTCACACGCGATGGCGCGACAATTGTAGCCCCCCTGCGCAATGCTCACGAGCGATCTGCGGATCTTTCGGCATGGATTGCAGACCATGGAGGCGACGTTGATCAGCTGATCTTCGTTGAGGGTGATCTGGCAAAAGAGAACTTCTTGGATCAGGAACCACTTCGGGAGAACCTGAAGGATGTCACACATGTTTATAGCTTTGCCGCAGCGATGGATTGGGGGCTGCCGACCAAACTCGCAAAGCGCGTGAATGCCACTGCCGTCCACGAATTGCTCGAATGGGCGAAAGCTCAAGGCGCGCTCCAGCGTTTCGTTCACATATCCGGCTACCTGGTCACATCACCCTGCCATAGAGAAGCGATCAATTTTTATCCAGCTGCTTTGGCCAAAAGCACCTCAAGCCCAAAGAAACACCTCCGGCGCTTGTACAAACGTGTAGGGGCCTATGAAGCGTCGAAAATTGAAGCGGACTTTCTTGTGCGTCGAGCGGCAGTTGACGGCTTGCCAACTACAATCCTCAATCCCGCGACGGTGATCGGGGCATCGGATACGGGCGAGGCACATCAGGTGTTTGGGATTGAAGGTTTAATCGACGGATTGAAAAGAGGCACCCTGAGTGCAGTACCGGGAACGCCGCAGGCTTGGACCCCCCTTGTCACAATTGATTATGTTGCCGCCTTTGCTGCCAAAGTTCCGATGCAGGAAGCTGAGCAGAGCACCGATTATGTCCTCCTGAACCAAGGCACGCCAACACTCAAGAACATGGTCGGGATCATTGCTGAAGAACTCAATCTTAAGGCTCCTGGCAAGCACGTACCCGTCTGGGCATTGAGAGCTTTGCTCAAAGGCGGCCTGGAGAGACGGTTGGGAACACCTGCAGAGACTCTGGCATTCATCAATGACTATCGTTTTGACACGAGCACTGCAGAAGCAGCCGCTGTTAGGGCGGGTATCGCGCAGGCTGACATTGAAACAGCGCTCCGAAAGACCCTGCAGTTTATTGAGGGTGTCGTGCCGTCCAGGGTCGCTGCTTGATCTAGTTCGAGCGCTTTACCAGACAGTCTTGCCCTTGGGATTTCAGAGCAGTGCAAACTGCGTTTGCGTCCGCTTTTCCATCAAACGCGCCAAAGCGGACCCGGTAGAACGTACCGCGCTCGCCAAGGTCGGCAGCTTCAATATTGAGCGTCTCTCCGCCCAATAGATCGCTATGGGCTGTCTGCAGATTAGCCCAGGCCGTTTTAGCGGCGGCCTCGGAACGAACGGACAATAGCTGGATGAGATATTGTCCGGTCTGCGCGACAGCCGGCGTGGTAGTGGAGGGCGCAACCTCAACGGGTGCCTCAGGCGTCACTGGTGCAGGTTCTGATGCAGGTGGAGTGATGGTGGCCGCTTCCCGTGGTGGTGCAACGGGTTCGGGGATTGCGGGGACAGGTGCTTCCGCGACAGGCGTCTCCGCTTGTGGCGCGGGCGGGGGTGCTTCTTCAGCAGCAATGGTTTCAGGCGATGTGTCTACAGGGTCAAGCCTTAGCTCTGCAGCCTCCGGCGGGACAGGTGCTCCGTCCGACTGCGGGCCAGGAGGTGCGGTAATGGGCGCGACGCTTGGCGCTTCCGCCTCTGCGGTGCTGGCATCTTCGCCAAGAGGAGCAACAGAATTTGTGCTGTCGGTGCCAAACATACTCACAGCCAGCACGCCCGCGGTCACGACAGCGACCATGGCCAGGACTGCCGCAAGGCGCCTGCGAGATCCATTTGTTTCGTCTTCCACTTCATCAGCTGCAATGACGATGTCTGGTTCTGGCATCACAGGTGCAGCGGGCTCTTCACTGGTTTCTGGCGCGGGCGCGTCCGGCGCTGTCGCACGATCTTGCGGGTCAATGGAGGAAGGCGTTGCATCACCTTTCCGAACCAGGAGATCGCTTGTCAGCGGGGCAGGCTTCTTGGACATTTAGGCGGCGCCTCTTAGGGAAGACCCATCACCCAATGGTGACAGCGGTTCTTTGGTTGTTTTGGTCTCGGCAGGAGACAGAAGCGGAGAGGCGGTTTCGCCGGTCAGACGGTTCCGAAGGAAGCTCCAAAGCTCAGAGATTTCGCCAGGCGACCGCGATGAGCCACCAAGCTCCATAACGGTGCGTCCATCGATCATGGCTGAAGCAAAGTCAATGCGCTGATGAACGATGGCAGGCGACACGGCGCCGTGATGCGAAAGAGCAATGGCAGCTTCTGTCGTAATGCGCGCCCTTGGGCTTGCGCCATTAATGGCAAAGACCAGCGGTTTATCGACATCTTCGCAGATCTGAACTGTCGCACCTGCTGCACGTAAGTCATGTGGGCTTGGGCGGGTCGGAATCACAACAAGATCTGCCTCGGCAATAACCTGGCCGATCGTCGATGTGATCGCTGGAGGTGTATCAATCACAACCAGTCCCGTTCCTGCGGCTCTCAGCGCTGCCAAATCAGACGCCAGGCCATTTTCAGAAGTTCGCACAAAGGCTGGTGTATCAGCCTCTCGAACGTTCCACCATTGGGACAGGCTCCCCTGAGGGTCCGTGTCCATCAACACGACGGGACCAAGTCCCGTCCGCTCCGCTTCGACCGCTATATGCCCGGCCAGGGTGGTTTTGCCTGAACCGCCCTTTTGAGACGCGAACGCAATCACGTACATAACGCATGTACCCCTGTTTACTGACGGGTTATTGGGAGACCAAAATCCCCAGGTGCCCGGTCTTAGGGTCCCGTCATGACCTAAGGCTCAATAAGGCACTAAACCAGCTGATTCCCGCGAATCAGCTGCTCGGTCAGATTAACTTTTACCCAAAGGGGCCTCAATAGCGCTGACAGGGTGAAGCGGGCGGAAAAGCCAGTTTCTGGTGAATTTTCGCTAGCAAAGAGGCTATTTTTGCTCCCATTCAGCCAGGACCCGCAGCATGGCCTGGGTGAGCGCTCTCAGATCGGCCTCCTCAATCACCAATGGCGGGGTGGTGTAGATGATGTTCGCAAACGGACGAACCCAAACACCTTCTTCGATGAACCGGCGTTTCAACCATTCCGCATCTTTGAGATCATCGACTTCTATGACCCCAATTGCCCCAAGAACCCGTACATCTTGAACCCCCTTAACGGAGCGGGCTGGCTCCAGGTCCCGTTTAAGTTGAGCCTCTATGCTGGCAACCTGCTCCAGTCTTGGTTCTTGCTCGAAGAGATCAAGCGCTGCATTGGCAGCGGCGCAGGCAAGGGGATTGCCCGTATAGGTAGGGCCATGCATCAAGGCTTTGGCTGGATCGTCACTCAGGAACGCTTCGAAAACGTGGGTCCGCGCGGTCGTCGTTGCGAGCGCCATCGTGCCCCCGGTGAGCGCTTTGGAGAGCGTCATAATGTCTGGAATAATCTCGGCCTGATGGCAGGCAAAGAGGGTGCCTGTCCGGCCAAACCCCGTGAAGATCTCATCAACGATGAGAAGCACATTGTGGCGGTCGCAGCAGCGCCGAATGATCTGCAGCGTTTCGGGCGGGTGAAACAGCATGCCCCCAGCGCCCTGCACAAGTGGCTCCATGACGACCGCGGCAACTTCATGGGCATGAGTTTTGAGAAACGCATCAAAACGTTCTTCTGCATCGGCCCCGCGCGGAATATCAGTCAGCAGATGTTCCGGGATGACGCCCTTAAAGAGGGTGTGCATTCCCTCGTCCGGATCGCAGACCGCCATCGTCCCCAGTGTGTCCCCATGGTATCCGCCCCGGAAGCTGACAAAATGATGCCTCCCGCGCACGCCCTGGTTGATCCAATACTGCACAGCGATCTTCATAGCGATCTCAACTGAGACGGATCCGGACTCGGAGAAAAATGTGTGGTTGAGATCCCCAGGCAGAATGTCTGCAAGGCGTTTGGCCAGTCGAAAGGCGGGTTCATGGGCAAACCCGCCCAGCATAATGTGGGGCATCTGCTCAAGCTGTTTGGCGACCGCCTCGCGGATATGCGGATGATTGTACCCGTGGGCCGCCGTCCACCAGGACGACACACCGTCAATCAACTCCCGCCCGTCTTCCAGAGTTATGCGCACGCCCTCGGTTTTAACCGCTGGCAGGGTCATCGGCACTGTTTGCATCTGTGCATAAGGCAGCCAGACATGAGGAGCACTGTCCTGCAGCCATTTCGGCGGGCTTGGAAAGGCAGGGTTTATTGGGGGAAAGCTGGCCATGAGACACCTCAGTGAGAAAGCAGAAGCGGCAATGTCGCGGGACGCCGTCTCAGGCGCAACTCCTAAATAGGTTTATTTGGCCGGACCTGGACAGTCTTGTCAGATGACGTAGGCTTGCCCATGTAATTGCTCAACTATGTGAGGCCCAAAATGTCTCAAAAGAGAATGCTTCAGAAAATTGGAAATGAAATCTGGATGGCAGATGGGGATTGCGTGAGCTTCTATGGATTTCCCTATCCAACCCGGTGCCTTGTTGTTCGACTCCAAAAGGGCGGACTGTGGATCTGGTCCCCAATCAAACCAACACCTGAGCTGTTGAGCGAAGTAAGAGCCCTGGGGGCTGTTCAGCATCTGGTGAGCCCGAACAAACTCCACTACCTGTTTATGGGGGCGTGGGCAGGGGTCTTTCCCGATGCAAAGCTATGGGGCCCGTCATCCACAATAGCGAAATGTCCTGACCTTGAATTTGAAACTGCGCTTGCTGAGACGCCGCCGACGGATTGGGCAGATGAAATTGATCAGGTCTGGATGCAAGGGTCCCCAGCTCTGGATGAGATTGTGTTCCATCACAAATCCTCGGGCACGACGATCCTTGCGGACTTGTCGGAAAACTTCAGCGCGGCGTTCTTGGCCGAGCATTGGAAGCCGTGGGCGCGATGGATTGCACGTCGGTGGAAGATTGTCGAAGGCTGGGGGTACGCACCGCTGGAATGGCGGCTCTCTTTCATTTTCCGGAAACCCGCCAGGGCGGCGAAGACGCGCATTTTGGACTGGCCGACCGAGCAGGTCGTCATGGCCCATGGAGAGTGGCAACCAAGCGATGGCCAGGCCTTCCTCAAAAGGGCTTTCGCGTGGCTCTAGAACCTGCCTCTAACTCACCCTCGGGCTGATGAGAATCCGGTTAGAAAGGACGTGAGGTTGTCGCCCAGTTCCGGACAGATATAGCCACCCTCCTGAACAATAACAGTAGGGATGTCGCGCTCGGAGATCGCAGCCGCGATGCGCGCAAAGCCCGGCGTTGAAATTGAAAGCCCGTCAAACGGATCGCCTTCAAAGGAATCCAAACCAAGCGCAAGAACAAGCGCGTCCGGCGCAAAGGCATCGATACGTTCCAACGCCTGGTCAAGCGCTACCAGATACTCATCGTCTGCTGTCCTACGGCGCAGCGGTAAGTTGAGATTGTATCCCCGACCGGCACCGTCGCCTCGCTCATCTGCATGTCCCCAGAAGAATGGATAAAATCTGACAGGGTCAACATGAAGAGAGACGGTCAGCACATCCGGGCGTTCGTAAAACACATCTTGCGTGCCGTTCCCGTGGTGTACGTCAATGTCCAGAATGGCGACACGTTCATGCTGTTGGCGCAGCACCTCGGCTGCGATGCCTGAATTGTTGAGGTAACAAAACCCGCCGGCAATATCGCGCATGGCGTGGTGCCCTGGGGGGCGGCAGAGCGCGTACGAACTATCGGCCCCCGCCAAAACGAGCTCGGCAGCATGCGCGGCTGTCTGGGCCGACCAATAGGCGCTCTCCCAAGTATGTTCACCGATGGGGGCGGAGGTATCGGCTGTGTGATAGCCAACTTGCCCGTCAGCGGCAGCGGGGTAACCAAAGTCACGACGCTGTGGGTGTATGTTGGGGATGACTTCCTTTGGTGCACCGGGTTTGCGCGACCAGCGGGTGTAGATGTTCTTGAGAAACTGCAGGTATTCCGGCGTATGACAGCGGCTGATGACGCCAAGGCCATAATCGTCGGGGACAACTCGGGTGAGCCCCGCTTTCTCTGCGCCCTTTGCAAGAATATCGGCGCGCGCAGGGACCTCTTCATTCTCTGAGATGATCCCGCTTGCGAGAAAAAAATTCGGGTCGTGTTTTGTCTGTGCGTCCGCCAACACGTAACGCATCTCAGAGGTCGTCATAGAGCAATCACCATTCGCATTTCCATCGGTACATTGTGCGTGCGGCACGGGATGGGAGCAACCGTTTCAGACATGCAGGTGAGGCCCATTGATTGGTAGAATTTCACAGCTGGGTTGTCGGAGAAGACATCCAGATGGAGTTCCTGATATCCCTCTTTGCGGGCGCGATCTATGGCATTGGTGAGCAGTTTGGCACCAAGTCCTGTTCCGCGCGCTGACGCTGCGACGGACAGTGCAGTGATATAGTAGGCGTGATCGGGAATATGGGGGTTCATGTAACTGATGAGATTGGATCTCTCGCCGAGCGCAATAAGACCCTCTTCGTTGAGGCTTCCCGCTTCAAAGAGGTTCCCGATCACGGTGCCGCCGGAGGAATGAAACCTGTACCAGTCACTTCCCCCATAGCCGAGCTCAATGCCCAGAAGCGTTGATCCATCGGCAATGATTGTTGTTTCCGAATGGGAGAAGAGGTTTTTTGGTGCCATCCAGCTCTGTTTCATAAAGGCGTCGAAGAGGGCGCGGTCTGGCCCGAACAGATAATTATATGTTGCAGCGCCAGTCTGATGAACGAGATCAGGAAACTGATTTGCAAACGTTTGTGCGGATCTTTGATCGGGGTTGGTAATATCCATTGCTCTCTCCCACTCATCTTTCTAAAATAGGTCAACAACCTAATAATTTCGGTAAAAGTAGGTTGTTGACCTATTAAGTGCAAGGGCCGGAAACCAAATGGATGCGCAGACCCTGTCTTCTGATGAAGATATTAAGCTGACCAAAGGAGAAAGGCGCCGCGCGGAAATCATCTCCCTGGGCCGAAACCTTCTAATTGAGGAAGGGTATGACGCCTTTGTGTTGCGCACGGTCGCAGCCCAAGCTGAAATCACCTTAGGGAATCTGCAGTATTACTTTCCCGTGCGCGAGGACTTGCTGGAAGCAATCGGCAATGAAGAGTTCGCCCGTGGACTGGACATTGTGCAGAGCGCACATAGGGGGTCAGGCACGCCTGAAGAAAAGCTTGCTGAGATGGTGCGGGGGTTGGTGGGAGAATGGCATCATACAGGCGGCCGCGTTTATGCGGTGATCGCAATGCTGGCGCTGCATCAGGAACGGTTCAGGCACCTGCATGCACACCAATACAGGTGTTTCTATCAAGCCGTCGCAGAACTCTTAAAGGCCATCAATACTAAGGCAACGGACAAAGAGGCGTTGCGTCAGGCGCGCCTCATCACTTCCATGATGGATGGATCTCTTTTTCAGGTGGCACTTGAGGGCAAAGGATCGCGCGCCGAACGCAAAAAATTCGACGAAGAAATTGTGGCAGCGATCCTGAAGGCAGTTACGCCTTAACAGCTTGACTTAAACCTCAGACGGGCACTGATGCGCAGGCATCGGCTCAAGGCCCAGCTTGTCGAACAGCGCCTGATCCTTGTCCTGGCCTGGGTTCTTTGTGGTGAGCAGCTCGTCCCCAACAAAGATCGAGTTCGCGCCGGCCAGGAAACAGAGCGCCTGTGTTTCATCTGACATCCATTCGCGGCCTGCTGACAGGCGAACGATGGATTTAGGCATCATGATGCGGGCAACCGCAATCGTGCGCACAAATTCAATTGCGTCAATCTTCGCGTTCTCGCCAAGAGGTGTGCCTTCAATCGGGATTAGCATGTTGATCGGCACAGACTGCGGATGTTCTGTGAGATTACCAAGAGCCATCAGCATGCCGGCGCGGTCTTGGCGTTCTTCACCAAGGCCCAGGATACCGCCGGAGCAAACATTGATCCCTGCTTCGCGAACGCGTTCTAGGGTGTCGATACGATCCTGGAAGGTCCGTGTCGTGATGATTGATGGATAGAATTCTTCTGATGTATCGATATTGTGGTTGTAGTAGTCGAGTCCGGCATCTTTAAGCTGGATTGTCTGTTCTGGGCTCAGCATGCCAAGGGTCATGCATGTTTCCATGCCCATTTCCCGCACGCCTTTGATCATGGCGACGATTGCCGGCATGTCACGTTCTTTTGGCTCGCGCCAGGCAGCACCCATGCAATAGCGGGACGCTCCAGCTTCTTTGGCGCGTCGTGCGCCGTCTAGGACCTTTTCAACTTCCATTAGCTTGGAAGCACTGAGGCCTGTGTCATACTTCGAGCTCTGAGAGCAATAGCCACAATCTTCCGGACAGCCACCAGTCTTGACGGATAAAAGCATGCTCTTTTGCACTTCGTTTGGATCAAACCATTCACGGTGCACTGTTTGGGCGCGGAAAATGAGATCATTGAAGGGAAGGGCAAACAGCGCTTCAACTTCCTCGCGTGACCAATCGTGGCGGAGGGCGGTGGTCTCAGGTGCGGCGGTCTGCTCGGACACTGGCGTCTGAATATTCATGAACTCTTCCCTGTTTCAAGACGGGCTTTCGGGGGCATTTTGACCGTGAGCATAGGCAGAACGGGCCCATTTGCAAGCAAGAGAGTCTGGGTGTTTTGACGCCGGATTTGGTTGACTCCCGGGGGCGCAACGCGCAGGTTTGCCGCCGATTTTGGGAGAAATTGGGTGTCCCAAGGGAAACCGCTGGAAACTGCAGCAAAACCCCCAAGTCCCAGGAAAAAAGGTGATCGCGTTGAAATGAGCTCACTCGACGACATGGCACTGCGGAAACTGGCCGAGTTGGAGGCTGGAAACCTGCGTCGTCGCCTGAAAGAGACCGACCGGAATGCGGGGGCATATGTCCAGCGTGATGGCCGGACGCTCATCTCCTTCTGTTGCAACGACTATTTGAACCTCGCCCACGAACCGCGTGTGCTGGAGGCGGCCAAACGGGCGCTTGATGAACGTGGCGCGAGTTCGGGCGCCTCGCGCCTGGTAACCGGTAACCATTCCATCTTTACGGAATTGGAGCGGCGCCTCGCTGAACTCAAGCAGACTGACGACTGCCTGGTCTTCGGATCGGGCTATCTCGCTAACTTAGGCATCATCCCAACCTTGATGAAACCGGGCGATCTCGTTCTGGCTGATGAACTCTCCCACTCCTGCCTGCTCTCGGGAACGGACCTATCAGGCGCCACGGCCTTTCGGTTCAGACATAATGATCTGGAACACCTGAGCGAACTTCTCGACACGCACCGTCCAGCCGCTAAGAACTGTCTCATCGTGACCGACGGTGTTTTCTCTATGGATGGGGATCTGGCGCCCGTGTGGGACATGGCAGAGATCGCCAAGGTGCATGATGCCTGGCTGATGACGGATGATGCTCACGGCATTGGCGTCCTTGCCGAAGGGCGCGGCTCCAGTTTTGTCACTGGCGCAAAAGCGGAGGTGCCCCTGCAAATGGGCACGCTGTCTAAAGCGATTGGGTCCTATGGGGGATATATCTGCGCCAGCCAGCCTGTGATTGATCTTTTGCGCACGCGTGCACGCACCCTCATCTATTCAACAGGTCTGCCACCGGCGAGTGCTGCTGCAGCAATTGCCGCTCTTGAAATTATCGAGGCAGAGCCGGACTACGCAGCTTTGCCCGTTGAGAAAGCGAACCGTTTTACGAGAGCGCTCAATCTACCTGCAGCCGAGAGCCCAATTGTTCCCCTGGTGTTGGGTGATCCGGAGACGACGCTCGAAGCCTCCGCATTTCTCGAAGAGCAGGGTTTTCTGGTAACGGCCATTCGACCGCCAACGGTGCCGCAAGGCACTGCGCGCCTGCGCTTCACTTTCACCGCGCTTCATAAAGACGAAGACATTGATCGACTGGCCGGTCTTGTGCGCACCCAAATTCTTGAACGACGAGCTGCTGAATGACCCACCTGTTTGTAACTGCATCTGGAACAGATATAGGCAAGACCGTGATCAGTGAAATTCTGATCCGTCAGCTTATCGCCAAGGGCAAGAAGGTCGCGGCTCTAAAGCCTGTGCTGAGTGGGCTTGAAGGCGTGCCGCCGGAGGAAACAGATTCTGGCCGCATGCTGCTGGCCATGGGCGCTGACGTAAGCGATCAAGCCATCGCGGCGATCACGCCTTGGCGGTTTGATCCGCCCCTGTCCCCTGACATGGCGGCAAAGCGTGCGGGCCTAACAATACAGCTCGACGAACTCATCGACTTTTGTTTAGCACCTGAAGATCAGGATTTTGTGTTGGTGGAGGGCGCAGGCGGTGTGCTGGTGCCCATCAATGAGGAAGCAACCATGTCTGACTGGATGGTTGCACTGAAGAACAAGGCAGATCTACGCGTGGTGCTGGTCGTGGGCTCTTATCTGGGCACCATCAGCCATACGCTGACAGCGCTAGAGAGCTTGAAAGCGCGAGGTCTCACCCCAGCCGTCATTGTCATCTCGACGTCTGAGGTGAACCCGGTGCCGGTCGAAGAAACTGTGGAGGTCATGGGGCGCTTTGCAGACAACGTGCCCATCGCCATTGTCCCTCGTCTTGACGAAGCTCCCGCGCCTGACCTCACACAATATTTGGACTGATTATCCGCGCGGGCCGAAGAAGTACCAGAGGATGACGCCGAGGATTGGCAGGAACAAGATTACGACAATCCACAAGACTTTCGTGAGTGTCTCTGCATTGCTCTGCACGGTCTTCACGATTGCATAAATATCCGCAATCAGAATGAGCAGCCCGAACAGGCCGTTAAACTGAAGATCAAGCATTTAGCGCAACTCCCCTAAAATGAATCAGGGGATAACCATATCGCTAAATGAGAGACCCTGCGAGCGCACCCTCATGCTCTAACAGCCATTTTTTTGCAGGCAGCCCGCCGCCGAAGCCGGTAAGCGTGCCATTCGCGCCAATCACCCGGTGACAGGGAACGATGACCGGGATGGGGTTTTTGCCATTGGCAAGGCCGACGGCACGGACTGCTTTCGGGTTACCAATAGTGTTGGCGATGTCTCGATAAGCACACGTGTCGCCATATCCAATATTTAGAAGTGCTTGCCAGACGCTGAGCTGAAAATCGGTACCCTCGGGAGCCAGGGTCAGATCCTCAAAGCTTTGCCGTTCGTCTGTGAAATACTCTCTGAGCGCCTGTAGAGCAGCTTCAAGATGTTGTTTGGCCTCAGCAGACGGATTGGGATCTTCGTCAAGCACTTCGTCTTTTTGAGTATCAAACAAGACCCGTGCGAGACCGCCCGAATGGGCAGCGACGCGAATAGGCCCGATTGGGGTGTCGAGGGTTGCAATGGCAAGGGGTGTCTTGGATTTCGGCATGGTAGATTCCTATGAGGATAGGCTGGACCAGAGGTGAAGGGCGGCATAACCGCGCCAGGGCCTCCAGTTTTCTGCGGTTGCAGCGAGTGCTTTCGCACTCAGTTTTTCAGAATGGGGTGCGGCAGCCTTTTGAAGTCCCAGGTCGCCGGACGGGAAGGCATCGGGATCACCAAGCGCGCGCAAGGCAACATAGGAGGCTGTCCAGTCGCCGATGCCTTTGAGCGATGTGAGGGCAGCGACCATTTCAGAAACATTGACCCCTGGATGTAACGTGACTGCGCCGCTGGAAACAGCCTTGGCAAGGGTCGATAGTGTATCTCCACGGGTACGGGGCATTCCCAATTTGCCGAGGTCGTCTCTTACAAGCGTCCAAGGTTCCGGGAACAAGAACGAGGGCCAGTTGTCCCCTGGTGGTGTCACTTCATCGCCATACGCCTCCACCAACCGTCCTGCGATGGTGGTCGCCCCTTTGACAGACACCTGCTGACCGAGGATGGCGCGGATCGCCAGCTCAAAGCCGTCAAAGGCACCAGGAATGCGAAGACCCGGTCTCTGTTCGACCAAGGGGCCTATAAGCGGATCATCGGAAAAGTGCGCGCCGATGGCTTGTGGTTGTGCATCAAGATCAAACAGGCGTCGCAGTCGCATCACAAGATCTGCAAGAGCGAAAGGTCGATCACTCATCACCCGCACCCAAAGAATGTCGCGGGTTTTGTCGGGCTCTGCCTCGATAAAGGCATGGGTATCGTTCAACCGCACGGTGCGCCGGTACCGATTGCCATCAATCGCTTCGACACCTGGAATGGCCCGTATCTCGAAATAGTCCAAGATCATTTGCCAGTCGAACGGCGGTCGGAAGCCGAGACGCAACCGAAGATCGAAGGGGAGCGCATTGTCCTTGTTGGTGGCGCCATGGCCTTTCTTCCGCGCCGCCCGCCGAATGGCTGTTGGCGGTTCGCCATAGCGCTTGGCAAACGCATCATTGAACCGTCTGAGACTTGAGAAACCGGATGCAAAGGCGATGTCAGCAACGGGCAGGTTTGTATCGCGGAGCAGCTGATTGGCGAGCAAAAGGCGTCGCGTGGCGGCGACGGCTTCTGGGTTCGCGCCTAAGTGCATATTGAACAGACGTCGCACCTGTCGTTCACCAAGGCCGAGGCGGTCTGCAAGCTGGCAGACACTGCCCGTATCCAGCGCGCCCTCACCGATCAGGCGGAGTGCCCGGGACACCGTTGCTGCGGACCCTTGAGCCGCAGGCGTGCCGGGTGCCGCTTCAGGGCGGCATCTAAGGCAGGCACGAAAGCCCGCCTGCTCAGCCGCCGCCGCAGAAGGCCAGAAAGTGCAGTTTTCACGTTTGGGAAGTCGGGCTGGACAGACAGGCCGACAATATATCCCCGTCGATGTGACGCCCGTGAAGAAGCGCCCGTCAAATCGGGTGTCGCGCGCCTGAATGGCGGCGTAGCAGGCATCTGGTGTCGGAAACGACGATGGTGAACAGGTATCCATGCTGTAAGCATAGACTATGGTTTGGAAATTACTCGCCAGATTCGGACATGGTTGGGAGAGCCAATTTGAGCATTTCGAGAAAAAGTCGCACGACTTTTTCGGTTCGGAAATGCGACACAATACGGAGTATAGAGCGGCTCTCGCGATTTAATCTAAACGCGCGCCAGTCTTAGTTAGGCTCACCGTTCTGTAAAGGCGATGTCCAGGGACCGGAAAACGGGTTTCAGGAGGTAGCGAACGAGCGATTTGGAGCCCGTGATGATCTCCGCATTCACGACCATGCCGGGCAGAATGGAGTGATGCTTCGCCCCAAGGCCCACATGCGCCTTGGAAAGCGCGATGATGACTTTGTAGTAAGGCTCATCCTGTTCATCGCGGAATGTTGACGCAGAGATGCGTCGGACCTCACCATTAATATCACCGAAGCGGGCTGTATCGTAGGTCGTGATTTTGACCTTTGCAGAATCCCCGATTTGTATGTGGCCGATATCAGTTGGCTGTACGCGGACCTCTGCCACCAGCTCATCATCCATAGGCACCACCTGGGCGACAAGGCCGCCGGGCTCAATGACCTCGCCAATGGTTTTGGCAGGCAGATCCTGGACAATGCCGCGAACAGGAGCGAAGACCGTCAGTCGTTCTACCCGGTCGGTGAGCTTGCGAATGGCACTCGCTGTTTCGTCTAGTTCTGCGGTAGCTGTCGAGCGTTCAGAAAGAGCATCATTGATAAGTGTTGCATCCAATTCTTCGAGGCCAACTTCCTCCTCGCGGAGCGACTCGCGGGTTGCTGCCAGGTTGCCGGCCGTGGAGATGAGTTGCACCCGTGTTTGTTCATACGTGCGTTTGGTTTCAAGATAGGCGATGCGGGAGACAAGGCCTTTTTCAAGGAGGGCACCCCTTAGGTTGACCTGCTCAAGCATCAGTTCGACCTGTTCTTTCAGGCTGGCACGCTGATCTGACAGGGATTCAATGTCGCTTTTACGTTGTTCGATCCGAGCAAGGAAACCCTGCCGTTGACGGTCAGCGGCTGTGAGCGATGCTTCGAGGAGCGCAAGTTCATTTGCGTAAAGGTTGGGGTCAAGCTCTTCGAGCGAGGGATCCATTGGGCGCGCCTCAACGTTCGCACTCAAGCGTTCGATCTTCAGCTGCAATGCAACCTGTCGGGCAGCTAATTGACCAAGGTCGCCCTCAGCGGCGATAGGCTGAAGCCTTGCGAGCGGCTGATCTTTCTCAACCAACTCTCCTTCATTGACGAGGACTTCAGCGACGATGCCGCCTTCCAAATGTTGGACCAGCTGAACGCTCCCGGCGGGTGTGACTTCGCCATCGGCTCGCGCTAGTTCTTTGATCTCTGTGATGGAACCCCAAAGGATTGCGAGCGCCAGAAAGACACCGCCAACAATCATCAGGTTTTGATAAAAGCGAGGGGGTCCGGATTCTTCTAGCGTCAAGGGGAGGGCGAGTTTTTTTGACAGCTCAGCTTTTCGCTTTGCTTTCTTCGAACTCTCTGTCTTCTCCTGCGCCACCGGCGGTACCCTTCTACTCATCTCCAGAAACATAGGCCTGTGAGGTTGCCCCGCGATTTTGACTTTTCGCGACCATCACAGCGGATTTGAGGGAAATACTGACGGAATAACCTTAAAAGCGGCTTAATTTCAGCCGTTAAGCCGGTCCAAAACGGCACTGGGGGCACCGTCAAGTGCCACGCGTCCCTGGTCGAGATAGACCAGACGATCAGCGAGGCGCATGTGGCTCGGACGGTGGGTCACCATCAAGATGGTGGCCTTCCCCTTAAGAGACATCAGCTTGTCAACCAAAGCGGCGTCAGCCGCATCGTCGAGGCCAAAGGCGGGCTCATCCAGAAGCAGCATAGGGGCGTTCTTCACGTAGGCGCGGGCGAGGTTCAACCGTTGACGGACACCGCCGGCAAGGTTCGCAAAATCCTCCTGTGAGAAACGGGTCTCTGCGCCGTCTGGAAGAGATTTGACATAATCTGCCAGACCGGCGTCGGCAATCGCCTTTTCAATGTCTTGGTCGCTGGCGGTCGGGTCGGCCAGTCGCAAGTTCTGGGCGATGGTGCCGTAGAAGAAAGTTGCATGTTGGGGGAGGTAGGCAATTGAATTGCGCATCTCGCCGGAATCAAGCTGGCGAATGTCCAAACCATCAAGGGCAACAGAGCCAGCTTGCGGTTTGTAGAGGCCGGCAATGACTTTCAGAAGAGTTGATTTCCCCGCACCATTCGATCCGTTGATCGCAATGAATTCGCCCGGTTCCACCTTCAAGGCCGCCCCCATCAGTGCTGGTTCAGATCCGGCTGAAAAACGCAAAGAGACATTGTTCAGTGTGATGCCTCCCTTGAAAGACCGGAAGAAGGAAGGAAGTCTTCCGGCATCTCTCTCCAGCGGCAGTTTCATAAGGCCATCAATTTGTTTGAGGCTCTGGCTGACTTGGCTGATACGACTGAAGCTTAAGAAAATAGACTGGATTGGTCCCAGAACACGCCAGACGAAGGCCATCGTAGCAATCAATGCACCAATGGAGAGATCGCCCTCCATCGCATAGAGCGTGCCAATGGCAAGAGTGGCGACACCCGCAATCGTCATCAGGGTCTGCGCAACTGTTTGAATGAACATATTTATTCGTGCGGTGTGCGCATTGGCGACGGCTGCGCGCTCCGAAATACTATGAAACCGATCACGCCAGATGTCTTCAGCCGCGCACTGCTTCAGAGTGCGTTGTTTGCTGACAAGCTCGATGAGGAAGTTCTGACGTGTATTCCGAATTTCTCCTGACTCAGCGATCGCCTTTTTCATGATCGGAGCCATTACCAGACCAAAGATCGTGAAGGCGGCAATCAGCGCGACAGGCACCCATCCAATTGTACCCGCGATTACAAAAATCGCTGCAAGGAAAACGATCACAAAGGGCAGGTCAAATGCAGCCGCTGCCAGGGGCCCGGTAAATATCTCACGGACACCCTCAAATTGTCTCAGACGATTGAGCTGGGTCGCGACAGGTGCACTCTCGGTCATAGAAACCGGCATGTAGAGCAACTGCTTGAACGATGCACCACCAACTTGCGCGTCAATACGCGCGCCGAGATAGGCAAGAGCCCGCCCGCGAATGACGCGGAGTGCGGCTTCCACACCTATGATCAGAAGAATACCGGCAACAAAATAGGCAAGCGTTTCAGCCGACCGTGTGCCGATAACGCGATCATAGACGCCCATGATGAAAATTGGCACCATGAGAGCGGTAACATTTGTGACGAAACTGATAGCGAATGTTTGTGCAATCAGTTTCTTGAAGCGACCAACAACATTCCAGATCCAACTTCCTGCAGCTCTTTGGGCAGGAGCCGGTTCAATCGTGTCCGCATGATTGACGAGGTACGCAACGCCCTTTGTTTTACCGGCGTCGATCGTGCCTTCAGCTTTCTGTTTTCCATCAAAGATTGAAAGCGTGTCGCCATCGCGGGAATAGATAACACCGATGTGCTCGCCATCTGTCGAGAAGAGGCAGGGTAGTTGGCTGGGGCGTAGATCGCACAGGCGCATATTGCGAGCGGTCGTCGCATAGTTCAGGTTTGAGAGGATGGTCCGCACATCATCGAAGTCGAGATTATCGACAAAGTGAGGCAATGCTTCTGCTAGGTGCCGCGCTTCGCCGCGCCACCCGAGCTTGGTGAGGAGCGGCATGAGACAGGCACCTGCAGAGGTCCCGCCAACAAAGCTGTCCATGTCGCCACCATGGAGCAAAGAGGATAGGAGCGGTCGACCCTTCCGCTCTACCGGCTTGTTCGCAACGGCCGCCTCGGTAGCGTTGTCAAAGGTGATGCTCATGATGCGGCCTCCGCTGGCGCATGCATTGGTGCAGGGGCGGGTGCAGAAGCTGCGTTTGCGAGGCTCACCTCGGTCAGCACGCCGTCCTTCATTTCAAAATGCCTGTCGGCGATGCGCTTCAGGGATGGCCGGTGTGTTACGGCGATGATTGTGGGGCCACCCTTAAGCACTTGCAGGGCTTTCAACACTTTCTGATCGCCTTTCTGATCAAGCGTGTTGTTGGCTTCATCAAACAGCAGGACCTGAGGTTTCATCGCGAGTGCTCGCGCTATCGTCATACGCTGGAGAAATCCGCCGGGGAGTTGCTCGGCAATACCCTGATTGACACGCGTGTCATAACCTTCTGGGAGACGATGAATATCTTCTTCTAGACCAATGGCGCGCGCTGCCAGCCGCGCATTGTCAATCGCTTCGCCGGTTCGGAACATGGCAAGATTTTCAAGGATGGTTCCCTGGAACAAGACCGGGTTTGGAGGAATGTAGGCGACCCAGTTGGACAGAGCTTTTTGGTGAGGGCCCGTCACATCCATGCCATCAATCATAACATTGCCCTCAGTCGGGCGGGCTTCGCCAGTGATCAGACGGATAAGGGTCGATTTGCCGGAATTGTCGATGCCCGTAACCGAAATCATCTCGCCGGACTTGAACTTGGCGCTGACTGCTTTCACGACGTCTGGAAGGTCGGGTCCATATCGGAAGGAGGCCCTCTTCAAGTCAATCTGTCCGGCTAGGTTGGGCACGGTGTTCTGGCTTGCTGTAACCTGTCCGCCTGGCAAATCAAGCAGGCTTGCAGCTTTCTCTCTGGCGACATCGACACTTTGAAGCTGCGTCCAAAGACTCAAACCTTTCAAAAGTGGTTGAATGGTACGGCCTGAAAGAAGAGTGCAGGCTGCGAGCGACCCCATAGTCAAACTGCCATCAATGACCAGGAGCGCGCCTACTGAGACGACTGCCACCATAGTGACGCCGGCAAAAACAGCGCCGAAAGACTGAGCAATGCCGCCAAGTTCAATCGTGCGGTACGTGGCAGATGCTCCCGTGCGGAGCAGCCGTTCATAGCGGCGCAGGATCTGGGGTTCCATTGCCATACTTTTGATGGCTGGAATGCCGTTCAGCGTTTCCACAACGAAACTGTAGCGTCGATCATCGAATGCCCAGCGGTCGCTCAGCACTTTCCGGAGCGCACTACCGCTAATGGCGGTGACGACGACGAGGACAGCGAATAAAGCAATGGGGACCAGAACCAGCGAGCCACCGATAATCCAGATGAGGCCAAGGAACGCGCCAACAAAAGGCAAATCCAGCATCAGCAAACGTGACTGTCCACCTTCGAAATCTCGGATTGTCTCAAGCGCTCCGAGTTTGTCCATATAGCCGCCGGGCGTTTCCTTTTCAAAATCTTGCGGAGATGTTTCAAGGAACCGGTCGACAAGCGTCACGTTGAGCGCGTGGTCTAGCTGAGCCGCATACCAGATAACAAGACAGGAGCGGGAATAGCGGAACACCGCATCAATGCACATGATCCCAATGAGCCCCATCACCATGATGGTGAGGGTTTCAACAGCCTGGTTAGGGATAATCCGGTCATAGACCTGGAGCAGCGCGAGGGGTGTGGCTAGCGCAAAAAAGTTGATCGAAATAGAACCAATAAGGATAGGGGGGCTCAGCGGACCCGCGCCCTTCGCCGTGAAGCCGGCAAAGCGTTCATCGCGCCCGCCGGAGATGAAGACTCGAAGCGAGTCCACCGCCGACTGAATTTTGTTGCGCGGTCCGTCAGAAGGCTGCTGTTTACTCATGCCGACGTGCGTGTCCCAGGAACAGATAAGCGGACAATCCCACCATCCTTCCTGCAGAATCCCCCGAAGTTTTTGTTTTTTGGTTAATTTTTTGCTTTTGCCGGGTTTTCCGCAGATTTACGTCGATATAAATGACGTTTTTAGTAAAATTTTCGCGGTTTTCTGCGGATTTTGGGCGAATAGCTGGCTATGTAACGAATGCCCGTTGATGGTTACACGGCGTTAACCAGACTTCTTGACGACGAGTTAATTTCTCCCCCCCAAATTGTCTAGTAACTGAAAAACCCTTCGCTATCGCGTGATGGGTTTGTGCTGGGTCTGATGCAGATTCAGCCGCCTTTGATGTGGCGTAGGAAGGTAGACATGGCTGACGAAACGAATCGTGAAGACGAAGCTGAAGTCAGGAACGGAAGCGAAAACGGATCATCCAATGATGACCTATTCATCTTTGATGAGGCAGGTGCTCCCGGCAAGCGGCGGGACGAGACCGAAGCTGACCTTACCGGCCTGGACAGCGCCCGCGCTGCTGATGATGTCACCAATCCAAATATCCATATGGGTATTGAACGCGGTGAGCTAGATCTGCCAGAAGGTGAAACACGTAGTGGCGTCGCTAACGCTGGTGCGGAACCGCAGTTCTCAAACACTGATGGCCAGGTTGAAGGTGAGCGCTCAGGGGCCGCCAGTCCACGCGATCCCCTGGTAGCTGCCGACGTAGATTCAACTGAACAGGCGGAAGCTGGTTCCGGTAAGTCCGTAGGCTCGTCTCCTGCTGCTGAAAGTCTGCTCGATGAGCCTGAAATGGACCGAGTGGCGATGGACATAAAGCAGTCCAACATGGACGGTGCTGACATTGCTGATGGCGCACTTGCGCAGAACACCGCAAACGTTGAGTCCACTTTTGTGGAGCCCGAAGTGCCATTCCCCGGTCAAAGTGCCGACCGGGAAGAAAATGCAAGTCCGGAAGAAATTGAACTCAGCAACAAAAGTTTCGATGAGAATGCGCCAGGTGCGGTGGTGGGAACGCTCACGACCAACGACCCAGGCGAGCACACCTATCAAGTAAACGACGCCCGGTTTGAGGTGGTCGACGGTGTGTTGAAACTAAAGCCAGGCCTTAGTCTCAACCACGAAGCGGAACCATCGGTTTCTCTCTCCGTCACAATAACGGATGAAGGTGGTTTGTCCTTCACACAGGATTTCACGCTCCTAGTGGGTGATGTGAATGAAGACCCAAGCGACATTGCTCTGTCGAACAGCTCCGTTGACGAGAATGCTGCGGGCGCTGTGGTTGGCTCGCTTAGCACCACGGACGTCGATGACGGCGATACACATTCCTATGCAGTCGACGATGCGCGCTTTGAAGTGGTTGGCGGTGAGCTCAAGCTCAAAGACGGTGTCTCCCTGAACCACGAAGCTGAATCTTCAGTCGCAGTCGAGGTCACGACGACCGATAGCGAGGGTGCGACCTATTCTGAGACCTTCAACATTGCCGTCGGTGATGTGAATGAGGGTCCATCAGATATCTTGCTGAGCAATGCCTCTGTGGATGAGAACGCAGCTGGCGCGGTCGTTGGAACCCTATCGACCAGCGATGTCGACGACGGTGATACACACACGTACGCTGTCGACGATGCCCGCTTTGAAGTGGTCGGCGGAGAGCTCAAGCTCAAAGACGGTGTCACCCTGAACCACGAAGCTGAGAGCAGCATTGCTGTTGAAGTGACGACGACCGATAGCGAGGGCGCGACCTATTCCGAGACCTTCACTATTGCGGTCGGTGATGTGAATGAAGGCCCATCAGACATCAGCCTTTCGAATGCCTCTGTGGATGAGAATGCCGCTGGCGCCGTTGTGGGTACGCTTTCCACGACTGACGTCGATGATGGCGATACCCATACTTACGCGGTGGACGACGCCCGCTTTGAAGTGGTCGGCGGAGAGCTCAAGCTCAAAGACGGTGTCTCTCTCAATCATGAAGCTGAATCTTCAGTCGCAGTCGAGGTCACGACGACCGATAGCGAGGGTGAGACCTATTCCGAGACCTTCAATATCGCGGTCGGTGATGTGAATGAAGGCCCATCAGACATCAGCCTCTCGAATGCCTCTGTGGATGAGAATGCCGCTGGCGCTGTGGTTGGATCACTTTCCACGACTGACGTCGACGCAGGCGATACACATTCCTATGCAGTGGATGATGCGCGCTTTGAAGTCGTCGGTGGGGAACTCAAACTCAAAGACGGTGTGAGCCTGGACCATGAGACCGAGTCCTCGGTTGCGGTTGAGGTCACCACGACCGATGCGTCCGGCGCGACCTACTCCGAGACCTTCAATATCGCGGTCGGTGATGTGAATGAAGGCCCATCGGACATCTCCCTCAGCAATGCGTCTGTGGATGAGAATGCGGCAGGCGCTGTGGTTGGGTCGCTTTCCACGACTGACGTGGATGCTGGCGATAGCCACACCTATGCAGTCGACGATGCCCGCTTTGAAGTGGTCGGCGGAGAGCTGAAGCTCAAAGACGGTGTCTCCCTGAACCACGAAGCTGAGAGCAGCATTGCTGTTGAAGTGACGACGACCGATAGCGAGGGTGCGACCTATTCCGAGACCTTCACCATCGCCGTGGGCGATGTGAATGAGGGGCCATCAGACATCAGTCTCTCGAATGCCTCTGTGGATGAGAATGCCGCTGGCGCGGTCGTTGGAACCCTATCGACCAGCGATGTCGACGACGGTGATACACACACGTACGCTGTTGACGATGCCCGCTTTGAAGTGGTCGGCGGAGAGCTGAAGCTCAAAGACGGTGTCTCGCTCAATCACGAAGCTGAGAGCAGCATTGCTGTTGAAGTGACGACGACCGATAGCGAGGGTGCGACCTATTCCGAGGCCTTCACCATCGCCGTGGGTGATGTGAACGAGGGTCCGTCGGACATCTCTCTCAATAATGCCTCTGTGGATGAGAACGCCGCTGGCGCGGTCGTTGGAACCCTATCGACCAGCGATGTCGACGACGGTGATACACACACGTACGCTGTCGACGATGCCCGCTTTGAAGTGGTCGGCGGAGAGCTGAAGCTCAAAGATGGTGTCTCCCTGAACCACGAAGCTGAATCTTCAGTCGCAGTCGAGGTCACGACGACCGATGCCTCCGGCGCGACCTACTCCGAGACCTTCAATATCGCGGTCGGTGATGTGAATGAAGGGCCGTCGGACATCTCTCTCAGCAATGCGTCTGTGGATGAGAATGCAGCGGGTGCTGTAGTTGGCACACTCAGCACCACGGACGTCGATGACGGCGATACACATTCCTATGCAGTCGACGATGCGCGCTTTGAAGTGGTCGGCGGAGAGCTCAAGCTCAAAGACGGTGTGAGCCTGGACCATGAAGCTGAATCTTCAGTCGCAGTCGAGGTCACGACGACCGATAGCGAGGGTGCGACTTACTCTGAGACGTTCACCATCGCGGTCGGTGATGTGAATGAGGGTCCAAGCGACATTGCTCTGTCGAACAGCTCCGTTGACGAGAATGCCGCTGGCGCCGTTGTGGGTACGCTTTCCACAACAGACGTCGACGCAGGCGATAGCCATACCTATGCAGTCGACGATGCGCGCTTTGAAGTGGTCGGCGGTGAGCTCAAGCTCAAAGACGGCGTGAGCCTGGACTTCAATACGGATCCCTCTGTCGACGTCACTGTGACAACAACAGACTCCAGTGGTGCTACATATCAGGAAACGTTCTCAGTTTCGGTAGGGGACACAAACGATGCTCCAACTGATATCACTCTTGATAATAGCTCCGTTGATGAGAACGCTGCCGGGGCGACTGTCGGCACGCTCAGCACAACGGACGTCGACGCAGGCGACACACACACTTACGCGGTCGACGATGCTCGGTTCGAAGTTGTCGGTGGGGAGCTGAAGCTCAAAGACGGTGTCTCTCTCAATCATGAAGCTGAGAGCTCCGTGGCAGTGGAAGTGACGACGACCGATGCCTCTGGCGCGACCTATTCCGAGACCTTCACCATCGCCGTCGGCGATGTGAATGAAGGGCCGTCGGACATCTCCCTCAGCAATGCGTCTGTGGATGAGAATGCGGCAGGCGCTGTGGTTGGGTCGCTTTCCACGACTGACGTGGATGCTGGCGATAGCCACACCTATGCTGTCGACGATGCCCGCTTTGAAGTGGTCGGCGGAGAGCTCAAGCTCAAAGACGGTGTCTCGCTCAATCATGAAGCTGAGAGCTCCGTGGCGGTTGAGGTGACCACGACGGATGCCTCCGGCGCGACCTATTCCGAGACCTTCAATATCGCGGTCGGTGATGTGAATGAAGGTCCGAGCGACATTGCTCTATCGAACAGCTCCGTTGACGAGAATGCCGCTGGCGCTGTGGTTGGGTCGCTCTCAACGACCGACGTGGATGACGGCGATACGCACACTTACGCAGTCGACGATGCGCGCTTTGAAGTGGTCGGCGGAGAGCTCAAGCTCAAAGACGGTGTCTCCCTGAACCACGAAGCTGAATCTTCAGTCGCAGTCGAGGTCACGACGACCGATAGCGAGGGTGCGACCTATTCCGAGACCTTCAATATCGCGGTCGGTGATGTGAATGAAGGTCCGAGCGACATTGCTCTATCGAACAGCTCCGTTGACGAGAACGCAGCCGGTGCTGTGGTTGGATCACTTTCCACGACCGACGTCGACGCAGGCGATACCCATACTTACGCAGTCGACGATGCGCGCTTTGAAGTCGTCGGCGGAGAGCTCAAGCTCAAAGACGGCGTGAGCCTGGACCATGAGACCGAGTCCTCGGTTGCGGTTGAGGTCACGACGACCGATAGCGAGGGTGCGACCTATTCTGAGACCTTCACCATCGCCGTGGGTGATGTGAATGAGGGACCAAGCGACATCGCTCTGTCGAATGCGTCTGTGGACGAGAATGCTGCAGGCGCCGTTGTCGGGTCGCTCAGCACCACGGACGTTGATGATGGTGACACGCACTCCTACAGCGTGGATGATGCCCGCTTTGAAGTCGTCGGCGGAGAGCTCAAGCTTAAAGACGGTGTCTCCCTGAACCACGAAGCTGAATCTTCAGTCGCAGTCGAGGTCACGACGACCGATGCCTCTGGCGCAACCTATTCCGAGACCTTCACCATTGCCGTCGGTGATGTGAATGAGGGTCCAAGCGACATCGCTCTGTCGAACAGCTCCGTTGACGAGAACGTCGCCGGCGCTGTGGTTGGGTCGCTCTCAACGACTGACGTAGACGCAGGCGATAGTCACACCTATGCAGTGGATGATGTGCGCTTTGAAGTAGTCGGCGGAGAGCTCAAGCTCAAAGACGGTGTGAGCCTGGACCATGAGGCAGAAAGCAGCGTTGCAGTTGAAGTGACGACGACCGATGCCTCTGGCGCGACCTATTCCGAGACCTTCACCATCGCGGTCGGCGATGTGAATGAAGGCCCAAGCGACATTGCTCTGAGCAATGCGTCTGTCGACGAGAACACAGCCGGTGCTGTGGTTGGCACACTCAGCACCACGGATGTTGATGCTGGCGACAGCCATACGTACGCCGTGGATGATGCCCGCTTTGAAGTGGTCGGTGGGGAGCTCAAGCTCAAGGACGGCGTGAGCCTGGACCATGAGTCCGAGTCCTCCGTGGCGGTTGAAGTGACCACGACCGATGCCTCCGGTGCGACCTATTCCGAGACCTTCACCATCGCCGTCGGTGATGTGAATGAAGGCCCAAGCGACATTGCTCTGAGCAATGCGTCTGTCGACGAGAACACAGCCGGTGCGACTGTCGGCACGCTCAGCACAACGGACGTCGACTCAGGCGACACACACACCTATGCGGTCGACGATGCGCGCTTTGAAGTGGTCGGCGGAGAGCTGAAGCTCAAAGACGGTGTCTCTCTCAATCATGAAGCTGAGAGCTCCGTGGCAGTGGAAGTGACGACGACTGATGCCTCCGGCGCCACCTACTCCGAGACCTTCACCATCGCCGTCGGCGATGTGAATGAAGGGCCGTCGGACATCTCTCTCAGCAATGCGTCTGTGGACGAGAATGCCGCCGGCGCTGTGGTTGGCACACTCAGCACCACGGATGTTGATGCTGGCGACAGCCATACGTACGCCGTGGATGATGCCCGCTTTGAAGTGGTCGGTGGGGAGCTCAAGCTCAAAGATGGTGTCTCTCTCAATCATGAAGCTGAGAGCTCCGTGGCGGTTGAGGTGACGACGACCGATGCGTCCGGTGCGACCTATT
Organism: Parvibaculaceae bacterium PLY_AMNH_Bact1; assembly: GCA_032881465.1. Lineage (NCBI taxonomy): Bacteria > Pseudomonadati > Pseudomonadota > Alphaproteobacteria > Hyphomicrobiales > Parvibaculaceae > Parvibaculaceae bacterium PLY_AMNH_Bact1. The sequence goes on from CP126168.1 coordinate 52,708, forward strand.
CTGAGACCTTCACCATCGCCGTGGGTGATGTGAATGAAGGTCCGAGCGATATTGCGCTCTCTAACACAAGCATTGATGAGAATGCGGCTGGCGCTGTGGTTGGGTCGCTTTCCACGACCGACGTCGATGATGGCGACACGCACAGCTACAGCGTGGACGACGCCCGCTTTGAAGTCGTCGGCGGAGAGCTCAAGCTCAAGGATGGTGTCTCCCTGAACCACGAGGCAGAAAGCAGCGTTGCAGTTGAAGTGACGACGACCGATAACGAGGGTGCGACCTATTCCGAGACCTTCACCATCGCCGTGGGTGATGTGAATGAGGGGCCATCAGACATCAGTCTCTCGAATGCCTCTGTGGACGAGAATGCCGCTGGCGCTGTGGTTGGGTCGTTTTCCACAACAGACGTCGATGCTGGTGACACACACACCTATGCAGTCGACGATGCCCGCTTTGAAGTGGTCGGTGGAGAGCTCAAGCTCAAGGATGGTGTCTCGCTCAATCACGAGGCAGAAAGCAGCGTTGCTGTTGAAGTGACGACGACCGATGCGGACGGGGCGACTTACTCTGAGACGTTCACCATCGCGGTCGGTGATGTGAATGAAGGCCCAACTGATATCTCTCTGTCGAATGCAAGCGTTGACGAGAATGCCGCGGGCGCTGTGGTTGGCACGCTTTCCACAACAGACGTCGACGCAGGCGATACACACACTTACGCAGTCGACGATGCGCGCTTTGAAGTGGTTGGCGGAGAGCTGAAGCTCAAAGACGGCGTGAGCCTGGACCATGAGTCCGAGAGTTCTGTGGCTGTGGAAGTGACCACGACCGATGCCTCTGGCGCGACCTATTCTGAGACCTTCTCCATTGCCGTCGGCGATGTGAATGAAGGCCCATCAGACATTGCTCTGTCAAACAGCTCCGTTGATGAGAACGCTGCCGGGGCGACTGTCGGCACGCTCAGCACAACGGACGTCGACGCAGGCGACACACACACTTACGCGGTCGACGATGCTCGGTTCGAAGTTGTCGGTGGGGAGCTGAAGCTCAAAGACGGTGTCTCTCTCAATCATGAAGCTGAGAGCTCCGTGGCAGTGGAAGTGACGACGACCGATGCCTCTGGCGCGACCTACTCCGAGACCTTCACCATCGCCGTTGGTGATGTGAACGAGGGTCCGTCAGATATAAGTCTGATTGGCACGGAGGCCACAACGGTCACGGTGACATTCCAGTCAGAAAGTGCCGGATTTGGGAACAGCCTTGGCATCTACTACAAAGATGAAGATGGGAATCCAGTCGCCGGTAAAGTGATCTGGACTGATGGCAATGCGCTGACAGAAGGAGATGTTGGTTCGGCTACTCTGGAGGGTGCGACCGCTGAGAATGTTGGTTACTTCCTTATTCCAGATGGTGCCAACAACAATCCAGGACTCTCCCCAGATACCTCTGTGAACTTTGTTCAGGATGTAGATGGTAACTGGCAGGCCGTTACGGATGAAGGTGTTCCACTCGTTGGCACAGACGCAAACGTCTTTTTCTCTGGTGGGGCGGAGTTGAACGCTGACGGTGTCGATCACACGGTCGAAAATGGCGATGAGATCGGCTTCGAAGATATGATCGACAATGGAGACATGGACTTTGGTGATATGGTTTTCACCACAGACGTGCAGCAGATCGACGCTCTGACCATTAACGAGAATGACGCTGGGGCCGTCGTAGGCACTCTTTCTACCTCAGACGTGGATGATGGTGATAGCCACACCTATACTGTGGACGATCCCCGTTTTGAAGTGGTGGGCGGTCAGCTGAAACTCAAAGATGGTGTGAGCCTGGACTATGAAGGGGAAGGAAACTCCTATACCGGGCAGACCAAGACCATTGATGTGAACAATTTCACTGATACAAATGATGGCTTCACCGTTACTGCGCAGAATGTCGTCGGTGGTGTCCTGACGGAAGCCTCCGCATCGAATGTTTCCACTCTCTTTGGGAACAGTATCGGCGCCAGTGGTTCGATTTCTGACACAGACAGCGGTCACGAGGAGCAAATCGGCTATGACAAGGCCTCAGGTTTGTCTGAAAGTCTGATTGTAGATTTTGATCACGAAGTTGAATCAATGAGTTTCGACTTTGAGCACCTTTACACAAACTCTCACGGCGAGAATGCGCATTGGGCGGTGTATGACGACGGTGTGTTGGTAGCGGAAGGCGACTTCACTGAGCAGGGGTCGGGCAGCGGTTCTGGGACGATCAATATCGATCCGGGCGTGACATTTGACCAGGTCAAATTTACGGCGAAGCTGCAGTCGGATACCTCAGACGGGTCGGATTTTACCGTCTCAGCAATCACCTTTACCGAAGCTGATATTGTCGACCCTGCAACAATTGACGTCGTGGTGACATCAACTGACTCCGGCGGTCTTTCTGTCGATGAAACGTTCACCGTGTCGGTAGGAGATGTTTCCGAAGGCCCGGTCATGCTCTGGAGCGAAGATTTCTCAGGCGTGTCGAATGGTGCGACTTCCGACGCAGGCAACACCGCCTGGAGCGCAAGCGATGCAGGTGCTGATATTATCGGCAATCATGGTGTTGGTAATGGTGCCTACGAATTTGGGCGGACTACAGATGATGCTTACGATAGTGCATCAAAAGTAGTCTGGAGCAGTGAAGCGATTGATATTTCCGGCCATTCGGAACTCGATCTGAGCTTCAGCCTCTCTCACCAAGGCGATATGGAGGAAAGTGGCGAGTGGCAGGACACGTTCAAGGCATTTGCTATCATCGACGGTGTCCGAACAGAGATTTTGGCTCAGGATGGAGATTCTGGAATTCAAGATGTTTACAATTTCCAGGATATCGGAACGGGTTCAACCCTGGTCATAGAGTTTGAGGCGAAAACCACTTCCGACGATGAAACATTCAGCATTGACGATATCAAGCTTGTCGCCGATGGGTCGGAGACCGCTCTAACCGAAGTGAACGACCCAGGCGACGCAATGCCTGACGACGCAGCTACCATTACAGGGAGCTGGCACGACAGCTATCATCAGACCAATGGTACGAGTGGCGATGATGTGATTGCTATGGGATCCGCCGACAAGATTGACGGCAAAGATGGTGATGACATTCTCAAAGGCAGCTCGGGCAGTGATGAGATCGAGGGCGGGAGTGGTAACGATGCGCTTTACGGTGGATCGGGCAACGACGATCTTGAGGGCGAGAGCGGCAACGATCAGTTGTATGGCGGTTCCGGCAATGACGATCTAGATGGCGGAAGCGGAGACGATCTTCTCGTTGGCGGCTCTGGCGACGACCTTATGTCGGGCGGGTTAGGTGACGATGTCCTGTTCGGCGGCTCTGGTAACGATACCATGACCGGTGGAGATGGTTCGGATCTCTTCATCTTCCAGACTGGAAACTCTGACGCTGATACCATCAATGGTGGGGTCGGCAGCAGTTGGACCGATACCATTCAGCTGCAGGGCAATGGCGGCGGTGCGGTGACCATGGATTGGACACTGGAGCTGGATGGCGGATCAATCGAAGGCAGCGATATGGGCTCCTACGACCTCTCCGAAGATGCATCCGGGACCATCACCTTTGCAGATGGATCGGAAATCTCCTTCGATAATATCGAGCGCATCGAATGGTGATGCATCGCTGACATTCCAGTCAGAAGGGCCGCGCCTCTTGGGTTCGGCCCTTTTGCTTTCCTGCCTTTCGAAAAGGAAGAGCCCCTGTTAGGTTGAAAAAAGCCGGGAGGGATAACCCTCCGAACTATGGGGGGAACCATGGCAGAGACGACGAGCGCTGAAGCGTCAGCAGGCAACTTCATCACGCCGGCCTATCGACGGTATGCGCTTGGCATTTTGACGGTGGTCTATTCGGTCAATTATGTGGACCGCCAGATCCTTTCGATCCTGTTGGACCCGATCAAGCTTGAACTCTCCCTGAGCGACACCCAACTGGGCCTCCTTTTTACGACTTTCGGCATCTTCTACGCGACCTTGGGGCTTCCCATCGCCATGTTGGCCGACCGGACCAACCGCCGAAACGTCATCACCGCCTCTATGACCATCTTCTCTGGCATGACCGCAGCCTGTGGCCTTGTAACCAGCTTCTGGCAGCTCATGATTGCGCGCATCTTAGTTGGCGTGGGTGAGGCGGGATCCAGCCCACCCTCGCACTCCATGATTGCAGATCTCTATGAGCCCAAAACACGCGCGACCGCTCTCGCGATCTTCTCTTTGGGCGTCAATATCGGCATCTTCATCGGCTTTTTGGTCGGCGGCTTTGTGGCGCAGATGTATGATTGGCGTACGGCTTTCTTTGTTGTCGGTCTACCTGGGTTGGTTCTTGCTGGCCTTGTGCATTTTTCGCTAAAGGAGCCACCAAGAGGGCATTCAGAGGGACGAACGGATCAAGGGCATCTGGAGGAGGCACCGGGCATCATGGAAGTCCTTCGCTTCCTGCTGACCCAACCAGCCTTCCGTCACATAGCCGCAGGCGCTACGCTGGTTTCGTTTGTGGGATACGGAGCCGTGGCCTGGTTGCCGCCTTTTCTCGGACGATCACATGGAATGGAACTTGGAGATATTGGCCTTGCTCTGGCTTTGATCATCGGCATTGCTGGTGGCCTTGGCACCTATGGCGCAGGCTTCCTGGCAGACAAGCTCGGACAAAAGGATATCCGCTGGTACATGTGGGTTGTGGCAGCCGCCGGTGTGATCGCTTTTCCGTTCGGCGTTAGTGTGTATCTGTCTGAAGATCTGACCTGGACGCTCGGCCTGTTCATTGTGCCGGCAGCGGCTGGGTCGCTTTACCTCGGGCCAAGCCTTGCCATGACTCAAGGGTTGGCGCGGCTGAAGATGCGGGCTGCAGCCTCTGCTCTTCTCCTGTTCATTTTGAACATTATCGGCCTGGGCCTTGGGCCACAGGCTGTCGGTATTGTCAGTGACCTTCTGGAGCCCACTTATGGTGTTGAGTCACTGCGCTATGCGCTCTTGATCATGACCCCTCTGGGCCTCTGGGGGTCGTTGCACTTCTTCCTCGCCGCCAGAACTCTGGGCGATGGACTGGAGAGGGCAAAGGCCCTCCCCGCCTAAGGCTGACCTAGTGCTCGTGCGCGGTTGACTGTTCTTCTTTCACGAAGAACATCAGCAGCAGTCCGGTAATCAGGAAGATGATTACGCTTCCCAAGCCCACCCGCTGACTGCTGGTGGTCTGGGTCACGATTGCCACCGTCAAGGGCGCTAGGAAGCTTGTGGCTTTCCCGCAAAGTGCATAGAGGCCATAGAATTCAGCCATCATGGCGGGGGGCGCGATGCGTGCGAGCATCGTGCGGCTGGAGGAGAGAGATGGCCCGGCAAAGACGCCGGTCGCGGTGGCGAGGAACAGGAACCAGCGTTCGGCGCTTGTATCAAATCCCATCCCGTTGAGCGCCTCACCAAAAACACTGGTGGCTGTGATGGGCTCCATACTGACCGCGATCATAAAGGCCGCCGTGTCTGTAGTTGTGCCGACAAGCAGCATCAATCCAATGGCGAACAAGGAAACTGCCCCAACAATTGTGCGTTTTGATCCGATGTAATCGTCGACGAGGCCGCCAAGCAGCGTGAACGGCACCTGCATCACAATGATAATGAGGCCGTAAAAACCAATCTGGGTCGTCGGCCAGTCGAAAACACCTTTTGCGTAGACGCCGGTGAAGATGAAGACCGCAGCCTGGCCATCATAATAAATCATGCGCGCAAGCAAGAAGATCGCGATGTTTTTGTAATGCGGCAACTTCTTGATGGTGCCGATAACCATTGCCACGCCCTTCTTTGCGGCTTCTCTGCGGTTGAGACCTGTGCGCGGCTGATCTGGTGTCATGAAGAAAAAGGGGAGAGCAAAGACAAGAAGCCAAACCGCTGATAGCGGTCCCACGACACGATTGTGTTCGCTGACCGCTTTGTCGATCCCAAACCAAGGAACCTCTGGCAGGCCGAACATAAGCAGCCAAACAGCGAAGGACAGAATGGCGCCCAGGGAGCCGACCGCATAGCCAACCGCTGAGAGGGCGCCTATGCGCTTTTTTGAGACCAGCGCAGGCAACATGGCATTGTGGTAGACGATGGCAAACTCAAGGCTTGTTGCCGCAATAACGACGCCAATAACAACCAGCAGGATGGAGTTTGGGTCGCCTGGAGCGGCAAACCAGAGCACAGACATGCCAAGAAACGCTAAGAGTGTGAAGAAGAAAATGCCAGGCTTGCGCGGGCCTGCGGCATCGGCGAGCGAGCCAAAGAATGGGCTCAGCAGAGCAATGGAAATTCCAGCGGTCGCCTGTACATAGCCCCAGATGGCCTGACCACGAACATCATCGCCCACGACTTCACTCGAGAAGTAAGGCGCAAACACAAAGATGTTGATCAGGATGAAATAGGGATTGAGCGCCCAGTCATAGATAAACCAGCCGAACATGCCGCCTTTTCCAGTCGGCTTTTCACCTGTGACGGTCAGGTGCCCGCCAGGCTGTTCATGGGTGATCTGTTCTTCATATGCACTGGTCACGCGAGCGCCCCTCCTCGACAAGTCTGGAATGACTGACGTGAGAGACAGTCATTCTGTGCAGCCAGTTCCTATGGCCTTCATATCGGTATGGCCTTTAAGTGCTTGAAAATCAACGAAAAATTTGATCCTGCGCAGATTAGTATGCGCTTTCTAGACATCTGGTCCTAAACACACATCCAACGAGGGACCCAGCCAGTCAGTTTCCCCAATCAAGCCGGGCCCGCAGCAAGAGATTTTAAAGACCCGAATCTAGGAGAAAAGATCATGGCGACGAAGACACGGAAAACGACGAAGAAAGCAGCACCTGAAGCAAAGCTCCCGCTTGCTCGTGACATCTGGCTTGCTGGCCTTGGCTTTTATGGCCGCATTTATGATGAGACTGTGGAACGTGCTGAATCTGCTCGCACCGAAGCCAACAAGTTCTTTGACGAGCTGGTTGACCGCGGCACTGTTGTTGAAACAGAAACACGCAAAGCACTCAAAGACGTGCGCATCGATACAAACGGCACCGTAGAAGAACGCATCCAGAAGCTCCGCGACGCGCTTCCTGAGCTGCCAAAGCTCCCTGAAATGCCTGAACTGCCAGAGATGCCTGAGCTTCTCCAGTTCCCACAGTTCAAGTCGACACGGGTTCGTGAGCTGGAAACCGAAGTCGAAGCACTGACGAAAAAAGTCAATGCCCTTAGCCGCAAAGCAGCTGCTAAGCCAAAGGCACGTAAGACCCCGGCCCGTAAAGCTGCGTAACAAGCTTTACGAGCGAAGCCGAACGGTGTCGTGGTTCTCCACGGCGCCGTTCGTGCATTTTATGCCAATGAATGGGCTCACAATGTGAGTTTCTGCTGGCGACAAACCCCCAGGCACAGTCTAATCAAGATTAGACAGATGACGGCCTCATGGACGAGGCAGAATGGGGGAACCGATGCCAGACCAATCTTCCGGCAGCCGAAAATCGGCAAAAGCAAAATCACCTGTAGACAAAGCAAGCGACCTCGCACGCCAGATCTGGCTCGCGGGTGTGGGCGCTTATGGTCAGGCGGTCGACGATACTCAGCAGGAAGTAACCCGGCGTGTCGCGCAAGTCAGCCAAGACACATCCAAATTCTTTGAAGAACTCGTGTCCCGAGGTACTGACTTGGAAAAGAACCTGGGCGCTCTAGGCAAGATGAGTGCAGATGTGCGTGCAGAGGGGTTTCGGCGCGGAGCAGACATGTCGCTTTCATTGGAGGATCGGCTGTCGCGGATGCGGGACATGTTGGGGCTCGCCCCATCTGGGACCGGTTTTGAAGAGAAGGTGGACAAGCTTTCAGCAGATGTCGCGGCGCTGAGTGCCAAACTCGACCTGGTGTTGGATCAGCTGAACAATCCAGTCTCTAAACCGGCCGTGAAAAAAGCGGCGGCAAAAAAGAAAACGACAACCAAGAAGAAGCCAGCGGCAAAGAAAAAGACGGTGCGAAAAAAGGCGTCCGCCAAAAAGAAACCGATATCGCGAAACTAACGGTCGGCAGCCGCGATGAAAACTCGGGAACGTATCCTCAAAGCCAGTCTTGAACTCTTCAACGAAGAGGGAGAGACAAATGTGTCGACGGTCGATATCGCCAATCAGGTCGATATATCACCGGGCAACCTTTACTATCATTTTAAAGGGAAGGATGCGCTGATAACGGCGCTCTACGATGCGTTTGAAGAAGAGATGCGGATTGTTCTGACCGCGCCAGTAGAAAGTCCGTTGAGAGCAGAAGACAATTGGCTCTATTTTTATATTGTCTTTGAAGAGATCTTTGACTTTCGGTTTTTCTACCGAAATCTTACAGATCTTCTAAACAGATATCCGCAGCTCAACGCGCGTTTTGACGATCTGTTGGCACGTAAGCAGGCGACATGCGGTGCACTGCTTACCAGTCTTGCGGAACGAAACGTATTGGACATCAGAGAAGATGAGACAGAACAGGTCAGCACGCGGCTTACCATGTTGCTCACCTATTGGTTGAACTTTGAAGCTGTACGACATCCCAATGCGTCAGGACCCGACATTATTCATGGGGGCGTCTACCACGTGCTCAGTCACGTAGCGCCCTATTTCGCAGCCGGGCGCGGTGTTTTTATGGATGTCATTTCAACGCTCTATGAAGACCAAAAGGCAGACGCTCAGAAAAGAGCCAGCCGCTAAAAGGGTTTCGCATTTGCGAAACCGCCTGCTGCCCAGATTGAAATTCCGCATGATCCAGACTCTTTTTCTTGCCAACGGTGGCCAGAGCCCCCATTTTATTCCTATCGAATTTGTTGGAGCATTGTGACGGCTCCCGGCCTTGCCTCAATAAGGGCTATGCGGCGTTTCCAATTACGATTTGATACCCTACACACGGGGCTCGTGTGAAATTGAAGATCGGCGCGACGGCGCTGTACAGGAGAATGAGATGGCGACTGGTACAGTCAAATGGTTCAACCCCACAAAAGGGTATGGTTTCATCCAGCCGGAAGACGGCGGCCAGGATGTATTCGTACACATTTCTGCGGTTGAGCGTGCTGGACTCGCTGGGCTTGATGAAAACCAAAAGGTTTCCTACGAGCTTGAGACCGGACGAAATGGCAAAAGCTCTGCAGTGGACCTCAAGGTCCTTTAACCCCCAATGCAGCAAGTTTTTTAAGGGAGCGCATTGTCGCTCCCTTTTTTGTTATGTGCAGGTATCAGCATATCCCTGCGTCATACCGAACTCCGTCGAAGACCGTTGACGCTTGCGTTGGCGCATGTACTTTTCTTCTCAGATACACTTGTCAGAGAGAGATAAAATGCTTCAGCCGGTAAGCGAAACTGCCCTGGTGGACATTCCCGATGCGGGTCCATCCCACGCCCCAATCTATTCGACACCAGCTGGGTTTGACCTTGCTGACAATAATGCCTTCACGTCCGGCCAACCTTTTGACTACTATAAAAGGCTGAGAGAAGAAGCTCCGGCTGCCTGGACACCGGTACCGCTCGCAGCCGGCTATTGGGCAATCAGCCGCTATGATGATGTAAAACGGATTGAGCTTGATCCGGAGACGTTCTCGTCCCAACGCGGCGGGATCAACATGGCAACCGCTGAAAGAGGCAGCGGCCATGAGCGCCTCGCGGGCGCGGCGCTTAATACACTGATCAGTCTGGACCGTCCCTATCACGTGCCTTTGCGAATGCAGCACCGCGCCTTCTTCACTCCGGACTATATTGCCGAGCTGCGAAAGAAGGTCGAAGTCAAAGTCGACGAACTGCTGGATGACATGGAGCGCAAAGGCCCTGTTGTTGACATGGTCAAAAACTTTTCTGAACAATTGCCGCTCTTCACACTCTGCGAGATGTTGGGGGTTGACGAAAAAGACCGGCCTAAGATCGTTCGCTGGATGCACTATCTTGAGCTTGCGTCCCATATGATCACCGAGCAGGCGCAGGGGCGTAAAATTAGCTACGTCTTCCTTGCAAAGTTCCTCTGGAATGTCCGGCAGATGTTCAAGTACGGAGAACGTGTTCTTCAGGACCGTCGTGCCAATCCACGAAGCGACCTGCTCACAGCAATTGCCCAAGCAGAAATTGACGGCGAGCCACTGTCCCAGGAATTTCTCGATGGAGCGTGGCTACTGATCATTTTTGCGGGCAACGACACAACGCGGAATTCCCTGTCAGGAACAATGCGATTGCTCACAGAGTTTCCGGAGCAAAAACAGAAACTTCTGGATGATCCCTCAAAGATTAAGCAGATGGTGCCAGAAGCCATCCGAATGGTCTCACCTGTTATTTTCATGCGCCGCACCTTATTGGCCGACACTGAGATCGCTGGACAGAAAATGTCTGAGGGTGAAAAAGTGATCATGTATTACGGGTCGGCAAATCGAGACTCATCCATTTTTGAGAATCCCGACCAGTTTGATATTGAACGGAAAAACGCGGGCGACCACCTCTCCTTCGGCGCAGGGCCACATGTTTGTCTCGGTCAGCGGGTTGCCAACATGCAGCTTGAGGTGGCGTACGAGAAAATCCTATCTCGTTTCCCGAACATCAAATTCACAGGCAACTGGTCTCAGGCGCCGAACAATTTTGTGAACGCAATCTCAAAACTGGAAGTGGATTTGGGCACCTAAAGCTCATGGTTGATCTTCCGCCGGGAGCAGCTCTGATCGATCAGTTCATCAGCGCGGAACGAGAGGCTGCACTTCTATCCTGCATTGATAGCGTACCTTGGCTGCTGGATCTGCGCAGACGGGTTCAGCACTACGGCTGGCGTTACGATTACAAAGCGCGGCGTGTCACGGCGGGCGCACAGTTGGGGCCCCTACCAGGCTGGTTGGAGCCAGAGATAGGCACTTTATGTGGTCGCGGCCTATTTGATCCTGCGCCCGACCAGGTCATCGTCAATGAATATGATCGTGGCCAGGGCATCGCGCCTCACATCGACTGTGTTCCCTGTTTTGGTCCGACCATCGCAAGCCTGTCGCTGGCGGGAACGGTGGAGATGCAGTTTGAGAACAAGGCAACAGGCGAGCGTAGAGGCGTGTTACTTGGGCCCCGCAGCTTGCTCTGTCTCACCGGGCCTGCTCGGTTTGACTGGCGCCATGGCATCGCAGCCCGAAAGTCAGATCCTGTGAACGGAACGCGGGTGCCCAGAAAACGGCGGATTTCGCTCACTTTCCGGCGGGTGATTGCCAGCTTAACCTAATTCCCCACTCCGACTCCGGAGTTTGTTGCGGTGCAGCAAGCATTCGCGTATGAAGGCCGCTCATCTGTAGCGTTTTTCTGAGCCCAGGGCCTCCTTCATCGTGATTAAGTCCACCTTCGCGGCTTTTGCCGACCGCCTTTCTATTGCCGAATGGAAGGGCCGTGATCGCTCTATCCTTTCACCGTCTGTTCTGAAAACAGAAATCCTGTCAGGACTGACTGTGGCGCTGGCCCTGGTGCCGGAAGCTGTCGCATTTGCCTTTGTGGCGGGCGTGCATCCGCTGGTGGGGCTCTATGCAGCCTTTATTGTTGGCCTCATCACGGCACTCTTTGGCGGACGGCCTGGCATGATTTCCGGCGCGACCGGCGCACTGGCAGTGGTCATGGTTTCCCTCGTCGCTACCCACGGCGTTGAATATCTTTTCGCCACGGTTGTGCTGATGGGCATCCTGCAAATTCTCGCGGGCATCCTTCGGTTAGGCAAATTCATTCGTCTGGTCCCTCATCCGGTGATGCTGGGTTTTGTAAACGGACTGGCGATTGTCATTTTCCTGGCCCAGCTGACACAGTTTCAAGTGACGGACGCTGAGGGTGTCAGGACCTGGATGAGCGGCATGCCGCTGATAATGATGCTGGGTCTTGTAGCGCTCACCATGGCCATCATCTGGGTCATGCCGAAACTCACCACGGCTATTCCCGCACCTCTCGCGGGTATCGGTATTGTGGCAGCGATTGTGATCGCCACCGGCATTGATGTTCCGCGTGTTGGTGATTTGGCCTCCATTCAAGGAGGCTTGCCAGAGTTCCATATTCCTCTGGCGCCACTCACGATGGAAACATTTGAAATCATCTTCCCCTACGCGTTAATCCTGGCAGCCATTGGTTTGATTGAAAGCCTCCTCACCTTGAACCTGGTCGGTGAGATGACGGGCAAACGCGGCGGGGCCTCACAAGAATGCATCGCGCAGGGCACCGCCAATGTAGTGACGGGCTTCTTTGGCGGCATGGGCGGCTGCGCGATGATCGGCCAGTCTATGATCAATGTGAAATCTGGCGGCCGCACTCGACTGTCCGGTACATCTGCCGCGCTTTTCCTGCTTGCGTTCATTTTGGTTGCCTCAAGTCTAATCGAGCAGATTCCGTTGGCGGCGCTTGTGGGCGTCATGTTTATGGTGGTGATAGGGACATTTGCCTGGCAGTCGCTTCGCATTCTGCGCCGCATCCCCATGACGGATACGCTAGTCATCCTCCTTGTCACCGTCGTGACGGTGATGAGCGATCTTGCGATTGCAGTCGTTGTTGGCGTGATTGTCTCGGCCCTGGCCTATGCATGGAACAATGCATCGCGGATCCGCGCTTTCGTCGACACCAATGAAGAGGGGGCTCGCGTCTATCAGATCGAAGGGCCGCTCTTCTTCGGCTCAACCGAAGGGTTCCTTGAGCTTTTCCACCCGGAAGATGATCCAGATATTGTGATTGTTGATTTCCTGGATAGTCGTGTGGTCGATCAGTCTGCACTGCAGGCTATTGAAGCCTTGGCCGCCAAATATCAAGCGCGCAACAAGACGCTACAGCTCCGGCACTTGTCACACGACTGTCATCAATTGTTGCAGCGGGCTGGCCAGCTGATTGTCGATTCAGATGACGACCCGGACTACGCTCTGGCGGTGGATTATTCAGTCCGGACTGGCATGTTGGGCGGTGGTCACTAGTCAGATCAAAGCACCTGAAGCGCACGATGATCTGACAGGCAGGTCATCAATCACCTCAGTCTGCACCAACAGATGGGCGGCCGACCGAGTGATATGTGACACCTGCATGCTCCATCTCCGCTAAGGTGTATATATTGCGCAGATCGATAATGAGAGGTTGGGTGAGAAGCGATTTGACCCGGCTAATGTCAAGCATGCGGAACGCATTCCACTCAGTCAGGATGAGCAACGCCGCAGCGCCGTCCATAACTTCGTAACCGTCAGTTCCCCACTCAACACCTGGAAGTAGAGGCTTTGCCTGTTGCATGCCTTCAGGGTCAAAGGCCCGAATATTGGCTCCAGCTTTTTGTAGCAGCGGGATGATGTCCAGACTTGGCGCGTCGCGCATGTCGTCCGTATTTGGTTTGAACGTTACGCCCAGGACAGCAAGCGATTTTCCGCGAACATCACCGCCACAGGCGGCAATGACCTTGTCGGCCATCCGACGTTTGCGCTCGCTGTTCGCCTCAATCACAGATTCAACAATTTGCGTCGGTCGCCCAACCTTCCGGGCGGTATCGGTTAAGGCAAGCGAGTCTTTAGGGAAGCAGGAACCGCCAAAGCCAGCACCTGCCTGCAGAAACTTTTGTCCGATCCGCGAGTCGAGGCCAATGCCTTTCGACACGTCCTGCACGTCGGCCCCTACCGCTTCGCAAATGTCAGAGATTTCATTGATAAACGTGACCTTTGTAGCCAGGAACGCGTTGTTGGCATATTTGATGATCTCTGCTGTCGTACGCCCAGTGATGAGAAAAGGCGTCTCGTTGAGAATGAGGGGGCGATAGATCGAGCGCATCACTTCGCGCGCGCGTTCAGAATCTGTGCCGACCACGACCCGGTCAGGTTTCATAAAGTCGTCAATGGCCGAGCCTTCGCGCAGAAACTCAGGGTTTGAAGCGACATCAAAGTCGGCGTCCGGATTGGTCTTTCTAATGATCGCTTCAACTTCATCGCCTGTGCCGACTGGTACGGTCGATTTATTGACAACAATAGTGTAGCCGGTGAGTTTCGGTGCGAGTTCAGCAGCAACGGCGTAGACGGCGCTTAAGTCTGCGCTCCCGTCCGTTTCGCTCGGCGGTGTGCCGACGGCGATAAAGATTGCGTCCTGACTGCCGATGACGTCGTCTGCCCATGAAGTGAAGCCTAGGCGCCCAGCGGTAATGTTCTTTTTGACGAGTTCTTCAAGGCCGGGCTCATAAATAGGAATTTCTCCTCTGCAAAGCCGGTCCAGCTTGTCTTCATCATTGTCGATACAGACAACGGTGTGTCCAAGGTCAGCAAAACAAGCACCCGAAACCAGCCCCACATAGCCTGTGCCAATCATGGCGATCTTCATCAGTTAATTCCTTAACGCCAATATCAATTTTCCAGCTTGGGCGCTCTTGGCCGCCGGAATCGCCGCTCCTCTAGCGGCGCTGCACTCTAGACCAGAAATACAAAGGAATAACGTCTGAATTCAGTTTTAGATTAAGGCTTGACCTGCAACGCCAAGGACGGGTGCGAGAGGATACCAGGGAGCGTTCTAGCGGTTATGGTGTCGTCTGGCGTACCAGTATTTTGGTTGGAGTTGCCATAGGCGCGTAAGTCGACTTGGAAATCGCACGTATTCGTGTGAAGAATATCTATTCGCAACCCCTAGATGTGCCTGCCAGAGGAGCGGTGTGGAAAGCAGAGACCGGAAATTCATCCTCTATCCACGTCAGTGATACTGAGCATTCAAACTGTAAACAGGATAAGCCGCACCGATGGCAAAAAGACTAGTCAAACATCTGGATATTTTGGCCGCAAAAAGGGGCTATGAAGAGGGAGAAAACGTTACCGAGCTACTCCGGCGTCAAAAAAATGTCACACACAATACGCCGGAAATTATTGAGGCTGCGTACGATTGTATGCCGTCAGGGCCTATGGAACAGATTAGGCTGATTTCCTAAGGGAGAGATTCTGGTTCATCTTCACCATTGAGGAGTGAATGATGAGAGATACACCCGAACGCCATACCGATGCTGCAGATCGCACGGTGAAGGATATCCGCCGCAAAACACGCAAACGCTATTCGTCTGAAGACAAGATCAGGATTGTGTTGGCGGGCTTACGAGGCGACGACACAATTGCCGAGCTGTGCCGCCAGGAAGGCATTGCCCAGAGCCAGTATTACTCCTGGTCAAAGGAGTTCATGGAGGCCGGGCGCAAGCGGTTGGCAGGCGACACTGCCCGTGAAGCGAACACCAGCGAAGTACAGGGTCTGCGCCGTGTGGCGCGTGATCTGAAAGAGGTTGTCGCTGAGCAAGCGCTTGAGCTTCGCCTTCTCAAAAAAAGCATGATCGGAGATGGGGAGGACATCGAATGAGGTACCCCGCATCCGAGAAGCTTGAGATAATACGAATGGTGGAGCAATCACACCTGTCAGCTAAACAAACTCTCGACAAACTCGGCATTCCTCGCACCACGTTCTATCGTTGGTACGATAAGTATCTGACGAGCGGTGCAGATGCATTGGAAGATAAAGCGCCAAAGCCTGCGCGGGTCTGGAACCGCATTCCAGACGATATCCGGCGACAGATTGTTGACCTTGCGTTGGAGGAACCAGAGCTGTCGCCACGCGAGCTGGCTGTGAGGTTCATTGATACACAGCGCTACTTCGTGTCAGAAGCCAGTGTCTATAGGCTCCTCAAGGCACATGACCTGATCACTAGTCCTGCATTCATCGTGATCAAAGCGGCCAACGAGTTCCGTGATAAGACGACCGCAATCAACCAGATGTGGCAGACTGACTTTACTTACATCAAGATCGTTGGTTGGGGCTGGTATTATCTCTCAACGATCCTGGATGACTTCTCACGCTATGTCATTGCCTGGAAGCTCTGCACCACGATGAAGACGAGCGATGTCACGGACACCTTGGAGCTGGCCTTACAAGCAT
The DNA here is from genome assembly GCA_032881465.1 of Parvibaculaceae bacterium PLY_AMNH_Bact1. Taxonomy (NCBI): domain Bacteria; kingdom Pseudomonadati; phylum Pseudomonadota; class Alphaproteobacteria; order Hyphomicrobiales; family Parvibaculaceae; species Parvibaculaceae bacterium PLY_AMNH_Bact1. The sequence goes on from CP126168.1 coordinate 68,612, forward strand.
CCGGGTTTGATCAGGTGGCTGTTCGTCACAAGCCACGACTGCTGTCTGATAATGGGGCCAGCTATGTCTCAGCAGAACTGGCCGACTGGCTCAATGATCAAGGTATGGATCACGTTCGTGGTGCTCCATACCATCCACAAACCCAGGGAAAGATCGAGCGCTGGCATCAAACCCTCAAGAACCGCATCTTGCTGGAGAACTACTTCCTGCCGGGTGATCTCAACGCCAGCATTGAACGCTTCGTTGAGCACTACAATCACCACCGCTACCATGAAAGCATCGGAAACCTAACACCGGCTGATGTTTACTTCGGTCGCGGTCAGACCATCTTGCTAGAAAGAGAAAGGATCAAACAAAACACAATCAGACAACGGCGTTTGCAATACCGCAATCAAGCTGCCTAATATCAACCAACAGATGAGCCAATCTCTCCGCTAAACTACGCAGCCATCTGTTCCAAAAACCCTGACGACGGACAGTTCTACCTTCCGACCATGCGAAACGTCCGGAACGCCCTACTGAGACACCTCAAATTGTTTGGGGTAATTAAGTCGTCGATTTAGGTGCCTCGAATAGTCATCAACTAACAGCGATAAGCGACTCTCACAAAATACAGACGTGGGAGAACGATGATGTCTACAAAGCTTATGAATGCCAAAGAAGCCGCCAACTATGTTGGCCTCCATTATTCCACCCTAGCGAAGAAAAGGATGGAAGGTGACGGTCCCGCCTACCTGAAGTTGGGACGTAAAGTTCTCTATAGTCAGTCGACCCTGGACAAGTGGTTGGCCGAGAGAACCCATTCATCAACATCAGATTACTAATCCTTGTTGGAGAAGGAAGCGCTTTGCCGACGTGGTTGTCACCTCGCTCTAATAAGCGGAAAGGCGAGGAAAGGATCAGACAAGATGATTACGATCAAATCAACCACGGGAATGAGTGACTTCGAAGTGTTTGGAGTGGACGGCGCGCAACAGGGGAAGTTGGGAATCGACAAGATATCTATCGTGGTTGATGTTCCTAAGGACCAGCTTGTTCACTATGCCGAGTACGGGAAAGAATTGAATCTTATGATCAAGGCTGGTTTTCCGATGCACTGGGATACTCGAGTTAAGAAGAATGGATATCGTAGTTCTCTGAGGTTCAAAATATCTGGTGTTCAGGGTACGCAAAGGCCTCTACTTCAGTTTGGTCCCTACCAAGAGGAAAACGGGTTCATGCGCCTTGAGCTGAACCCAAATAGACTTGAAGCAAAGGGAGTTGCAGAACTCAAGACTGAGCTGGACTTGGTTACTCCTCACGGATGGCCATCATTCTTGGAATGGGGAAAGGTGACCAGAGTGGATGCATCTTTGGATGTTCCGGTTCCGCTCGACTCGATCATCTGGGATAGCCGATATGCCGTTCATAGGGACCGCTATCTTAGCAATGGTAGGCCTGAAACGGTCTACTTGGGGAAGAAGGAGAATGGGAAGAGTTTTGTTCGCGTATATGACTACAATGCTAAGCATGCGCCCGACTCATTGCAGCCAGTCACTCGTATCGAAAGGCAACAGAAACTTGATGCCCCATTTTCGGAGCTTGCAGTCCTGAACAACGTGTTCCACGGAGCACGCTTGTACAGCTGGAGGTGTCCTGCGCCTGACAATATTCCGATAGGTACTTGGGCTATGTTTCGCGAACAGGTATCGCGAGTTGGATTGACGCGAGCTCTCTTTTTCCTTCAGCCGGAGTTACGTGCAAGCACTAAGGCGCATGTTGTGAAATATAAGTCGGAACTCATTGATCTCGAGGCCTCTTGGGTTGTTTGGCCCGCTGTAGTTGACGGGCTAGGGCTCACAAAACCGGGTCCTCATGGCCCTAACATCCCCTTCATAGACGCCTCTGTTCCAAAGGACCTGTTGGGACAAGTGTAGGCTGTCCCGGGACAGGTATCGGGACAGTTTGGGCAAGGACCGTGTAAACACCCTTCAGAATCGAACGGACTCCTGTATCATTTGTTTCTCTGTTGATAGATGAGTCAGTCCACGGACAATAACTGCGACAAGTTGGCCGATTTCTCTTTCCTTTGAAAGTACCAGGTCTACGCTAAATCCATGCCTAAGAGATCATGGGACCGGGCGTGAGCCTGGAGAGATATAAAGACCTCCTTTCAGACGCGGTGGACGCGGTCCCAAGCCCCTCGAAGAAGCTCCCAGACATCACTGACCCTTACGTTGCCCGCTCGGCGCTGCAGAAAACGCTGAGACGGGGGGATGTGGATCGGGTAGAGCAGGCAGCGTCATCGCTTCTGAATGATCCTCTGAGGCTCTGGAAGGGTTTGGCGGTTTCTGTCTTCGAAGACTTCGGGTTCTCTACAATTGACTTGAGGGGGCAGGTGGTTGCCGCGTGTGCCTCTAAGAAGGTGCGCTCCGATCTGGGCGGAGACCTGGTGGTCGCGCAGGCGCTTATCCATCAGCTCTGTGAGGTGCCTCGGGATCGACGTGTGGATGAAACCTACATGTTCGCGGGCATATTCGAGAAAGACCCCCCATCACCGAGGGAGCGAAGAGGATGGTCTCCCGAACTAAGAGAATTGCTGGACTGCACAGGAGACCTCATCCGGCGGTGTGAGCGTCCTGTTCCCCGGAGGACCTTTAAGACGGTTCTCGCGCGGGAGTGCGATGCTTTTCTAGTTGAGATGTTTGAAGCCGAGCGTATCGACGAGGAGGAACTCGCGATCTGCATCCAGGGCCGAAAGACCACTCAGAGTCTCCTTCCTGTGCTCTCTCCCCTCACAAAGCCAGTTAGTCCCCGCCAGGGGTCGTTCACGCTCACCCTTACCCATCCCGCGGGTATGTCCCGGGACAGGTGTCGGGACACATATGATGTCCCGCTCTATGCTCTCGACGGATATACGCGGGCGGGGAAGCAGGCCCTAGAACTTCTATTCTGGGCCACCCCTCGTCTCCAATCGCTCCTGAAACCCCTTAAATCCCGATCCGCAAAGATGAAGGCGCTGGCGGCACTCTTGTTTGTGGTCGAGGGAGGGATTTGCACGGAGGAAGTCTCAGACCCGCTCTATGACGAACTCAAATGCGTCTCGCGGGGGAGGTGGTCCGGATTGCCTGCTGAGGTGGTCCCGGAAGCGTTGGATGTGATGTGTACCGCTCTCCCTCATCTCAATCAGCTCAGACAAGAGATTTGGGGGTCCTAATGTCCGATAATTCTCACTTATCGGACCCTCCCAATAGCAAAATATGTGTTTCTCAAATTGCAGACATCTGCAATTGCTCCTTAAACGCAAAACAAAATAAAATTCCAGAAAAAGAGGAAACACAAGGTTCTCTCGCGCAGACCGGCACTCGTATTCTGGAAAATCCGGTGGATTTCTACCTCGCCAAATCTCAAGCACTGAATACGAGGCGGGCCTACCGCTCCGACCTGAAGCAGTTCAAGGCTTGGGGTGGTGCTATCCCAGCCTCCGCTGATCAAGTCGCGTCCTATGTTGCAGAAAATGCCAGCACACTGGCAGTCAGCACTCTTAAGCGCCGGGTGGCGGCCATAGCGTCGGCCCATACAGAGCAAGGTTGTAGCGACCCGACCAAGTCATCTCTAGTGAAGCAGGTATTGAAGGGGATCGAGCGGCATCACGGTGTGGACCAGAAGCAGGCAAGTCCGCTTCTGCAAAACCTGCTGGACCAGATCGTTGCGGCCTTAGGCGGGCACGACATTGATTTGAGGGATAAGGCGCTGTTGCTGGTGGGCTTCTATGGAGCATTCCGTGGGGCAGAACTTTTGAGCTTAAGAATAGAAGACTGTGTCTTCGATGAAGACGGTGCTCTTCTCCAGATAACTAGGTCCAAGATAGATCAAACAGCCAAAGGAAGATGGATAGAAATCCCAATGCTGGGCGTTGAGATTTGCCCAACCACCGCCTTAAAAGCTTGGATTGCCAGATGCGGGTATGAAGCCGGTCCCTTATTTAGGCCGCTCAAGGGCGCTGTGTGCGGCAGGAATGAAGCTTTGTCGGTCAGATCGCTCAGCAGAATGATCCAACGGCGAGTCAAACATGCGGGTCTCGACCCTCAGGGCTATTCCAGCCACAGCCTCCGAGCAGGGTTTGTGACAAGCCAGATCAACGCTGGTGCGGACGTGGCGGCTATTGCGCGACAAACAGGCCACAGCTCCATCGAGGTTCTTAAGCGCTATGACCGTCCTCTAGCGGCTCGGCTTTCGACCACCTCTCAGAGGCTCGGGGAACTTTTCCCCGGAGCGGGGGCGCACAAAGAAATCCGTGATCTGGGCAGACAGTGCGCCGGCAAGGCGTTCGAGAACAGCGACCGTAGGGTTTTCAAGGCCTCGCTCCAGGCGGCTGACATAGGTTCTATCGATGTCAGCATCGACCGCCAAGGCCTCCTGAGAGATACCCCTCTTGACCCTGAGTTTCCTGAGATTGTGAGCAACGACACGCTGAGCTTGCATGCCGTGAAATCATCATCTTGTCGCTAATAAAACCACGGACTAAAGTCTACATATAAAAACGAGAGCCTGAGGAGAGAAGAAATGGCGGGAATAGATAGATATCTAGCGGACGGCGAGATTCTTGTTTATGAGAGCCGGTTTGGGTTTGGTAGATTAATGGCAGAGATCATTCTCTTTGTAGTTGTGACTCTAATCGGCTTGGCTTTTGGCCCGGCCATCATCCTTGCGTGGGCGGGGTTTGTCTTCTGGGTAGTCGCCGACAGGAAATCCAATAAAGTCTACGTAACCAATAAGCGTCTGATCAGGAAAAAGGGAGCGGGTTCGCAAAACTTTGAAGAGCTACGTCTCGACAAAGTAGAATCAATCAAGAACGGTCCTTTGGGTCTTAGAGTGATCGGTACGGGTGCAACTGTTTTAAAGCTCCCTAGCTTCCTCAGCAACATTACAGAGCTAAGAAAAGCCCTAGCTGTATAGTGGAAGCGGCAAGCCCCGAAATTGATATCGCGCAAGCCTGCGATAACCGAAAGCGGACTATTTTCTCAAGCTGTTGGACGGCAAAAGCTTTCTCGTCGCCCTGTCGGTTTTCTGCGCGCGTTGCAGTATTCTAGGCATCGTTTGCGGGCATTTTTACCCAAATCCTGCAGTGATGATGAAATCCATGTTGGTGGCAAGATTGACCCGCTAGGTTCTAATGGGCGTTAGGGTGGATGAGACCACGGAACGGCGTGAGCAAGATGATTTTGATGTCAAACCATAGAGACCAGTTTTCGATATAGTGGAGATCGTACTCGATGCGTTTCTCCATCATTGATGGATCGCGTGTTTCACCACGATATCCGTTGATTTGAGCCCACCCTGTGATGCCTGGTTTAACAATGTGGCGCTTTGAATAGGAGCCAATCATCGCCGCATACATTTCGTTATGCGCAATGGCATGAGGACGCGGTCCAACAATAGACATTTGGCCTTTCAGAACATTCAACAGCTGAGGAAGCTCGTCCATGCTTGACCGCCGTAGTATGCGTCCCACACGTGTGATTCGGCTGTCGTTTCGGGTTGCCTGGACGATATGGTCGCCATCATCCAATGTGGTCATTGTGCGGAACTTGATGACGTCAATGATTTCATGATTGAAACCGTGTCGTCGCTGAATGAAGAAGACAGGCCCCTTGGATTCGAGTTTTATCGCTATGGAGACAACCAGAAAAAGAGGAGCAAAAAAGATCAGAAATGCCACGGCCATGAGGCGGTCCTCCAACCCCTTTATAATGCGGTTCCACCCTAAAAAGGGCGGCGACAGCAGCACGGGCGTATTCACGGACCCGACCTTTTCAGTTCTCAGGTGATTGCTCTTCAGGTCGAAAACATCTGGCGCAAGGCGCACAGAGACAGGTAGCTCCGCCAACATTTCGGTTACTGCCCAAATATGCGCATCATCGTGATGATGTAGTGCAAGAATGACATCAAAGATTTGTTTGCCCTGTATGTCAGCTAGCAGGTCTTCCAAATTCCCTTGAGTAGGGAGTGTCGGGTGGTGATCAGGTGTGGAAAAAGGGTTGGTGTACACACCGACAATCTCGATATCTTCACCGCTATCTGTGAAATGGTCGACTAGCTGCCGAGCTTGCTCATTTGAACCTACAATTGCCACGCGCCGCACGAGAAATGGCGCAATAGACGGGTGTCTTATTGCTCCGTAAACAATTACCCGGGCAGCAAAAAGGAAAAGCAGAGCACTTGCAAACCAAGCTAGAGCCCATCCACGAGAATAGGTACCAGAGATTTTTGCAAGAAATCCGATAGTCACAATTGATAAAAAGATCAATGCCCAGGTGGCTCCAATCTTGCCGATTACATCCCACCATCGAACTAGCCGACTTGGCATGTATAGTCCGCGCCGCCTGAAAACGATCATTGTAAGAAATGCGCCAAGAGCTGAAGCGGTAAGCGTCAGCTGCCAACTACCAGCTGCAAAAAGGGAGAAATAGAAAAAGTGGCTGAGACAGCCTGCGAGCAAGATGGCAGCTCCATCGACCGCGGTCGCAACGTCAGCCACAATTTGATATGAAACCGAGCTGCTTGAGCGGTTCGTAGCACTTCGTGATGGGTCACTCTTGTGGTGAATGTCTTCGGCGGCAGGCATCGTTACTTATCAATATCCCTAGCCGTTTTCGGGAAAAAGGTGACTTTAGTAGACGAGGATGTGAATTTCACTATGTTTTTGCTAGTTCGGTGAATGGCCAGAAATTGATGGCTTGGCCCATGGATATAACCAACACGCGGGTGTCGAGAATAGTGGTATGAGGTCGTGGGTGATTGTTTCAGGTCAACTTGCCCATATTTTAAGCGACGGGGAGTAGGGTATTGCGATCAGAGCGGGTTCTTTTCTGGTGTCTTTTGTCGATTGTGCTAATTGCGCCGCTTCCGCTAGGCAGTAATCGACCACTAGGGTGGTCCCTATTAGCCTTGGCTGTTGGAGTGCTTCTGGCAGCGTGGTCGGTCCATCACTTATACACAGGACGACGACTTGCAGTCGATGTAGCCCTCATTAGGGTTCCTTTGGTTTTGTTTTTCATTGCATGCGCTTGGGTGCTGATTCAGCTGATTCCAGGCATCCCATTTGGGCTTGCCCATCCAGCTTGGCAGGACATTTCAATTTTCTTTGGGGTGAGCATCCCTGGCCGCATCTCCATTGACCCTGATGGTTCAATGACTGTGTTTATGCGATGGATGGCGTATGCCGCAGTCTTCTGGCTTGCGCTGCAGCTCGGGCGTGACCGTGCAAATGCGGGAATGGCATTGAGGGCTTTTGTCTGGGCGGGCGCCGCTTACGCATTGTATGGGCTTACAGCCTACCTAACCGGCGGTGAGACAATTCTTTTCTACAAAAAGTGGGCCTACCGCGAAGCACTAACGAGTACTTTCGTTAATCGGAACTCATACGCCACGTTTGCTGGCATGGGGTTGATTGTTGCTTTTCTACTGATCCTGAATGGGGCAAAGAGATACCACACAAAAGATCAGTCGCTGCGTCAGAAAATGCTGTTTCATCTGGGCAGGGCTGGACCAGCCCTGCTTTTTTTAGGTACGGCCGCTTTCTTGATACTTTCCGCCCTCATTCTTACCGGCTCTCGCGCAGGAGCTTTTTCTACACTCGCGGCCCTGCTTGTTGTGCTGGTGTGCACTGGAGCTGGCAAGAGCAGACACAGATACGGCTTGGGTGCGCCAGTGGTCTTCTTTGGCCTGATGGCAATTGCAGTCTACGCGTTGAGCAGCGAATTTCTTCTGGCCAGACTAGAAAACGCCAGTCTTGGTGCGCGTCAGATGACCTACCTTCAAACCATTGAGGCCATCACGGATCATTCTGTATTGGGATCTGGTCTGGGCAGTTTCGCGCAAATATTTCCTCTTTACAGAGCAGACGATGCATTGGTTGCTAAGTTCTGGGGCAGGGCTCACAACACATATATCGAAAATATTTTAGAACTCGGTCTGCCCGCGGCACTCGCACTTTTTGTAGCGGTTGGTGCCTTGGCCGCCAGGTGTTGGCGAGGGGTTCAGGCGCGTTCAAGGGACCGGCATTTTCCGATCATGGGCGTGGCGGTGAGTGTCTTGGTCGGTCTGCATTCTTTTGTTGATTTCAGTCTGCAGATTCCAGCCGTGACGATCGCCTACATGTTCCTGTTGGGCATTGCTGTCGCTCAATCATTCAGCAGTCGGAGGGCTTGATTCTTCCAATGCCTGTTTACGACGGATCCGTGCTGCACGTCGCTTGACGGTCTGAATGTCTACGGATGCTTCCTCAAGTAGCACCAGCAATTGCTGACCCGATTTTTCGCTGATATCGACGAGAAGCCGTGGCCAAAGGTTTCGTTGGGACGCGCCGAAGGCGATTTGATCACGCACCAGCTGACGAATGGATGGTGGGAGATTGTCCCATTCCTTTAGGCAGAGGGCCATACGGAACCTAAAGAGCTCCATTTCGTCCGAACCATATTGGAAGGAGCGTTGGAGGGCGGCATACGAATAGGGAGAAAGTCCGTCCAACAGGTAGGAAACGTGGGTGTACCGCGTCCAAAGATAAGCATCAAGCGGTCGACGCTGTATCGCCTCCTCAACTTGTCGGCGAACAGCCTGCAGTTCTGCCCGCGCCTCGCTCGTCAGCGGCACCCGCGTTAGGCGATACGTGGTGAGATAGCTCAGTTGACTTTTGCTGTTCGCTGTTTCGACACCATAGGTGAGAGCGCGGCCAAGGTTCTGCTCTGCTCTGACCAACTCTTCGTCTGTCAGGTCTCTGCCCTGCTCAATGCCAAAAATGGCCGCCGCTGCCGGGAGGGCGGCAAACGCGACGAGGACTCGTGGAGCAGCAAGGGCGCCTAAAAGACAACCAATCAGCAACGCCGCCCATGCCGCACCGCTTGTACGAAAGGTCGTAAACATGCGGCGCATCATACCCATGATCAGCTCAGATAATAATCGCTGTAGCGACCATAGTAGTAAGTTGCATCGCCGTAGCCATATTTTGTCTGCTTATCCATGTCGACCTGTTCAAACACTGCACCAGCAATGTCAGCGCCAAACTCCTTCAACTTTGCAACGGATTGTTCAGCAGCTGTCTTGGGCGTGTCTTGCCATTTTACGACAAACACCACTTTATCTAGATGAGATGAAAGCGATTTAGAGTCAGAAACGGGCAGAACCGGAGGCGAGTCAATGATGACCATATCAAACCGCTGCCGCAACTTAGCCAGAAGATCTTTCATTGCGTCAGAGGCGAGCAAGTCGGCGGGGTTGGCAGGTTGCCGTGTTGTCGCGAGATATTCAAACCCGCCTTCTTCGCTTGTTTGCAGCGCATCCTCCAGCGTGCAGCTATGGGTCAGAAGGTCGATCATGTCGAACTCAGACCGCTTCGCACCGATTATTTTTTGAACAGATGGTCGCCGTAAATCCGCATCAACAAGCACAACGTTGAGGCCGGCTCTTACCAGAGATGTCGCAAAGCTGATGGCGGTGGTGGTTTTGCCTTCGTTTGGCAAAGACGACGTGATCAGTATGGATTTCGGCGGGTCATCGACGTCGGACAGCGCCAGAGCTGCTTGTAGTTCTCGAAAGCTTTCCGAATAGGCAGACAATGGTTTGGCTTTGACGAACCGGTGCGGTGCCTTCTCTGCCTGCGTCCCCGAAAGATCCTTTTCTTTCAATATGGGCACGGTTGCAAGAACCGGGAGGTTCAACGTTTCCTCCAGATCACGGGGTGTGTGGAACCTGTCATCCAGATACTCTCGAACGAACGCGGCGCCAACGCCAAGAAGGGTCGACGCAACCAGCGCTAGAGCGACGTTGAGCGTTGTGCGTTGTGCGTGGCGAACTCTTGTCCACAGGCAAAGTTGCGCGCGAAATAACACGCGCATCTGCTTCCTGAAGGTCTTCTTGTTGTCGCGTCTCTTTGAACCGCGCGAGGAAGTTCTCGTAAAGGGTTCGGTTCGATGTCGCTTCACGCTGTAGTTCGCGAAGACGCACGCGGTCTTGTTCCTTTTCACCAGCTGCAGTCGTCGTTGCCGCTAGGCTGCGCTCTAGAGACGCTACACGCGTCGCAGCGACCGCCACTTCATTTTCCAGGCCGACGACGATCCGGCTAACCTCAGATTGAATCTGCAGATCGAGGTCGCGGCGCTCATCTTTGATTTCAATAATGCTAGGGTGACGTTCACCGTAGCGCGCCCGCAACTGCGCTTCCTTGCGGATAAGTTCGGATTGTTCTCGCCGCAAATCGCGAATAACTTCCGACGCGAGCACTTCACCGACAGATTCAAATCCGCGGCCGCGGCTAACAAGCTCGCGCACGCGTCCAAGTTTTGCACGGCTCCCGTCAAGTTCGGCGCGGGCAAGCAAGAGCTGGCTGTTGATTTCTTTCAGCTGCTGCTCAGTGAGCGTCGAGCCATCTGCATCCAACAATCCGTGGGCAGCGCGATAGAGTTCAGCTGCTTCCTCAGACGATTTGACCTGCTCCCGCAAATCTCGCAGGCGTGAGTCCAGCCACACGGTCGCCCGTTGAGTGGCCTCGTACTTCGCCTCCAGCTGGTCCACCAAATAGGCATCGGCGACCGCGTTGGCAATTCGCTCTGCTTTACGTGGAACTTCAGAGGTAAAGTTGATCGAAATGACTTTTGTGAGGCCCGTCCGGGAGATGCCGAGGCGGTTTTGAAATACATCGACTACTGATATTAGTTCGGCCTGTCTGGCTTCTTCTTCGTTCCGCTCTGCACCGGGCACCAGACTGCGGACCAAATGCAATGGGTTCAAAGACGCGGCCCAGCTTTGCTCCTGCAATATGACATTAAATTCGGGGTCGTTTCCCAGGTCGAGTGTTTCGATAACGCGTAACGCTAGGGCCTGGGACTTAATGATCTCGACCTGACTATCGACTGTCGCGCTATCTGAAGAGAGCCCGGAGAGCACCGCTTCAATATCGACGACATTATTCTCCCGTGTCTCAATTAGGACTTTCGCCGTCGCCGTGTAAAGTGGCGTTAACTGAAGCGTTACCACAAGTGTGAGCACAGTGATTGTGGCAATCATAGCGACGATGAGCTGCAGGTTGCGCCGTAGCGTCAGGTAGACCTGTCGCAGGTCTATCAGGTCGACGTCAGATTCTTGGTTCATTGGAAGGTGTTGTCTCTAATTTAGCTACAGGAATCATCTGAGCCCAGGAACATCGAATTGTAAGGGGTGGTGACACGACACCGAATGTGAGTATTACATGGTACTTCTGATAAGGATACGGGGCAAGCAAGGCAAATTTGACGGCTGAATTAACCATTCGGCTATCGCTTCGCCATGATAGTAGTTTCCCGCTTCAGGAAAATTCGCTCTGCCACCAATGGCATTTTGGAAATAGCCGGGGCGTCAATTTGCATATCTCAGAGACTGCGGCATAAACACCCTCCCAAACTCGATCTCAGACTCGACAAAGTCCGTCATCAGATAGAGACTTCTTGGGAAGCCTTAAGTGGTTCAAACGCAGTCCTATGAGATGCAGCAAGACAAACACCAGCTTTATCGTAACTATCGATGTGAGATGAACCTCAACATGCCATAGGGATTGGTGCGTGGTTCAATATTCGGTCATAGTTTTTCACAGTGTTTTTTCTGGTGAGCACGTGCGGTATACGCCATGGTGGGAGTCCTAGGTCTTCAACGGATAACAACAGTTTCGAGCTCGCAATATGAGTGCTACAAATGCCAGCAAAAGTGTATCGCTCAACATGTACCAAGCGCTTGGTGCGGTCTCCTGCGTCTTGTCGCTAACCTATTGTTTGATCCTCAACGCGGATCCAACGGGTGATTTTAATGGTCTATTAGACAACCCTATTGGCCGGTATCTGCCGGTAGTGGGCATGATCGCAACCATCTTTCTGTTTGTTCTGGGAGGGTTTTCACCGAGGGTTCTGACGAATGGTCCGATTGTCCTACTTTTCTTATTGGCATCGACAATGGCTCTTGGGTCTTTCGTACAACTCTCTTCAGGTGCATCGGTAGAAAATTCGTTTCTGGGCCGCTCAGCGGTGATGTTCTGTGTGTTGACGGGTGGCCTAGTTGCCGCGAATGATCGTGCCATGGCACTAGTCACGAACAATGTGCTGCCGATATTCGTACTATCGGCAGCCATGGGAATAGTGTTTCTAATTCTGCGGTCTCTCGATCTGGCGTTTACTAACCAGGTGCATATTCTACGCGTTGAGCAGATTTTTTTTGTTGCAGGTTTTGCATGGTTGAGCCGCAGGTACCGTTCCGCATTCTTGCGGTATGCATTGTTTGCTCTGTTTCTATGGATCGCTTATGAAACGGGCAAGTCTACAATGACCTTGTTGGCGCTGGTCTTCTTTGCGCTCACGTTTGGGGTTTCCGCCGCTGAGCGCATTGGAAGTTTGTACCAAACAAAAAAGATTTCACGAGGACTGCTGCGTTTTCTGATTGGTTTGTTTGTTGTTATTGGTCTTTCTATTCTTTTCTACTTTGCCTACGAAATCATTTCGGAAAGGGGCGTCCGCTACCAAAATGATTTGCGACTTGAAATGTGGAAGGCGCGGTGGAGTCTCTTTCTTGAATCACCAATTGTCGGAAGTTTGTTTTCTGATAGTCCGCTATATGCGTCACCTATCCTGCGCGGCATGGAATTGAGTACGCATAATGACTTTCTTGATCTGCTGGCGTTCGGTGGCATCATTAGTCTTGCAGTGTTTACGGCGGCTACAATTCCAATCTATGTCAGGTTAATAAAGAGCTCTTTCTTTGCCAATCGCGGAACTGCACTTCGCGATGATGCGATTTTCGGCATGCTTTTATTATGTTACCTGGTTGCCTCCATTGGAAATCCGATATTTTCGACGCCCCGTCTTGCAGTTCCTATTTGGTTTTCAATTGGCATTCTGGCGGTGACGCAACTGCGCAATTCCAACATGAGATCAGGTGCGCTTAAGGTGAGAGTGTCCAGGTGAGTTGGTTAGGAGCAGGAGATAAGCAATCGATCTCAGAGCATCAGAGTTTTTGGCTAGATGCTGCGCGCGGGCTTTCTGCATGCTTAGTCATGTTGGGTCATATTAGAGCCTATTTTTTTGGGCAGTATAACGAAGGTATCGAAGGTTTTCCTGAGGTGGTGCAAAAAGCCTTCTTCGTCTTCTTCGGATTGGGACATGAAGCCGTAATGGTTTTCTTTGTAATGAGTGGAATGCTCATAGCTCCCAAATTTCTGGGAAAAGGGCGAATTTCGACAGTCTATTTGGCAAGATACATTTTGGACCGATTAGCCAGAATCTATTGCGTGGCTATTCCCATGATTTTAATCTCGGTCATCTTCGCCTACGCTGCGCAAGCCTTGTATGGGCATAGCTATTTTCATGCTGGATCTGATTGTGCGCCATCATTGTGGGATGTAGTTGCCAATTTGTTGTTTCTCAACAATGGTTTTGTTGAAACAATCTGCTCTAACGGTCCGTACTGGTCCATTCACAATGAAGTTTACTATTATTTCGCGTGGCCAGCCCTCCTGCTCGTCTTTCTTGCCGAAAGCAGGAGGATTAAGCTCGCGGCGGTAGTTTTTCTTGTAGTGTCGGTGTCGGCACTACTTCTTTTTGACGCCTATGACACGCACAATACACTTTTGCTGATGCCTGTATGGGTGCTAGGCGGCCTGGCTGTTTATATCCGTAGGGTGCCTGGAAGCTTTCCGCTTTGGTTAAGCATCTCCATGTGTGTGTTCGTGTTGCCGAGCCTGATTCCCGGTAATTCGACGTTTTTGATCGAGGCGTATGGGTTGGCGATAGTCTTCACATGCCTTTTTATTGCTGCACGGAACGCACCTATCCCTGGCCGCAATATCACAATATTCTTCCGGTGGCTGGCAGACATTTCCTTTTCGCTTTACCTCTCGCATGCGATTTTTCTGAGCTTTATACGCACTGCTTTGGAATACGGTTATGGGGTTAGTCTGCCATTCAACGAGATTGCATGGCCCCAAATGTGTTTCTTCGTAATCATGGGCCTGCTCTGTCTGTTGTTGGGGCATATTTGTTATGTTCTGTTCGAGAGCAAGACGCCTAAGGTTCGAACACTGGTACACAGATACCTGTTGCGAGCTCTATATCAAAAGATACCCTGACGCCGGTTTAACGCCGCGCGAACTGAGATGGTGGCCAAGCTTTGTTGCGAAGGATGTAAGGCTCGATGAAGTGGTACACCGGACCGAATGGGATAAAGACAGCATCGCTGAGCCGCCCATTGCCTCTTGCTGCACTGAGTTCTTCGGACAAGACTTCTTTGTCATAACCCATCGTTTGTAGTGCATCAGTTCCAAGATACTCTAAGTACCGCCTCGCCCAGTGCTTGCGCAGAGGCCCACCAAATCCTGTTTGCCAACTGTCCACCGAATTTGAGCTCGTGCCGATGTACCTTTGCTGACCAGTCTGGTCCCCCATTGTGCTGAGTAGTTTGGCTGGGTTTGTCACAAACTCGCTAGAGTAAGGTGCTTCAAAGTGTTCAAAAATTTTGGGCCAGTGAGTTTGAGGGGATGAAACTAGATCTTCGTAGCAAATACTCAAGACCCGTTCCTCAGACTGATGGGCGTTCCAACACTCAATAAGTGCAGGCAGACCCTTGCGCAGGTCGTACTCGTAGAAGTAAGCATTCCATTGTCCGCCACCCCACGTTTCGTTGATTGAATGAACAACGGCTAAAGGGTTGCGCCAGAGAAAGAGAATCCTAGCATCAGGGAACGCACTCAGAATGTCTTCGCAAAAGCCTGCATTGCGAGGTGTTTTGTCTAGAAACAGGTCGGTGGGGTTTTCGCAAAAATGTTCGTAGAGGAAGGTTGTCATCTCCGCGATGGCTGATCGCCAAACCTCATCGCCGTTTGGCAATAAGTTTAGCATATCACTAATTCCGATCCGGACATGATCGTAAGCGAAATCTGCCAGAGGTGCCGAACCAGTACGTATGCCGAATAGAGCCGGCAGCAACCATGGTTCCGGCGTAGTTTTAATGCTAGGCGCGCCTGAAAGCACTCTTTGCACATAGGTTGAACCGGAACGAGGAAGGGAAAAAATAAATCCTAGTTTCACTTCTTATGCCCCGTGAGGTGGTCGTCGTCTTCAGCTAACCAGATGGGCAATTGTTGCCCAGGATAGGTATCCTTTAAGAGCTCGGCGAGCCGCCTATTTGCTGGTGCGTACCAGTTTTGCAAGATTTCTTTTCCAGTCAGCTCGTCGACTGATTGGCGATCAAGTGTTTGTGCATTGATGCGATGATGAAGCCACCGCAATGCCTCTTTAACAGCGGGCACCTTATTGAAAGTAGGTTCCAGATAGTTGTTTATCGCGCGGGCTACTCGAAATAGCTGAATGTTCTTTATGCTCACGCCCTGATTTTCGCTCTTGAAAGCGATTGGTGGAAATCGACCGGCGTCCACACCAATATGAGCAGCACAGCGAGCCAAAGTGTCTTCTGGATTCTCGATCATTTCGTCCAAGAATAGAACCAGAATTTGTTCCGCCGAAAAATAGCAAAAATAGTGTTGGAGAATGTCAGTATAATTCCCAACCTTACTTCCGGCTTTTACATAGTCTGCAACTTCCAGATTGATTGGGTTGATTGGCGTTGGGTCTGCATCAGTGGCAACGATCTTAGTGTAGTCGGAAAAGGTAACATCAGGTGCAATACGTCCCTCCCAATCTCGTTCGCCACGGAAATAGGCACTCAGCCGAGCGGCTGGTTCTCTCAAAATGCAGATTAGCCTCGCAGTGGGCAGGTCGGCGTGCAGCCGCGGCACAACATCGCTGTGCTCCCTAAAGTAGCTGGGACTGGCTTCGAGCGTCGATAATCCCCCGGCGGCGAAGTTTGATTCATAGTCTGACGTGCGCTTTCCAGATCGGAAATAGTCCAGTTCCTTTACCCTGCTTTCAGCAATGTCAGGGTGTTGAGCTAGATAGCGCCAAAGAGAGGTGGTGCCACTTCGCGGCGCCCCGAAAATTATTGCATGGGTACGGCCGGCGCTCATTTATCAGACCTCATCTTGCGTAGTTCCTGCGCCCAGCGACCAAGGTCCCTGAAACTTTCCAGATATTGTGCTGGGTGCAAGTATGCATGAGACCATACACCAATCTTCTCATGAAGAAGGATCAAGAATGCCAGGTTTTGAAATACGAGAATTATACTCAAAGCAACTGCCAGTCCGATAGGGCCCATCACTTGAGCTGTCAAATAGAAGGCAGGGACGGCAATGATGGATGTTAGAGCAGTTACAATGAGAAAGATTCGCTCATGTCCCAAAAGGGTGAGGGCCTTGGCGGCGCTGCCGCAAAACGCGTTGAAAAGCAATCCGGGCGCGAACGCCAGAAAGAACAGAAAAGCGTCACCGTATGACGGACCAAAAATCGCTGAGAAAAGGCTGGACCCTCCTATTGCAACCATGAGCAAGGCTGCGAGCGAAACTGCCGTCGCCATCGACCCACTCAGTCTGAGGAGGTGCGTGAGTTCAGCGTGGTTGCCGCGGATGTGAGCGTCAATCAGAAGAGCAGGGATTGCGCCATTTATTAATGTAATGGGTGCGGACAAGAGAACTCGCAACTGTTGCGCGGCAAACAAGAGTGCGAGGCTTGTGCCCCCGAAAAATATTCCACCTATAACGATAGCGGCATACTGACCGCTCAACAATTGCAGCAATTGTCCCGACATCAGCTGCATATTCGTCCCCACATTCTTTTTGAGCGAGCTGATGATCCCTTCTACCCTGATGGTCAGTGACATTTTGTTTGCGAGCGCCAAGACGGCAACTGAAGTCACTACAAAGGAGCCAAAAACCGCAATCTGAAGCAACGACACGAGCGTAAAATGATCAACACTCACCACAAGAAGTGAGGCAAGAAGCATAATGGTGACGCGCACTGCACCACCATGTTGACCAAGGCCTGTCAAACTTGCAGCCCAACCGATCCACCCTAGGCCACGCAATGCCTCTGAAAATAGTACATTCAATGACATTAAAAGGAGTAATAGCACCGCTAACCATACGACCTGTGCGTTGACCATCTCCCCATCAAGCGATGGAAGGAAATAACCAGAACTCCAATAAAATAGACAAGAAACGAAAATCCCTGCCGCCAAAGTTGTTAGAAATGCCGCCCACAAATCATCCGAAAAGCGATCAATGTTCTTGTTGGAGGACGCCTGCCCAGCAAGACGAACAATGGAGATCTGGTAGCCAGCTGTGGCGGGGACAACCAAAATAACCATGAGCGACATAAGGACGCCGAAAAACCCGTAGGTTTCTTGGTCCAGGTTCCTTGTCATCACCACATTTAATCCGAGAGCTACGACAAGTGCGAAAAGTCGGCTCGCTGATGAACTGAGAAGTCCCGAGATAAACCTCTGAATCACAGATTGTGCCCGCCGGTCGCACAGCTTGCTGATATCGCTTTGCCAAGGAAGTGGATAACATTCTCCCGCCTCGACGCAAGGTAGGCTTGGTCTAACTCAAGCCGCTTTCCCGGGGCATATTCAACGCCGACGGCGGCTAGCAGATGACTGCGTTTTGATCGCAGAAACAAATATGCCGGATTGCCATAGGCTAATGTCACGACTGCTGCGTGCAGCCGGTCGGTAATCGTAACTTTTGTATTTCGGTATAGGTTTAGATACCCATAGGGAGTATATGCGGCGAAGGTATTCGGTTTTGTAAAAATGGTCAGGGGGTGATTTGCGGGCCTATGACAAGGCCGTACAATTAGATGCTTAGAGACAAGACTGGGGCCACCTCTATCAAGTGTTCTGCCAATTCTCGCCCTAATTCTTGAGTTTGAGTAGGCGCGGCCTGACAATTGTGGTTGTTCTTCAAGTGCGTCAGCTAAGGTTTCAGAACGAGGCTCCGGGCGAAAATCAAAAACACTGGTACAATATGGTTCCACCCGGCGTGTTTCATAGCCGGGATAGTAGTCCGGCGAGAACCATGCGCCACAGATACCGTCTAAGGAGTGATGTGCAAGGTCTCCATACGCGTCGAACGTTGGAGCATCCCGTGTTAACAGCATATGTGGTTTATACTGTTGTAGCATTGCTCGACAATGATTAATTTCCTGCTGATCATATTGCATGCCGCCAGCTGAAACCAAGAATATAGGAATCCTGTCCTCTTGAGCTGCCTTAAAGGCCGGCTCGTAGAATTGGCGAAAATTTCTATCAAACATCGGGCCTGCGAACATTACGGCATCAACGTCTCCAACGTATTCAGAATAGTTGAAGGCCTGCCGTCTCGCCCTGCCTTTTAGTTTCATAGGTAAAATAGGGTTGCCCGCAGTCTGAATTACCTCAGCTTCCGGCACCGCTTTTTCGACAGCATACTTCACGCCCAGCGTAAAAAATGGATTGCCAATATTTGATGCCCAGTGGCTTGCGGGAAACAAGATTTTCATATGGGTCGCGCTCCCTTGGACCGCCGAAAACGTAAACGATCATACAAACCTGGAAGGCGTTCTCTCAGCTGTTCCGCGGCCTCTTTGATAAGGAGGATTAGCCCGGTACGGAGCCGCGAGTACTGAAACACCTGGTCGTACACTTGAAGACGCTCCCGTCGGATGCGAGCTACAATTCCCTTGTCGTATGATTGAGATAGGCCGCCTCGTTCAAATACGCAAACCGCGAAAGGCAAGCGGCGAAAGTTAGCCCCTTCGACGTAGAGTTTGGCCGTTAACGCCCAATCCGCGGCAACAGAGAATTCGGTGTTGTAAGCAGGGGCAGGTAGCTTATCTCTCCGATAGAAAATCGCTTGATGGTGAGCGAACATGGAGTACCAAACTCTTTTATGTGAGAGTGATCGTTTTGATAGCTTCTGGTGCAAAGCGTCTTCTTCTATGGAGTCCCCATAAACTACGTCACTGCTCGACCCGGCCCAATTGTCCAGGTGCCAGGTAGTGTCAGCGAGTATGCTATCTGATGCGAACTCGTCCCCAGAATTCATGTAAATGATATAGTCGCCCTGAGCCATCTCAGATCCCTTGTTCATTGCATCATACAATCCCTCGTCGGTCTCTGAGATATATGCAAATTCAGGAAGAGATACCGCTGAGTCGAGCCACTCGACCGTACCATCAGTGGATGCGCCGTCCACCACGATCCACTCATAATCCTGACCGGTTTGCTGCACAACGCTGGCGTGGGTACGCTTTAGGCCAGACAGATTGTTGCGGCAGACAGTCACAATGGAGAATATGGGCATGTGATTAAAAGTCCGCTGGTGTTTTTGTGCCTGGCGCTGGTTTTCCTCGAAACCTCAACGTAAGCCATAGGGCGTGAGGGTTTGATGAAAGATACCGCCAGAATAGTTGTCTCGGATTTGTCATCATGCGATGTAGCCACTCAAATCCTGACCTTTGCATCCAAGTTGGTGCGCGCGGGTAATCTCCAGTGATATAATTGAAGCATCCACCGCATGTGACGAGCCAAGCTACGCTAAGGTTCGCCGAATTTCTGCAACAGAATAACTGTTCGTGCGGCTTGCCAAGACCAACCCATACTACATCTGCACCGCTTTCATTGATATCCTCTATCACGTCCCGTTCTTCATCTGCAGAAAAATACCCATGGTGTGTTCCCGCAATGCGCAATTTTGGATACGTCTCTTGTAAAGTTGCCGCTGCTTCTTTTGCCAAGCCATCTGGGCCGCCGAGTAGATAGAAAGAAATACCTTTGTTCGCCGCTTCAAATGCCGCATCGTGGATTAGGTCGGTGGTCGCTGAGCGCTCAGGTATGCGTGTTTTGCAAAACAACGCAGATGCGGCAACCAAAAACCCGCCATCAACATGAACAATGTCTGCCTGCAGCAGGGCTTCGTGAAATGAAGAGTCTTTGGCATTTAAAGATATACCGTGTCCGTTGGTATCGAAAACCGTTCGAGCATGGAGCTTTTGCGTGCCCCTTGCTGCCAGACTATCGTTGACCATTGCCTGTACCAGCTGCCGACGTGTGGCTACTGCTGCCCTTGTCCCGCCAATCCAGACATGATTAATTTCGGTCCAGTGATTAGGCATAAGCTTCATTTTCCCAGTGTACTTTTTGACCGTCAACGCAATGGAGACCTGCCCATTTAACGATGATACGGTTACCTCAAATTGGCGTATGAAACAGTTTTGGTCCTGAATTGAATTGTGCTGCCAGTTCCGGAGAAATTCGGTTGGTTTCGGTAAATAACTAGCGTGGCCATCCTAAAGAAGCTGAGCATCTATTGCGGGGACAAATGCGGCATGCTGGGATGTACTAGGTCTGCTCGCAAAATGATGAGATTGGTTTCAGGACGCTTAGCGCGAGGGGCTTGTAGACCAATTCCGTCAATTTGAGATATTAGCGAATTATTCAAGCACAGTTCCCAAGGAACCATTTGTAGGCACTTTCGAGTCCTTCTTCCAACGGGATCGAGGGCGCCCACCCTAGGCTTCGGATCTTGTCCGCGGCCATCAGTTTGCGCGGTGTTCCGTCAGGCTTGCTTGTGTCCTTGGTGAGATCACCTTCAAACCCCACGACCTTCATTACCGTGCGTGCCAATTCCTCAATGGTCACATCCATCCCGGACCCGACATTGACGTGCTCTGCGCCAGTATAGGATTGAGTTAGGTGCACGATTGCATCAGCGCAGTCGTCAACGTGCAAGAACTCACGACGTGGCGTTCCGCTGCCCCAGATTTCCATTGATGCAGCTTTCGCAGATTTGGCTTCATGCGCTTTTCGCATAAGGGCAGGGATCACATGCGAGCTTGTCAGGTCAAAATTATCACCAGGGCCGTAAAGGTTCGTCGGCATAGCTGATATGTAGTCACGGCCGTACTGTCTCCGGTAGGCTTGGCACAACTTCAAGCCAGCTATTTTCGCAACCGCGTACCATTCATTGGTTGGTTCCAGCTCGCCGGTTAGGAGCGCACCCTCCGGAATTGGTTGAGGTGCGAATTTTGGATAGATGCAGGACGAGCCGAGATAAGTCAATTTTTCAACGTCATTGTCATGGGAAGCCTTAATCAGATTCCCCGCGATCATCATGTTGTTCCAGAGAAAATCCACTGGATAGGTGTCGTTAGCAATAATGCCGCCGACTTTTGCAGCGGCAATCAGAACAACTTGTGGCCGAACGTCTGCGACCCACTTCTCAACCTCTGATTGGCGGATCAAATCAAGTTCATCGCGCGTGGCTGTGATGATTTCGCAGTCCTCGCTTTCAAGTCGTCGAACGAGAGCGGCGCCGACCATGCCGCGATGTCCGGCAACAAAAACACGCTTTCCTGCAAGTGGGTAAATTTGCTCAGACATATCAATCGTTCCCTGAAACTCTGTTTCGCTCTGCTGCGACGTCTGAAAGGTCGTGTGCCATCATCTCCTTCACAAGGTCGGCAAACGCGACGCTATGCTTCCAACCCAACTCTTGCCGCGCTTTTGTTGGATCGCCTATCAACAAGTCAACTTCTGTGGGCCGAAAGTAGCGTGGATTGATCGCGACGAGTACGTCGCCAGTTGCAGGATCAAAACCTTCTTCTTCTACGCCAGTTCCGCGCCAGTTGATTTGGCGTCCTATTTCAGCAAAGGACAGTTCCACAAATTCCCGAACGGTATGGGTCTCGCCGGTTGCCAATACATAGTCTCCTCCTTCTTCTTGTTGAAGGATCCGCCACATACCTTCAACAAAATCACGCGCATGACCCCAATCACGTTTAGCGTCAAGGTTGCCTAGATGAAGTTTTTGTTGTCGTCCGTGATGGATGGCGGCTACACCCCGCGTGATTTTGCGGGTAACAAAAGTCTCTCCACGGCGTGGACCCTCGTGGTTGAACAAGATTCCATTGGACGCGTGCATGCCATAGGCTTCGCGGTAGTTAACGGTAATCCAATAAGCATATAGCTTCGCGGCTGCATAAGGTGAGCGCGGATAGAAGGGGGTTGTTTCTGTCTGGGGGACTTCCTGTACTTTTCCGTAGAGCTCCGAAGTGGAGGCTTGATAAAAGCGCGTATCGGCTTCGAGTTTCAGTATGCGAATTGCTTCCAGCAGGCGGATGGTTCCCAAAGCATCTGAATTCGCGGTGTATTCAGGCACTTCAAAGCTAACTTGCACATGACTTTGCGCACCAAGATTGTAGATTTCGCTCGGACGTACTTCTTGCACCAACCGAATGAGGTTTGAGGTGTCGGTGAGGTCACCATAGTGCAAATAGAAATTCGTCTCTTCTTCCAAGGGGTCTTGGTAGAGATGATCAATGCGTTCAGTATTGAATGATGAGGCGCGACGTTTAACGCCATGCACCTCATAATCCTTTGATAGTAAGAGCTCAGTAAGATGCGATCCGTCTTGGCCGGTGACACCAGTTATCAGTGCAACTTTTTTCATTTTCTTCTGAAAACTCGGTTTGAGTTGGGTGACGGTGAGCGCCATCGGCGAACCCACAGTCGATGATTTAGCATATATGGTCTAACCAGATCGACAGGTGAATTTCATTATTCGTTAATTGCTCATTTGGTGAGCTTTCTGGAAAAATGTAGCGTGCGATTAGATGCATTGAAATGGGCGACGACAGCGAACACGGAGATTCAGGCGAAATACAACGAACTCCATGATGGGGCAGGATTTAGGTGTTCCAGGTGACATTCATGCGACGTGAAGCAAGCTTAAGTCACCAGCAAACTTTCGATAGACAACGTGGTTGCAGGGAGCGCGACAAAACAAGAGTTTGGAAGAGTTCATGTCTCACGAGGCACCATTGATGGCACCGCCGCGTTCTGCAGTGTCAATCACTGGTGTTTCGGTCGTGTAAGAAAGAGAAAATGTGTCAGCGCTGACAGGGCGTGCCGTGAGCAAGGGACGTGGCTTCGGGGTTGGTATTGTCAATATTGCATCTGTAGTGCTGGCAAACAGCGCTGGCGTGCTTTCAGCGTGTTCTGCGTCTTGCCTTATTGTATGTGCTGGAGCTGCGGTGCCGACCTCGGGCTTGGATTCCGCTCCATGTGCGTTTGCAACCAGAATGGGTTGCGTAGCAGGCGCCTCGAATGGTTCAGGGGCAGCCGCGTCACCCGTCAACGCGACCCAAATGTTGGGGTTGGCGGCAGTCTGGCGTTTTTCCCAAGTGTATCCGGTCTCCTGCCAAGCCACGACCTGCTCGAGTTGATTATCGAGAACGAAGTCGCCTTTGTCAGTCGCGGCGATGAGTACCGCATGCCTCAGCCCCTCCAGGTCAAGGGCAACCCCGATGAGGAGCGTTTCTGCGCGCCACCCACGATCGAGCAGCATTTTGCGTTTTGCCAGGACATAGTCCTCGCAATCCCCGCGACCGTTGGGGTAGGTCCAATATTCTTGTCTGCTATACAGGCTGGCGTCTGTCACATAACGCACAGATGCATTGACCATGGTGTTGACTCGATCGAGCTCTGCCCAGCGCAAAGGCGTCATTGGCTCCGGATGCGTCGCATCGCGAGCACTTGAAGGGCACTCCGCTGGATTGCGCATACAATAGTCGAGATATCCAGACGGTGGCATTGTCACTGTTGCCTCTGCCATCGCTGTGCTTTCTGGGGCGATGGGGGGGCTAATTCTTACCGTGGGTCTGATGTCGTTTTGCGCGCAGGCGCCGAGCGTGCTGACCACTGCAAAAAGAGCTATCCAAGTATTCTTTCCCATGTCTTCCACCAATGTCGAGTTGATCGAATGGTGGCTATTAGGGCAGACAGGAATTTATATTTAATAAGACTTGGTGTTCGGATTTAAATACAATAAAGAGGAGTTTTTATATTTGTTTTAGATGAAATTGAGTCACATTTTAATGACCGGCACTCGGCATAGACGCGGACCAGGCTCTGGTTGGGCGGCGAGGTGCGCGCGTTAGGGATAACTGCGAAAAATTGTGATTGCGGGACGCTTATGGCTTGTTGCCGCCGAGCGTGTGAGAGATAGTCTGCTGCTTAATCAATCATGAACTTGGTATCTGTGAGGGTTGCCCAATGTTGGACGAAACCAGAGGTTTTCTGGGGGTTTTTACACGAATGAGGAAGCCTGGTGCGCTCATCGCCGTGTTTGCCGTGGCAATGGGCCTGGCAGCTTGTGCGAGCCAGGGGCCCGTGCCTATGGCGCCTGCAGATGTTCAGCCATCGGGTCAAAATTTTGCGGAAGCCTACCGCCTGGGCGCTGGAGATGAGCTCAGGGTAATTGTTTTTGGTGAGCCGGACCTCTCTGGGGAGTTTGAAATTGACGGGTCTGGGGCATTTTCTATGCCCCTGATTGGGCAATTGGATGCATTCCAGCTCACCGTGGTGGAGCTGGAAAAGGCAATCGCAGCGAAGCTGACGGAGGGATACCTGGTTGACCCTCGCGTCAACGTTGAGGTTCTTAACTACCGACCCTTCTACATTGTCGGCGAGGTCAAAGACGGCGGAGAATTCCCCTATATCAGTGGTATGCATGCGGTAAGGGCTGTGGCGATCGCCGGGGGATACACCTACCGGGCTAATACGCAAAAGGTAATGATCACCCGCAAGGGGACCGCAGATGAGATTGAAATGCCTGCTTCTCAAGGGACAGCTATTTATCCAGGCGATGTAATCCGGATTCCGGAGCGTTATTTCTGATCGAAATGATGGTTAACGCATATGAAACCGATCATCGTGTGGCGAATGGGTATCATGGTGAAAGATTCATGAAGATCGGTAAGTTGTGGATTCCCAGCTAAGTGATTCAAAGGTATGATGTTTTCCAAAGTCAGGCTTTCTGACGATAGATTGATCGGGCTGTTTTCTGCCCAGATCTCGCGCAAGTATGAAAAGCGCACCAAACTGGGGATTGTATAATGTTCAGACGTACATTCATTGCTGCATTAACAGCTCTAACTTTTGTTTCATTTGCGGCTGTGCCTGCGAAAGCGGATGTGGCAAGTGACATCGCGGCGGCAATCGTGGCTAATCCGAATGGTGGCGCAGCACTTGAAGCAGCTTTGGCGGCAATTTTGACCGGTGCGGCTGCAGGTGATGAGCTTGCCGCGGCGCAAGCGGCGATCGCAGCGGCGGCATCGGCAAGTCCTGCTGTACAGGCGGCGATCGGCTCGGCCCTCGCGGTTCAGTCAAATGCGCTGGCGGCAACCAACCCAACGGCTGCTGCCTCTGTGACCGCAGCCGTGGCAAGTTCCTCGACACCAGCACTTCAGGCGAGCTTTACATCTGGCACGACAGGCGGTGGAGATACCGGATCTGGCGGCGGCACAGGTGGTGACGGCGGAGAAGATGCTGGTGGCGATCTCGGAAATACCGTGACTGGCAATGGTGGCACGAATACAGGCAGCACAAACGATGCATCGAGCCCAGGCTGAATTGGCCTCCGGGTGCATCTGGGTCAGTAAGTTCCATATCGGGGTCTCCAGTAAGCGCCACGAGAGCGCTGGAGAAATAGAGGGCGTCATGAATAGTTCTAATCGAGTATCCGCACTAACCTTAATCGCCACATCCTTGGCGACAACAATCGCGATCTCTTCTCCCGCTTTGGCGGAAGATGGCTTTCCTGCAATTGCTGATCAGCGCGGTACGCACGTGCTGGACCGCGAGCGTCCTGAGTTTGATGCCGTCGGGATCCGGGCTGGGTCATTCATGCTCTATCCGGAGCTTGAGCTTGGCGTGACCTATGATGACAATGTGTTTGGTACACAGAACAATACAGACAGCGACATCTATTACGGTGTAAGCCCAAGCGTTTCGATCGAAAGTGATTTCGGCCGTCACGAATTGAACTTCAACGGCTATACAGACTCGCGCTTCTATTCGTCTGACACATCAGAGGATCGTTTCGATTGGGGCGTCGCAGCAGACGGCACACTTGATGTCAGCCAATTCACTCAGATCCAGGCAAATGTCGGCTATGACGAGCTGACCGAAGACCGGACTTCCACAAACCGTGTTGCTGGCGGCATCGAGCCTACAGAGTATAATGTCTTCAATGCAGGCATCACGTTCAATCAACGCTTCAACCGTCTAACGGCATCTGTTGGTGCGCGCTACACGGAAAACGATTATGACGATGACGCGGCAATCGGCGGCGGGGTTATTGATCAGGATTTCCGTGATTACGAGAAGCTAGAGATCCCTGTTCGCTTGAGCTACGACGTGTCGCCCGACACAAGCATCTTCGTGGCAGGGTCTTACAACACGCGTGAATATGACCAGCAGCCTCCAGCCGTCGCTGTGAACCGAGACTCAAATGGCTATGATGTTGGCATTGGTGCAGCCTTTGACTTCACAAATCTCATTCGGGGTGAGGCATTCCTAGGCTATCTCGAGCAGGAATATGACCAGGTTGGCTTCCAGAAAGTGGACGGCATTGACTTCGGGTTGAACGGGGAGTGGTACGCAAGCGAACTCACCACGGTGACAGCTGGGATCAACCGCAGCGTTGAAGAGTCGTCTTCAGCAGGTTCTTCGGGCCACCTGGACACCACTTATGAAGTCGGCATCGCACACGAACTGCAGCGGAACATTATTTTGATCGCAGATGCGTCTTACTTGGACGTGGAATTTGAAGGCATTACGCGGGATGATGAAACCATCTCTGCCGGTGTAGGCGTGCAGTATCTGGTGAACAGGAATGCTGATCTGGAACTCGGATATGATTATACCAGCCGGGACTCTTCTGCGATCGGTCAGGACTATGACAAGAGTGTTGTTGGGCTCTCGCTCATACTGAAAATGTAGTCAGCGGAAATATTCGCTATCTAAAAGACTTTGAGAAGGTGCCTCCATTGTGGGGCGCCTTTTTATGTATGCAGGAAAGAAACTTCTGTTCCCTGCAGGACTGCTGCGGTGAGCACGCCTGTAATATAGGCGCCGGTATCCACGCCAATTCTATTGGCCCGCACCTGTGGCTCTTCTTCCGGGCAGTGACCATGGACGACCCGCTTTCCAAAGTTCATGCGGGATTCCAAAAACTCATCGCGGATCCAGCGCAGATCTCGCTCTTCCTGCTGATCAAGGGGGACGCCAGGGCGAACACCGGCATGGACGAATAGATACCCCCCTAACTCATAGCTGCTAGGCAATCGTTCCAGAAACCGTCGGTGCTCTGGGGGGAAGCCCTCAATGAAAGAAGCGTGCACTTGCTTGAGATAGTCTTCGTCTGCCCGGAAGTTGAGGTCCTTGAGCCCATAGGCGTGAAGGGTTTCTAACCCGCCATATTGGCGCCAGCTCTCTAGGAACTGCGGATCGGCCAAGAATGAGAGCAGGGCCTCTTCATGGTTCCCCTTCAGGAAGACCGTCTCAAAGCCATCTAATTTGAGACTGGTAAGTCTCTCCAGAACCTCTTTGGATTGCCAGCCGCGGTCGACATAATCACCGAGGAATATGAGCACCCGTCGCTCTGCAGCGGAGCCTTCGGCATAAGATGTGATCTGAGAAAGCAGGTCCTCAAGCAAGTCAGCACGGCCGTGAATATCACCGATGGCATAGGCTATCACTCCATCTGGTATCGCTGCCTGTCTCGCAGAGCGGTCAAAGCGTGCTTTGAGTTTTGAAACAAGATTCATCTGTGCAAATTTTTTTCGAGCGGACGAGAGGCCCTGTCGTCGGGCGCTTGGGTGTCAGGTTCTCAAGGGTATCAGTTGGGAGGAGAATAGTCCGCTCATCTCAAGCTGTCGAACCCTAGCGCTGTCTAGTTCGCAGCAAACCCAGCGGCCCCGCATCTTCGATAAACCCTGTTGGGATCTCTGACCGTTGTCTTTGCGAACTTAAACGGTGCAGTGGATCATCCCGAACGTTTTCAGGGCACACACATTTGCTTCCGGACTGCTTCCGGGGCCAATTTAGGATAATCCCTATGTCTGCTAAGTCATTGATTTTATGGCGCACCCGGCACGATTCGAACGTGCGACCTCTGCCTTCGGAGGGCAGCGCTCTATCCAGCTGAGCTACGGGTGCTCCGGTACAAAGTGCGTTTTGGCACCAGCGCATGCGGCGGAACGTACCCCGTTCGTCCCCACATATCAATGGACCAGTTTGCTGCGTCGATGACATCTCCGGGTGACGTCGACGAAGCTATTTAGGGGCAATCCCGCCGAGCAGTGCGTCCACAATAGCACGCTCGCGCGGCTCCCCAGATACCTCATCATCAAGGGCGATAAGGTTACCGTCCAGGCGAAGCGATACATAGCCATGCACCAGGGACCAAAGAGCGATCCCCGCTGTTTCCGCGCTCATTTGACCGTTCTGATTGCCTTGTTCGAACAGGTCAATCAGCGGTTCGTAGAGCGCGTCCATCTGTGCCAACAGGTCCGGATCATCGACGATCAGACAATCGGGCCGCCAGAGCAGTCGGTATCGGTTTGGCTCGGCGAGCCCGAAAGAAATGACCGTGTCGGCGAAGACTTTCAGCCTCTCACGGCGGTCCCCAGATCCTTGCTGGACCCCTTTACGAATAGCGAGCGTGAGCTCCTCAAACGTGCGCGTTGCCAGTGCCGTCAGCAGGGCTTTGCGCGTTTTGAAATGGTTGGCGGGAGCGGAATGGGCGACACCAATGATCCGGGCGACGGCGCGGATTGTCACGCCATCAACGCCGTCCTCGTCCAAAAGCCCAAACGCTGCCTCCAGAATGGCCTCACGCAGGTTGCCGTGGTGGTAGGTGGGGGTGGTGGACATGGATTCAGCATAGGTTTTGATATTGACAATGTCCATATATGATCTAAATTGACACTGTCAATATCGCTGTTTGAAAGGCATACCTTATGGTCAGTCGTTTTCTGGTGACATTCGGGGCTCTCGTATGGGGCCTGGGTGTTCCCTTTCTCGAAATAAACGATACGCATGTATTCAACCCAGCCTGGACACCTCACGCGCTCATTCATGAGGTCTGGCAACTGATGACGAATACAGGCCTAGCAGGTTTGGTGCTTTGGTTGACCTGGGTAAAGCGGGAAGTAATACAATCGGCAATAATAGGATTGTTGATTACAGGCGGTTTTCTGTTCGCATTTCTTATTAGAAATACTTACGGCGGCTCGATGAAATACATAGACGGATCAGAAAAGACGGTCGTCGGCCTTAATATCGGTGTGGTCGGTTTCTCGATTGTGGCAGCCGGTCTTGTGATCGCGATTTTGCTGGAGAAACGGCATTCCGCTTAATGACAGTCTGACCGATATTGCCTAAATTCACGGCTTGTACGTTTCTCTGTAACAGCACAGAGAGAGTAGTGGGCGTTGAGAAGGGTGATCGGTTTTGGCGAAGGCATTGCAGTTAAAACCCCTAAACCTGTTTGTTGATCCTGCCATCGACCTGGTTGATCGGCGATTGAAGGACCTCCTGGCATATTGGCAAGACAAGTGCGCAGAGCGAGACATGCCTGCCCGCATTGATATCTCGCCGGGAGATCTGGTAACCCATCTGCCGCGCTTGGCGCTCATGAACGTGGTCACTGAGGAGAATGAAGGTCCGCAATTCAGTGTGCGTCTCTCCGGGACCGGGATTGATGATCTTTTGGGCTCTGATCATCGCGGCGCTCTGCTTGATGACTTGCTTCCAGCAGGCTCTGCGAAGCTTGTATCTGCAGCTCTGAGCGCCTTGGTCGAACACAAGCGTCCCATGCGCTTTTTTGCGCAGGCGCGATTGCCGGGAAATCCCGCTGCGAGCGTAGAAGGCTTGGCACTCCCCTTGGGTGTCGAGGGTGGGCCAGTCAATATGATCCTGATTGAGACCGTGTCTATCCGGCAGTCAGATATGGAACATTTTCCGGACCTGGAATATCAGGCCTTCGCAGAAGTTGCTTCCTAGAGCAGGGAGCGTTGCCCTATTTTCCTGATGTGAGCTGTAGGAAAACGTCTTCAAGCGCAGCTTCTTCCGTCGACAGGTCAGCGATCTCAATACCAGCCGCGCCGATATCGGCGAGCAGGGCCGACATGGAATCCACGTCCGGATTGTAAACAAGCGCCAGATCCCCATCATCACGAAGCACCGCCCCGCGGGCAGAAAGCGAAGCAGGCACAGAAGAGAGGGGTGTCGCCGGGCGAATAACAACACGTTTTTCGTCAATTCGAGCCAGCAGATCCGGTGTGGATTCGCAAGCGACCACCTCGCCATGATTGATGATTGCGATCTGGTCGCACAGCGCCTGCGCCTCTTCCAGATAGTGGGTGGTCAAAACCACTGTTGTGCCCCGCGCATGTAGCTCCTCGATGTGTTCCCAAAGCTGGCGCCGAAGCTCAATATCAACGCCTGCCGTCGGCTCATCGAGCACCAGAATGGGTGGATTATGGACCATGGCTTTGGCGACCAGGAGCCGTCGCCGCATGCCGCCGGAGAGTGTGCGGGCATAGGCATCTGCTTTGTCTTCCAACCCCATCGCCTGCAGAATTTCCATCGTGCGGCGTTCAGATTTCGGAACACCATAGAGACCCGCCTGCAGCTCCATTGCCTCATAGGGCGTGAAGAACGGGTCAATATTGAGCTCCTGCGGCACGATACCGATGGACGCCCGTGCCTGGCGCGGATTGACGTCTGTGTCAAAGCCCCAAATAGTGGCGGAACCAGACGTCTTCATGACCAGGCCCGCTAGGATATTGATGAAGGTCGACTTGCCAGCGCCATTAGGTCCAAGCAGTCCGAAAAACGACCCGCGAGGTATGGAGAGATTGAGACTTTTCAGTGCCTCTTTGGCAGGCTGGCCATTGGCGGCCTTGTAGACCTTGCGAAGATTATTGGCTTCGATGGCAGCAGGCTGATTGCCGCCCGGCGCCGGTTCACGCGGAGCAGGCACTTCGGCAACCTCTGTATCGTCTGTGATTCCGTGCGCCATTCGTTTTCTCCCAGGTCTCGGCCATTCTGCGGGCCGCTCATCGTCGCCTTCAGTGTTCTACACCCTTCCGTGGCCGCGGCCATAATGCCATATTGCCGGTCTTAACGGTGAAGAACCGTGAAGAGCAACAAGGCGGGTGGTATGGCGGCGAAGAAGAAGCAAAAAGAAGCACCGGCTGAAGCCGGAAAGATGGGGACAGAAAAGCCGCTGGGCAAGGGGGACCATCTCTTTCTGGTCGATGGATCTGGCTATATTTTCCGCGCCTATCACGCGTTGCCGCCACTTACGCGCAAGTCCGATGGACTGCCGGTAGGTGCCGTCCATGGCTTCTGCAACATGCTCTATAAGCTCATTGAAGACACGAAAGACGAATTCGAGCCGACCCACCTCGCCGTCATTTTTGATGCTTCTGGCAAAACTTTCCGGAATGAAATCTATGGAGAGTATAAGGCGCACCGTCCTCCAGCACCCGAAGACCTGGTCCCTCAATTCGGACTGATCCGCGATGCAGTTCGCGCTTTTTCTGTGCCCTCAATTGAGATGATGGGGTACGAGGCCGATGATCTGATCGCGACCTATGCCGCACAGGCCCGGGATGCTGGCGCGCGAGTAACCATTGTGTCCTCTGACAAAGACCTGATGCAGATGGTGGGCGGTGAGGTCGACATGCTCGACACGATGAAGTATCGCACCATCGGTCCCGCAGAGGTGGAAGAGAAGTTTGGCGTTGGTCCAGAGAAGGTGATCGACGTCCAGGCACTTGCCGGTGACAGTGCGGACAATGTTCCTGGTGTTCCGGGCATTGGAGTGAAAACGGCTGCACTGTTGATCAACGAATATGGCGATGTGGAAACGCTGCTGGAGCGTGCTGAAGAAATCAAACAGCCTAAGCGTCGGCAGAATTTGATTGAGTTTGCCGACCAGGCGCGCATTTCGCGGCAGCTGGTGACGCTTGCTCAAGACGTACCGGTTGAAGAAGCGATGGAGACCTTCGGTTTGCGGGACCCAGACCCGGTGACGCTGATTGGGTTCTTTAAGGACATGGAATTCAACACACTCACCCGCCGTGTCGCTGAACGGTTTGATGTGGATGGGGACGCAATTGAGGCGACGGGCGCTTATGACAATGGCGCAGCACCTGCGCCCAAAAAGTCTGAAGGCTCTGCACCGACCGAAACAAAGAGGGGTGGAACGCCCGGCATTGTTGAAACTGGACTCGACAAGGGTCTGGGCAATCTCACTTATGAGACGATCACGACGCTTGACGCGCTTAAGCCATGGATCGACGCGGCATTTGATCAGGGTGAGATTGCGGTCGACACAGAAACAGACTCGCTTGATGCCATGCAGGCGCGTCTCGTTGGGGTGTGTCTGGCCACCGAACCTGGTAAAGCCTGCTATGTGCCACTGCAGCATGGCTCAGGCGAAGGGCTCGACTTTGGTGACGGAGCCCCAGATCAAATACCTCTGAAAGAAGCGCTCGCTGCGCTGAAGCCGATGCTGGAAGCAACGTCCGTGCGAAAGATCGGGCAAAACATCAAATATGATCTTCTGGTTCTAAAGAACCATGGCATCAACCTCGCGCCCGTGGACGACACAATGCTTCTATCCTACGCGCTGGATGCTGGGCGTAACGGCCACGGCATGGACGAGCTCTCTGAAATTCATCTCAGCCACAAACCAATTCCCTTTAAGGAAGTTGCGGGCACAGGCAAGAAGCAGATCACCTTTGATAAAGTGCCTATCGACAAGGCGACAGCCTATGCTGCCGAAGACGCTGACATCACCTGGCGTCTTTACAAACTGCTGAAGCCGCGTCTCGTTCCAGAAGCGAAGACCACACTCTACGAAACGCTTGAGCGACCGCTGGTTCCTGTGCTGACCGAAATGGAAGCCCATGGCATCAAGGTGGACCGAGCGGTCCTCTCGCGGCTCTCTGGTGAGTTTGCGCAGAAGATGGGGGCGATCGAAGCGGAAGTTTACGAGCTCGCCGGCGAGACGTTCAATATCGCCTCACCCAAACAGCTTGGTGAAATTCTCTTCGACAAAATGGGATTGCCTGGCGGCAAGAAAACAAAAACCGGGGCTTGGTCAACTGACGCAAGCACACTGGATGATCTGGCCGCGAGCGGACATGACCTGCCGGTGAAAATCCTGGAGTGGCGTGGTCTTGCAAAACTGAAAAGCACCTACACCGATGCGCTGCCTGAATTCATTCATCCCGATACCGGCCGCGTCCATACGTCCTATTCAATGGCCTCCACCAGCACCGGGCGTCTGGCCTCAACCGAGCCTAACCTGCAGAACATTCCTGTTCGTACCGAGGACGGGCGAAGAATACGGACCGCCTTTGTTGCCGACAAAGGCAACAAGCTTATCAGCGCCGACTACAGCCAGATTGAGCTGCGTCTGGTGGCTCACATCGCAGATGTGCCCCAACTCAAACAGGCTTTTGCTGACGGCATCGACATTCACACAATGACGGCTTCGGAGATTTTTAATGTCCCCGTGGCCGACATGGAGCCGTCCATTCGCAGGCGGGCAAAGGCGATCAATTTCGGGATCATTTATGGCATCTCTGCGTTCGGCTTGGCGAACCAGCTTGGCATCGGTCGGGGCGAAGCGGCTGAGTATATCGATCTCTATTTCGAGCGCTTCCCCGGCATCCGCACTTACATGGATGAGACCAAAGCCCTGGCCCATGAGCAGGGCTACGTAGAAACCATTTTCGGCCGCCGTATCCATCTACCGGAGATTAATTCCAAGAACGGTGCACACCGCGCATTTCTTGAGCGTGCCGCGATCAATGCGCCCATCCAGGGGTCGGCCGCCGACGTGATCCGTCGCGCTATGATCCGCATGCCTGACGCTTTGAAGAAAGCCAAGCTCGACGCACGGATGCTCCTGCAGGTGCATGACGAACTCATATTCGAAGTGGCGGAGAAGAAAGCTGAGAAGACCTGTGCGCTTGTATCTAAAGTCATGATCGGTGCTGCAGTGCCTGCCGTCGACATCTCTGTGCCTCTCGAAGTGGATGCGCGGGCGGCTGACAATTGGGACGAAGCGCACTAACACGCAGGAGCGAAACCGATGACAGTTGAATCCGAGGATGAGCTTGAGGGCTTAAAGAAGTGCGGCCGTGTGGTGTCAGAGACGCTCGCAGCGATGGGCGCCTACATGGAGCCCGGCATGACAACCGCTGAACTTGACGCCTATGGTCGGGAACTTCTTGAACGCGAAGGGGCACGCTCAGCGCCAGAACTCACTTATGATTTCCCCGGCGCCACCTGCATCAGCATCAATGAAGTCTGTGCCCACGGCATCCCGGGCGATCAGATCATTGAGGCCGGCGATCTGGTCAACATTGATGTGTCAGCTGAACAAAATGGGTTTGTTACAGATACTGGCGGCAGCTTCATTGTGCCGCCGGCGCGGGCGGACCACGAAGCACTCTGCAAAGCAACACGTATTGCGCGCGACAAAGCTATCCGCTCTGTGAAGGCTGGGTCAAAACTCAACGTGATTGGGAGGACTGTTGAGCAGGTTGCCCGCAAAGGTGGCTATACAATCATCGAAAACCTGGCAAGCCACGGTGTCGGACGCTCATTGCACGAAGAGCCTGGGTCAATTCCGGGTTATTATGATCCTGCAGACAAACGGCGCTTATGGCACGGCGCCGTCATCACCATTGAACCATTCCTGTCAACCGGCGCAACTGAGGCGGTTGAGCTTGATGATGGTTGGTCGCTCACAACACCGCCTGGTGTTTTCGCGGCGCAATACGAACACACGCTTGTTGTAACGAAACGCGGTGCCATCATCGTGACTTAGAGCGTTTTCAATAAATGTTGCAGACTTTTATGCTTCGAAAACGAGACGAAATCGAAACGGCTCTATTGGCGTCAGGCCAGCGCGTTCATATAGGTGCCTATATCAAAATAGTCGCGCCAGACTTTGATTTTGCCATTCTCCATCTCAAAGATCCCGAAGCAGGGCAGGTCTACTGACTTGTCTCCGAGTTTCGTACGGTCGAGCCGTTCCACCATCACCTTGTCGCCTTGCACTCCAAGATTGAGGATGTCCCAGTTGGTTTCCGTCCAGTCTTTGGCAAACCCCGCGATGAAGGCCTGAACATTGTCGCGTCCTGCGACAGGGTCCGTCGGCATATTGTGATAGACACCGTCGGCTGTGAAATAACTGGCGAGTTCTTCAGCATTGAGCCGTGACCAGGCGGCGATAAAGTCTCGAATGATTTTTTCATTGTCGCTCATGCGCACACTCCCTTTTTCAGAAGTGTGCACTTGAGCAGGCGGGAATGCCAGTCCCGCCTGCCTGTTTTCGTCAAACTCAAGCAGCTCTTAGAGTTTCTCCTGGCGCCGCTCCTTCAAACAGGGCCTGCATGCGGGCTACATAGGCCATAAGGGTGGGTTTGGCTGCGACCATATCTTTCAAGGGGCTTGGAATGTTGGGGCCCACAATGTTGACCAACATCCCAAAGGCTGTTGCGTCGGCAACGCTGGGGCTTGATCCAAACAAGAATTCCTGCTCGCCAAGCACTTGCGCCAGTGCCTCAATATCAGAAATGCCAAAAGCATAGATTTCATCTCGGCTGTGACGGCCGAGACCATGATGATGAAGGGCCGCCTCCACAGTCTTATGTGCCTGCCGTGTGATGAAACCTCGAATGGGCCAGGGAATGTCAGCGAAGAAGATTTCGTCCTCGACCTTCGCGTTCGCGGGTTCCATCCAGCGGCTGAAGACGGTTGCCCAGTAAAGACGTTCTTCGAGCATTCGTTGTAATGCGTGAGACTGCGCCTTCTGCAGCGGGCTGAGATGCCTATCGAGATCAACACCGCGGGTTTTCCTGAGATGCTCCAGAATGAGGACGGAGTCACCCAGGACCACCCCATTGTCATCAATGAAGGGCAGCTTGCCTTTGGGTCCTTTCGCTGGATTGTCGACCTCAACCCGCTCATGCCCGACACCGGCCAATCGCAGAACAGTCATGAGTTTAACAACAAAACCGGAAGGATCTGGGGTTCCGGGCAGGCAGTCTTTGAAGGTGTGAAGGCGGATCATTTTCAGTCTCCTCGATGCGAATCTGGGCGAGTCTTGCTTGATGTGAGGAGAGAATACTGACACGCTCCTGACACCCTGGTGTCAGGAGCCATATGCGAGGCTGCACATTATGAGACGTGCTGATCGACTGTTCGACATTATCGAATATCTGCGTCGCCACCGCAGGGTGGTGACTGCAGCTGAACTCGCGGAAAAAATGGAAGTCTCCATCCGCACCATTTACCGGGATATCGCAGATTTGCAGGCGAGTCGGGTTCCCATTGATGGGGAAGCGGGCCTTGGCTATCTCCTGCGAGAGGGATACGACCTCCCACCGCTCATGTTCAATGAAGAGGAGGCGGAGGCATTGGCTCTTGGCGCGCGTATTGTTGCTGCCTGGGGAGATGATGAGCTCGCAGAGGCGTCAAAGGCAGTGCTGGCTAAACTGCGCGCCGTGCTTCCGCGAGATCTGAAGGCACAATTTGATGCGCTGGGTGTGATGGCTCCGCCTGCTCATTACCAGGAAGAAGTGGTGATTGACCTGGCACGCGTGCGCCGTGCTGTCCGCAATAAGAAGAAGATCCGGTTCGCCTACGCAGACAAAGGGGGGAAGGCATCAATGCGCAC
Source organism: Parvibaculaceae bacterium PLY_AMNH_Bact1 (assembly GCA_032881465.1). Lineage (NCBI taxonomy): Bacteria > Pseudomonadati > Pseudomonadota > Alphaproteobacteria > Hyphomicrobiales > Parvibaculaceae > Parvibaculaceae bacterium PLY_AMNH_Bact1. The sequence goes on from CP126168.1 coordinate 105,093, forward strand.
TATATGGCCGCTCACCCTCTCGTTTTATGGGGCGGTATGGACGGTCCCTGGTTGGTGTGAGCTCAGAAAAGATTTCCGGGTTTTCAGGGCGGACAGAATGCGCGACCTGGAAGTATTGAACGAACGTGTGCCACCTGATCCCGACAAGAACTTGGCCACCTACCTCAAAACCGAAGGTGTAACGGATATCGGGTCGCTCACATAAAATGAGTGCGAGTGTCTTATGCCCTACACAGCATCAACGCTTGCGACTGTCTCTTTGGAAAGTAGCGTAACGGTAGAAGATGCGATGACACGATGGCACGTCTCCACAGGCAAACCTTGTTTGAAGCGGAGTTGATCCCACATCTGAAAAGAGAAAAAGGCCTCTACGCTATGTCTTACATCGGGATCCGCTGCGGCCACTTCAGGCACGGCCGACCAAAGGCGCAATCTCTGGCTTTGTGCATGAGCAGAGCGAAGCGCATTGGCCTCTTCTTCCGTCTTAGCTCGAGAAACGTAGAAGAGCAGGTAGTTTCTGTTCTCTTCATAAGTGGTGCCTCGCGCCTTGGCGTAGGCAAGTGCGCGCTCTTCTAGAGTGCCTTCGATTTTGGGCACAACATGATCAACATCAAGCTGCTCAGACATGAATGCCTGTGCGCTATCAAAGAGTCCTTCCATATCGTCAAAATGGCGAAACAGCGTGCGAACCGCTACGCCGGCCCGCTCTGCGATTTCTTCGCCTCTTGGTTGAAGGTTACCTTCCTTGATCAGCTCAAACAGCGCGATGACTATGCGCTCATGGGTGCGAACACCCCTATTGGATCGCCCGTCGCTATGCTCCGCGGCCATTCCCCCTCCAAATTTTCCCCCTCTGTCCCCCCCAGGGCCAGAATCTCGGACCACAAGATAGCGAATGAAGGTGGCGACCGCGAGCTTTTGCCGACATTTCACGAACAAAATGGTCAGATCCGGTAAGATTTGTCGGGAAAAAGGATATGTCAGTAATAATGACAAACGTGGAGGAGGGGCTTCTCTTGGGCCATTGACGGCATAAATTTTTATTGACAAAAAAGTAAATAAATAGCGGCTATTCAAAACGGAAACCTAAATTTCAATTAGATATCCAGGTCTAGAAAACCTGTTGCAGATTTGAGACGAATTCAAACATGTCATAATAACTGACAATTACGAATTGACAGATGTAATGACATTCTTGTTATCTGCGTACTACCAGAAGGACTGCGTGTGCCTTTCGGAGTTGCTTATGTGAGGTGAGCTGGCTTCTTGACACGCAGATAGTGCCAAAAAAGGGGGGGACCCAATGGGCAAAGCTCTACGGAGAACAATGTTCTCTGCAAGTGCCGCGATTATGACCGCGGCGATGGCTGTGCAGCCAGCAACAGCGCTTGAATATAATTTCGGTGGCGTACAGGTATTCTTCGATACGACGGTTTCGGCCGGTGTCGCGATGCGTGTTGCAGAAAGAAACAACAAGTTTGTTTCCACAGCAAATGGTGGCCCGGTTGAAGATACCGGCGACGTGACGACAATCACTGGCCTTGCGTCTGTCGCTTCGCTTGGTGCGCCCACTCAGACTGTTACACTGGACACTGAAGTTGGCGCAGACAAGTTCGCCGGCTCCATCAATGGTGATGACGGTCGGTTGAACTTTGACCAAGGCGATTTGACGTCGGGTGTCATCAAAATGACCAACGACATCCAAGCCAACTATGAGAACTACAAGTTCTTTGCCCGGGTCAGCTCTTTCTATGACGCAGTGCTCGACGATGACGGTTCTTATGAACGGTTTGCGTTGAACGAAGGCGGCAAGACAGACGCTGCTCGCGACATTGACCTGTTGGACTTCTATGTCTCAGCTGACTATGAGGTCGGTGGCCTTCCCTTGAACCTGCGCGTTGGTAAGCAGGTGATCAACTGGGGTGAAGGGACCTTCATTCTCAATGGTATCAACACGATCGCACCGATTGATGTTGGGGCGTTCCGCCGTCCTGGTGTGGAGATCAAAGAAGGTCTGCTGCCGGTCTGGGCACTTTATGGGTCCATTGGTCTGCCTTACGACATCTCCCTGGAAGCTTTCTATCAGCTCGAATGGTCCGCCTATGAGTTTGACCGTCCTGGCACGCCATTCGCGACGTCAGACGCTCTTCTCCAGGGTGGTATTGCAAATGGTGGTGCGTTTGTGACCAGCGGCAATCGTCCTGGTGGCTTTACCGGACGTAACTGTTCATCGCCAACCACCATCTCAGCAGCATTTGATGCAGCCTATTCAACAGGAACAACCTTCCTGAACCTGGTCTGTCCAGGTGCGGGCGGTACGAACTCGCTGGTCGATTACACTAACACCGTTCCAGCATCCGTAGGGGGTGAGGCTTACCGCATCGCCAACTCCGGGAATGGCACGCCAGGAACCGGCTTTGCTGACATTGGTCATCTTGGTCACCAGGATCCTTCAGACAGCGGTCAGTACGGTGTCGCAGCACGCTGGTATTCAGAAGAGCTCAATTCGACAGAATTTGGCTTCTACTTCATGAACTACCACAGCCGTCTGCCATTCGCGTCTCAGCGTGTGACGGGTGATGTGAACAACACTGCCTTCAAGTCCTATCTGCTTGCTGGCGAAAACGCCTCTGCTAGCGCACGCGGTCGGGCACTGCTTGGTTGTGCGGGTGGTTTGGATACGAGCACACAGGCTGCTCGGGACAAGCTGAACTTCCTGAACAATCGTATTGTTCCGGACACATTTGGCATTCTCGCCGCTGCTGAAGGCGTCGTTGGTGACGGTAAGGCATCTGGTATCGCTGCACTCTTGGGTGGTGCCGGTATTACGGTCAATGACAATAGTGCATTGGAAGGCATCATCGTGTCCTGTCTTGCCCTCGGCGCACAGGCTGTGGCTGTCGGCGCGGGGACCATTCCAGATGGCACGGAAATCGTCGTAGCAGGCCCGGTCAACCGCCCAGGTATTGGGTTGGTTCTGGAATATCCAGAAGACATCAAACTGTATGGTATGAGCTTCAACACCACGCTTGGTGACTGGGGTGTACAGGGTGAAGTTTCCTTCCGTCCTAACCAGCCATTGCAGTTGGACACTGACCAGATCACGCTGGCGTCTCTTGGGGCGACATGTATTCTGGACTCAATCCTGACACCGGATCTGTTCAGCACACCAACAGTGGCAGGTGCCACGACGGTACCTGCGCTTGACGGAGCACAGACCTTTGGACGTGCGGCTGCTACATGTGGCAACACACCGGACGGTACGACGCGTGAGTTCAGAGGGTTTGTTCGGGAAGAAGTTGTAACGGCTCAGATCGGGACAACAGCAACCTACACGAACTCCAATCCACTGATCGGTCTCCTGGGTGCAGATCTGGGTGTTCTGGTAACGGAACTGGGTGCGATGTACGTTCCAGATGCACCTGACAATGGTGACTTTAGCCGTCAGCAATGGGCGAATGTTTGTGTGGCACAGGGTACAGACCTGCCGCTTGGCGCGTTCCTCGACCTTGACGGAACGAATGCGACCAACGGGCAGCTCACAGCTGGCTGTCGTCCAACTGAGTTCTCCTATGGCTATGTTCTGCTTGGTTCACTGCAGTACAACAATGCCTTTGGAACACCAATCTCTCTGTCACCGCAGATTGTTTGGCAGCATGATGTGAAGGGTAATGCCCCAGCTCCGCTGTCCAACTATCGTGAAGGTCGCAAGCGCGTGAGCCTTGCTCTGAACGGCACGTATCAGAACTCGTGGCGTGGTGGCATCTCATACACCAACTTCTTCGGCAATGAGAAGTTCTCGAATGATGGAGACAAAGACTTTGTTTCTTTCAACGTGAGCTACTCGTTCTAAGAACCAAGAATTCCCACTCCGGTCTTACGGCCGGGGTGGGAAAGGGAACCTCCCTTCCTCCCTAAGTATAGGTGGGTTCCTGTTTTCACTATCGACCGTCCTGGCAGTCAGCATCCCTCAAAATGCGATTATCAGGTTTGAAATCGTGAAGTGAAAATCGGCGGTCCCGGCCCTCATCCGGGACCGCTTTTTTTTTGGTCGGTCGTAACTGCCGACAAGAAGGCCGACGACGAGGCCCCCAGCACGCTCACCAACGCTCCTGCATTGCAGCAGTCACCAAGCGCTCATTGCCCGCTAGTCTGTCGGTGGTAGCTTCCGCTCAGTTGCTCCGGGTGGGGCACAGCTCTGACATGATTGTTTGCTCTGCTGCCAGGTCCCCGGAACAAAAAAAGGCCGGGCATTGAGCCCGGCCTCTTGTTGTCGTCTCTCTGATAAGAAAACGTCTTATTCAGCAGCCTGTGCAGGTGCCGGCGCCGCATCGCGAACATCCGGGTCCACGTGAGCTTCATAGATCTTGAAGTTCTCAATGAACATGGAAACGAGCTTCTTCGCTTGGGCGTCGTAGCCGTCTTTGTCCGACCAGGTGTCTCGTGGGTTCAGAATTGAATTGTCTACGCCTGGAACCGAGACAGGAACTTCAAAACCAAAGTTAGAGTCTGTCCGGAACTCAACATTGGCGAGGCTGCCATCAAGAGCAGCTGCCAGAAGCGCACGGGTCTCCTTGATAGGCATCCGGCTCCCGACGCCATAGGCACCACCAGTCCAGCCCGTATTGACGAGCCAGCAGTCAACCTTGTGTTCTGCGATCAGGTCACGCAGCAGGTTGCCATATTCGCTTGGGTGACGGGACATGAACGGTCCGCCAAAGCAGGTTGAGAATGTTGCTTCAGGCTCAGTAACTCCCTTCTCGGTGCCGGCAACCTTCGCGGTATAGCCAGACAGGAAGTGATACATGGCCTGTGAAGGTGTGAGCTTGGAGATAGGAGGCAGAACACCGAACGCATCTGCAGTAAGCATGATGATGTTCTTCGGGTGTCCCGCACGGCCGGTCTCTGATGCATTTGGAATGAAAGAGAGCGGGTAAGCGCCACGTGTGTTCTCAGTCAGCGACTTATCATCAAAGTCGATTTCCCGTGTATCCGGATCAAGCACCACATTTTCAAGTACTGTCCCGAAGCGCTGTGTTGTCGCGTAGATTTCCGGCTCAGCTTCCGCGGAGAGGTTGATCATCTTCGCATAACAGCCACCTTCAAAATTGAAGACGCCGTTTTCTGACCAACCATGCTCGTCATCGCCCACAAGCGTCCGGGACGCGTCGGCGGAGAGCGTGGTCTTACCAGTGCCCGAAAGGCCGAAGAAAATGGCAGAATCTCCCTCCTCGCTCACATTGATCGAACAGTGCATCGGCATGACTTTTTTACCGGGCAGTTCGTAGTTCAACATAGAGAAAACAGATTTCTTCGTTTCACCGGCGTAAGACGTGCCGCCAATGAGAACGATCCGCTTCATGAAGTTACACGCGATCACCGTCTCTGTCCGGCAGCCATACTTTTCTGGGTCGGCGCGGAAGCTTGGGAGGTTGATGATGGTGAACTTAGGATCGAATTCATCAAGCTCTTCTGGCTTAGGTTCGATCAGCAGGTTCTGAATGAAAAGAGAGTGCCAGCACAGCTCTGTGAAAACCCGTGTTGGAAGGCGGTGGGTTGGGTCGGCGCCGCCGAAAAGGTCTTGAACGAAGAGCTCTTTACCTTCTGCGTGAGCCAGCATGTCAGCATGAAGGAGGTCGAATTGTTCCGGGGTCATCGCTTTGGCATTATCCCACCAGACGGTGTCTTTGGTGGTATCGTCTTTGACAACGAATTTGTCCTGTGCCGAGCGTCCGGTATGTTCGCCGGTGCGGCTCACAAGAGCGCCGCCGGCGGCAAGCTCGGACTCACCGCGCTTCAGTGCAATTTCATAAAGAGCGGCTGGCTTCAAATTCCAATTTACTTGTGCCAGGTTTTTGAGACCCTGATTTTCCACACCATTTTTGCTGATGTGCCGACCCGTCTGTTTCACGTCCGCTCTCCTTCGCGTCTCGCCTGTTCGGTCGGATGCCCCGACCGGGGGTTACGGAAATCAATCAATGGCGGGCAGACCCGCTCTATTCCGCAAACTGTTCCTATAACTGAGAATCCTCAAGCTTTCCGTCGCTGAGGGTTTCCGGCCCGATCTGGGGCCCAAAAGCCTGGCTCAGCTGGGGCGGACGACCACATCTTGGATTGCGTGGCTCACCCTATGCGAAGGCTTCTCAAGTGGCGGCCACCATAGTGAGGCGATGGGGCTTCTGCAACAGGATTCGGGGCTGTTTCGGGACCTTTTGATGGCCATTTAGAACGGCCTGCCTAAAGCTAGTTTTCGACGTCCAGAACAGGGTTAATTGCCGAGGCAACCGCTAGGCAAATTGGTTCCCGAGCCAGCCAATTTCAACGGTCATATAGTTGGAAAAGCCGCGCCCCGTCCCGGGTATCATTCTTGGGGCGCAAAGCTAGTTTGTCTGCCAGCCGGATGGATCGATGATTGTTGGGATCAATGTAAGCATCAATAAACCTGCTTGGTCGCCTATCAAGAGCCCATGAGATTGCCCGACGACCGGCTTCGGTCATTAGACCCTTACCCCAATAGTTGGGACGAAGGTGGAACGCGATTTCGGAGTGATTTCCGAGGCTATTGAAGCCGACGGTCCCAATGAAGCGGTCTTGGGAACTTTCATGAATGGCCCATCGGAAACCCCAGCCGTCCTCTTGGGCGTGAAGCCAAAAATCGATAATTTTATCGCTATCGTTAGTATACTTGGCAGGCAATGTGATTGGACGACCTTCGTGGTCACTGGCTGGGCCGGAGTATAGGCAGACATCTGGATGCGACCAAAGAAGGAACATGCCGCTGGAATGCTGAAATCCAAGCGGGCTCATCGTTGTACGATCTGTCTGCAGAGTGGGAACTGCGAGGCTCAATTTGTTTTCTCCTCTGGGCTTCCAAGACTGCGCAAGATATCCGTCTTTGAGAGCTTCCGGAAGCGTCCAAACCCCTGATTGAACCGCGCGCTCTCAATGGCAAGGCGGTAATAGTTGAAATCAAGCTCTGTGTCGTAAGGCTCAGATCCAGGGTGTTTTTCAAGGAACCGGGCTTTCGCGTTGGCGATCTCGGCGTCGTCTAAAGCGAGGACCTTCCCACCAAGCGACAGGCGTGGCGCTGTCATCGGGTCAGGACCATCGCTCGTGCCTTCAATGAGCAAAGAGGCGTGGGGCTCGCGCAGAATGTTTTGGGTGTGGGCGGCAATTCTGGAAAGCAGCAAGAGCGGCGCGCCATCCTCCATTATTGCGATTGCCACCAGAGTGACCAGTGGGCTCCCGTCTTGGTTGATCGACCCGAGTGCCCCCGAGCGCGTTTGCGCCATCAGCGCGCGGGCGGCGCCGATGGATTCTTTTTTCTCTGTGCTTGCCATGGTCACTCTTTATACTTGTCACAAACCGGAAGTGTAATCCGACCTGCATTTAGGAGCCATGGGATACGCCCATGGCTTTTCACATTGAAGCCCAACGCCCATGACTGAAACGGCCGTCACGCCGCCCCATGCCGACGACATGTCCCTGAGGGAGCATGTGAAACGCACATTGACTCTAGCTGGGCCAGTGATCGTCGCGCGTGCGGGCATTCTCGTCCTCTTTACCGTGGACACGGTCATGGTGGGGCAGGTTGGGGGAGAGGAGCTCGCCTTTTTGGGGCTCGGCATGGCGATCCAAGGCGTGATCATGCTTGTGTGCATTGGCTTGCTGCAGGGAACGATGATCCTGTCGTCCCAAGCCTATGGGGCAGAGGAACACAAAAAGTGCGGGGAGGTCTGGCGATCGGGCACCTATCACGCACTCATCTTAGGTGTTGTTCTTGGCCTGATCTGCTTGGCGGGCGAAAAGCTTCTCCTGCTTTTCGGTCAGTCGCCGTCTCTTGCAGCCGGCGGCGGCAGCACATCAATCCATTTCGGGTGGGGCATGCCCGCCATGCTTCTCTATGTCGCCTCAAGCTATTTTCTTGAGAGCATTCAGCGGCCGCGTGTGGGCATGACGGTCATGCTGATCGTGAACATTCTAAACTTCGGCCTGAACGGCATGCTGATCTTTGGCTGGGGCGGCACGGGCCTCTCCCTAGGCGCTGACGGCGCGGTGATTGCAACGTCTGCTGTCCGCTGGATCGCAGCCCTTGCCATGGTGGGATACATCGTTTCTCTCCCATTGAGACAGGGAGAGGATCAGTTTGGTGTCTGGGCATCCTGGAAGCAAATTGTCCATGACGCTCTGCGTTTGAGTGGGGCGCTCGGAACGAAGATGCGCAATCTGGGTGCCGCAACGGGTTTGGCCTATGGGTTGGAATCAGCAGCCTTCTCCTCCCTTGTGTTTATGGCAGGGGCGGTCGGTCCGGCGGCCCTAGCCGCTCACCAGATCACCAACAATGCCGTTGCGCTTATGGTCATGGCCTCCATCGGCATGGCTGCTGCGACTGCGGTGCGTGTAGGAAACGCTGTGGGGCGCCAGGACCCGGCGGGTGTCCGCATGGCAGGCTGGGTTGGGCTGGGATTGGTGGCGATTCTGCTCTCGCTACCGGCGCTGGCCATGTTGGTCGTGCCCTATGGCATCGCGTCTCTTTATGTGAATGAATTGGAAGTGTTGGAAATCGCCCGTTGGACACTTCTTGCTGCGGGTGTCTTTATCGTTGCCGATGGTATGATGAACGTTGCCATGGGTTCGTTGCGCGGCATAGGCGATGTCTGGGTGCCCATGTTTATGCACATCTTTGCATTCTGGTGCGTTGGCGTGCCAGTGGCATGGGGCTCGGCTTTCTATTTTGGTTTCGGTGCCGTCGGTCTTCAGATCGGCATTGGGGCGGCGGTGTTTTTGTCCGTCGGGCTACAGGTGGTTCGCTTCTCACTTGTCTCCAAGCGACCGATTAAACGCGCTTAGTGCTCTATCACCTGGTCGTTCAGGGCATTGTCGATCAGCACTGCGGCTGCAGACCGGGCTGAGTTGATCGCGGTCTCTCTATCAGAAACCTGCGCGGTAACAATAGCTCCTTCAAGCAAGAGAGAAAGTTGATTGCCCAGAGATGTGTAGTCGGCTGCACCCGTTTCTTTAGCTAGCTGGACAATGAAGTCAGTCATCTGTCGCTTGAAGTCGCGGCAGGCGTTCCGGATGGGTGTGTCTGTCTTGGAATATTCTCCGACTGCATTGATGAAGACACATCCAAAAAAGTTAGGTGTCTCAAACCAGGCTTCCGCCACATCAAACACTGCCATCAAACGGGCGCGGGGGTCAGGGGAGATTTGTTCCACCTGACGCATGAAATGGTTCCGGAAGCTCCCATCATGCTCCTTCAACACGGCGAGGATGAGCTCATCCTTTGACCGGAAATGCGTATAGAGCGTCTTCTTCGAGACGCCTGCCTCTCCCAAGATCCTGTCAATGCCTGTGCCGTGGAAGCCATGTTCCATGAACAGGTCACGCGCGACTGTCATCAAATGGTCTCGGCGGCTGAGAGGCATCGGTTTTCTCCGAAACAGATTGGTTTCTCCAAATATAGGGTCTTGCGCGTTATTGTCGATCACATGGCTGTGAGGTTTTTATCTGGATTCCGAAAAAATAACGCAAAAACAGAGGGTTATAAGAATTTTGACCCGTTGAGATCACATCTTGAACAAGGAAACCGAACTGTCTATCTCTGACGACAAGGAAACAGATCTGTTTCCCTTTCATGGAGTTTCCACCGGCTTGGGGCCGGGGAGCTGAACCAAGTCAAGGAGAAGACCCATGGTATCTTTAAAAGCATTCTTCACGGCAGCTGCTGCCGCCTTCCTCCTGCTAGGCGTCCAGGTTGCCCAGGCAGCTGACGGTCACTCAACCGTCGGTGTCGCGGGATATGACCTCGTTTCTTATCATGCCAACCCGAAGCCACTTCGCGGCAACGGCCACAACGTCTCTGTCCATGACGGCGTGACCTATCTCTTCGCAAATGCTGACAACAAGGCAACCTTCGATGCAGATCCAGCGAAGTTCCTGCCAGCCTATGGTGGCTATTGCGCTTTCGGTGTATCCGTCGGCAAAAAGTTCTTCGGGGATCCAGAAGTATGGCGCATCGTTGATGATCGTCTGTACCTGAACCTCGACGCTAAGATTCAGGACCTGTGGTTGCAGGACGTGCCAGGAAAGATCGCGACGGCTGATGAGCTCTGGGGGCAAATCGAAGACACACCAGCAAGCGAACTTTAATCAAACCGCTTCATGCAAATGTAAACGCCCGGCTCATTGGCCGGGCGTTTTTTGTGTCAGAAATAGAGATAAGCTCTATTGGCTGCCGCGCTCGATCAATCGCACATAAAACTGAACGGCCTTCCCCATATTCTCAACGGTGATGCGCTCATTGGTTCCGTGAAAGCGGCTTGTGTCATTGGGACCGAGAATAATGGGAATGAAGCGATAGACGCTGTCGGATACAAGCTCGAACTGCCGGGCGTCGGTGCCGCCCACAACAAGGTTCGGCGCAACAACCGCCCCGTCAAACGTATCGCGAATGGTCTGTGAAAGTATCTGATATCCATCAGACTCTGTGCTGGAGACCGCACTTGCTTCCCGTCCCGGGTTGAACACCGTCACTTTGACATTCTCATCATCAATAGCCGCGGTGACATGAGCCACGATGCTCTCAACAGTGTCGCGTGGATGAATGCGGAAATTGACCTTGGCGCTGGCAGAGTGAGGCAGCACATTTTCTTTGACGCCGGCATTGATCAATGTTGGCGCAATGGTGGTCGCCATAGCCGCCGCCATTGTGGGATTGCTCCGAAGATTGGCTTCCACCAAGGATCCCGTAAGCCACCGGTTGGCGAGCGCAAAGCGCAACCCAAAAGGTGTTGAGGGAGCAATGGCATCCAGCATGTCAGCCACCGGCCCTTCGATGCCGCCGGAGAATGGCGTGTTTTCCAAACGGTCAATAGCCGTTGAAAGGCGACCAATTGCGGTGGCACCGGGAGGCATGGAGGAATGTCCGCCAGGGGCGGAGGCCGTCAGATCAAGAGTGACGTATCCCTTCTCTGCAACCCCAACAAGCGCTACCGGACTGTCAACGCCTGGCACCAGACCGTCTGCGACAACTCCTCCTTCGTCCGCCACCCAGTGAAGGCGAATGTCACGTTCTTTAAGGAGCGGCGCCATCTTCTGCGCACCGCTTGGGCCACCTACTTCTTCATCATGGCCAAAGAAGAAATGAATGGTCCGCCTTGGTTGGTATCCCTGCGCGGCCAAGTGTTCAGCGCCTTCAAGGATTGCGATCAAAGATCCCTTATCGTCAATAGCACCTCGGCCCCAAATGAAGCCGTCTGCAACTTTGCCTGAAAACGGATCTTCTTCCCAGTCGCGCTCCGTTCCTGGTGCGATGGGCACGACATCCATGTGGGACATGAGCAGAATGGGCTCAAGTGATGGATCGGTTCCCTCCCACGTATAAAAGAGAGAGTACTTACTGATCACTTCGCGGGATGCGACACGGTGAAAGGCGGGATATGTGGTCTCGGCCCAGTTTCGGAAATCGATAAAGGGCGCGCGCTTTTCTTCCCGCGCAAACTGCGTTGAAAGCGTTTCGAACTGAATAGCTTCCCCCAAACGGTTCGCGGCAGCTTCCGCATCAATGGTGACCGGCTCAATTGACGCTGATGAGGCGGTGTCCGGCCCCGACAGTGTAAGCGTGCGAACCAGCGCGACCGCCAGAACCAGAACCACCAGTCCGACTAGAATGAGCCCGATGCGTTTCATGTTATCCCCCCAGTTGCGCCCCCTAGGGCGCCAAATAGTGTTCAGCAGCGTTTCTCCTGCCTGTGCAGCCGATTGAGCATTCTCGCGCGCTCCCTGTCAATCGGGAGGTGCTGGTCGGATCTACTGGCCTGCTATAGCCAAGTCTTTGATGGGGCGTCATAATTCGGACCAAATAACCCTCTAGTCCGGTCAGCTGGACCAAGGAACGATAAGAAGGATTAAGGGGCATATGCCGACGATTGCACTGGTCGATGATGATCAGAATATTTTGACCTCCGTGACCATGGCATTTGAGGCCGAAGGGTTTCACGTCCAGACATACACAGACGGCGCTGCGGCCCTTGCAGGTCTCGGCGCCAATCCGCCAGATGTCGCCGTTTTTGACATTAAGATGCCCCGGATGGACGGCTTGGAGCTACTGCGCAGACTTCGTCAGAACTCAGAGCTCCCGGTCATCTTCCTGACCTCAAAAGACGAAGAGATTGATGAAATGTTTGGCCTCAAAATGGGGGCGGACGATTACATCAAGAAGCCATTCTCCCAGCGCCTGCTGGTTGAGCGTGTGAAAGCGGTCATGCGTCGGACAAAAGCGCGTGCAGAAGAGCCCGCACCTGGCGTGAAGGGTGATCTTCTTGAGCGCGGCAACCTTGTTATGGACCCCGATCGCCATGTCTGCCGTTGGAACAATGAGCCTGTGACGCTCACCGTCACCGAGTTTCTCATTCTTCAGGCGCTTGCGCAGCGCCCGGGATATGTCAAAAGCCGCGACCAGTTGATGGACGCGGCCTATGACGACCAGGTCTATGTGGATGATCGAACCATTGATAGCCACATCAAACGATTGCGCAAAAAGTTCAAACAGGCAGATGATGATTTCGATGCCATCGAAACCCTGTATGGGGTTGGGTACCGATACAAAGAGTGATTGGCCGCCCTTGCTGGCGTTCCCTAAAACGCGCCGGGTCGGTTTGGGAAAATTAATGTCATGATGCGCGGAGAAGAGCAGACAAAAAATGCAACTGCCGATCACGGCGCCCGTGGCATCTTGTCTGCCGTCAGAGGGAGCATCACTGGTCTTGGCGCAAGTATGCGGCGTGCGACGCACATGTTTTCCGATGCCTTCCTTTGGGCGTTCAGAGGGATTGTTGCCGGAAACCGGTTCTCAAGCCTCACCCGCCGCATTGTTGTTTTCCAGGTTGTCGCTCTGCTCGTCCTTGTTGCAGGTGTGCTCTATCTCAATCAGTTTCGACAGGGTCTGATTGATGCGCGTAAGCAAGCGCTCCTGGTGCAGGCGGAGATCATCGCCGGCGCTGTCGCGGAGACGGCAGTGGGTACCCTTGAAGCTGAAGTAATTGACCCCTTGGCCGAGCTTGAGAAGCGGGATCAGTGGGTCGATCCGGATCTTCAGTTTCAGGACCGTGATGTGCCGATCAGCGCGACAGCCGCCGCGCCCGTGCTGCGCCGCCTTATTCTCCCAACCCAAACACGCGCGCGTCTTTACGACAAGGATGGGTGGCTTATTCTTGATAGCCGCCAGCTCACGGCGTCGGGACAGATTGTCGCTTTCGAATTACCTCCGGTAGGCGGCGCGGAGGATCAGAGCTGGACCGTGCAGGCGATGGCCTGGCTGCGGTCTCTTGCGCCAGGTCCCAATTATGAACGCTATCTGGAGGCGGGCAGTCAGAATGGGCGCATCTATGATGAGGTGAGTCTCGCTCTTGGTGGCTTCAGTGCCACGATGGAGCGGATGAATGATCGCAGTGAGTTAATTGTCTCGGTTGCGGTGCCGGTGCAGCGGTTTCGGGCAGTACTTGGTGTTTTGATGCTCTCTACCGAGGGCGGTGATATTGACGCGATTGTGCAAGCCGAACGACTTGCCATTGTAGAAGTTTTTTTGATCGCCCTTGGTGTCGCGATCCTTCTCTCCGTCGTCCTGGCAGGCACGATAGCTGAGCCTGTAAGAAGGTTGGCGGAAACCGCAGAGCGCGTGTCCCAGGGTGTCACAGAGCGCGTGGAAATACCCGACTTCACAGATCGACGTGACGAGATCGGCGACTTGTCAGGCGCGCTGCGCGGTATGACCGACGCTCTATATGGGCGGATTGATGCCATCGAAGCCTTTGCGGCCGACGTGGCGCATGAGCTGAAAAACCCACTGACCTCTGTGCGCTCTGCGGTTGAAACTTTGAGCATCGTCAAGGACGACACAGCCCGTGAAAAACTCATGGGTATTATTCAGCATGACATCCGACGCATTGACCGACTGATCAGTGATATTTCCGAAGCGTCCCGTTTGGATGCGGAACTGTCGCGAGAGGAGTTGGTTCCTTTTAATGTCGTAAATCTGGCAGAGACCATTGTTGACCTGTTCAACACGACTGGCACGAAGGATGGAAAGTCTGTGCGGCTGGAGGTGCAGGACGTTGCTGATCGTAGGGCGTTCGATAGCCGCGGCACCGACAGTCGCATCGGACAGGTATTGCGCAACCTGATCGACAATGCTCTGTCGTTTAGTCCGGAGAGCGGCGAGGTGACGTTGCAGGTGGCGCGCATCGGGGACAGCGTGTTGGTAACCGTCGAAGACGAAGGGCCGGGTGTCCCTGAGGATAGCCTCGAGAAAATCTTCGAACGGTTTCATACAGACAGGGAAGGAGAGTTTGGCCGCCATTCCGGATTGGGTCTCTCAATCTCAAAACAGATCGTGCTTGCCCACCGTGGAACCATCTATGCCGAAAACCGTGATGAGGGTGGCGCGCGTTTTGTTGTTGAATTGCCAGCAGCTCGCACACACGACACCAAGGCGATACCAAGAGAAACCTCTAAACCGAGCAAAGAGACGTGAGCGCTGAGAGTGTACATGCGACCAGCGTTGCGATTGAGGGTGTGGGGGTTTTGCTGCGCGGGGCCTCAGGCGCCGGTAAATCTGATCTTGCCTATCGCTTGATTAGGGAGCATGGAGCACTGCTGGTCGCAGACGACCAGACGATCCTGATACAGGACCAGTCTTGCTTGAAAGCAAGCTGTAAAGAAGGGTGGGCGGGTCAATTGGAACTGCGAGGCCTGGGGATTGTCACCGTACCCCATGAGCCACACGTGTCCGTTGCGCTGGTAATCGATCTGGTTGACCGCGGCGAAGTGCCGCGTCTGCCTGACCCCTCCTTTGTAACGCTCATGGGCGTCGAAATTCCGGTCCTGAAACTCCATGCATTTGATCATTCGACATCGGCAAAGATCCTTATCGCAACCGAGCATTTGCCGCGTTCCGGCTTTCCGGGGATCGATGGCCGACTAGGCTAATTAGGTTGGCGGGCGATCATTTTCTGTTTCCTTCCAGCTTGGGCGGATTCGCCTTGTTTTTCGTGTAAAAATATTGTCACGATAGGCCCCACCCCAATCAAAGGGGGCCTCAGGCAATCCGGGCGGCTGATCACAAAAGCCCCACCGAGAGGAGCAGTACGCGTAAAGATGATTGGATTGGTCCTAGTTACCCATGGCCAGCTCGCCAAGCAATTTGTCGAGGCGATGGAGCATGTCGTGGGTCCGCAAGCTCAGGTGATTTCAATTTCGATTGGACCTGACGACGATATGGAACAGCGACGGAACGACATATTGGAAGCCGTCGATGCTGTTGATCAGGGAGACGGCGTCATATTGCTCACCGACATGTTTGGTGGCACGCCATCCAATCTTGCCATTTCCATCATGGACAAAGCGAAGGTCGAGGTGATTGCGGGGATCAACCTGCCCATGCTGATTAAGCTTGCAAGTGTCCGTGACAGCGTGACCTTGGCCGATGCTGTCGAACAGGCCCAGGACAGTGGTCGCAAATACATCTCTGTCGCCAGCAAAGTTCTTGCAGGCGAGGGCTCGTGATCCCTGATTTTCGAGTGTAGCGCCGTGAGCCAAGCCGAAAGCCCGTCTGAGGTGCTCAAAAAGACCCTGACCATCTCCAATGCCCGCGGATTGCATGCAAGGGCATCAGCGAAATTTGTCCAATGCGTCGAAGGTTTTGACGCTGACGTCCGCGTGTCCCGGGAGGGCCAAACCGTCGGCGGCACCTCGATTATGGGCCTCATGATGCTGGCGGCGGCTACCGGGTGCACAATTGAGGTGGAAGTGGACGGTCCCGACGCGGCCGAAGCGCTTCAGGCGCTGGAGGCGCTCATCGCTGACAAGTTCGGCGAAGGCGAGTAATTCCGCCAGATTTCAGGGTTAGATTGGACGTAAACAAAGTCTTTATCACGATATAAAGAATTCTTTATATGAGACTTGAAGTCCTGCCTGAGCCTTGTTATAGAAGCCCGTCTTAAAACCGCACGGATTTTTCCGAGCGCACACATATTTGCATCATCTTCCAGGAGCCTTTTGCCATGAGCAACGACTACAAAGTCGCGGATATTTCCCTCGCCGATTGGGGTCGCAAGGAAATTGCCATTGCCGAAACCGAAATGCCGGGCCTCATGGCGCTGCGCGATGAATTTGGCGCAAGCCAGCCACTGAAAGGCGCCCGGGTAGCCGGTTGCCTCCACATGACCATTCAGACGGCGGTCCTGATGGAAACGCTGACAGCACTTGGCGCGACGGTACGCTGGTCGTCCTGCAACATCTTCTCAACGCAGGACCATGCGGCTGCGGCCATGGCGGCGGCGGGTATTCCTACGTTCGCCTGGAAAGGGGAAACGGAAGAAGAGTTCTGGTGGTGCATTGAAGAAACCATCAAGGGACCTGATGGCTGGACCCCAAACATCATCCTTGATGATGGCGGCGACCTCACCCAGATCATGCATGAAAAATACAATGACATGTTGGACGATGTGGTTGGCATTTCAGAAGAAACAACAACCGGTGTGCTGCGCCTCTATGAAATGGCAAAAGCCGGCACGCTTCGCGTTCCAGCAATCAACGTGAATGACAGTGTGACCAAGTCGAAATTCGACAATCTGTATGGCTGTCGCGAAAGCCTCGTTGATGGTGTGAAGCGCGCCACCGACGTGATGATTGCCGGTAAAGTCGCCGTGATCGCTGGATTTGGTGATGTTGGCAAAGGCTCTGCGGAGAGCATGCGCAGCCAGGGTGCCCGAGTTGTCGTGACAGAGATCGATCCGATCTGTGCACTGCAGGCGGCGATGGAAGGCTATGAAGTCTCTACAATGGAAGAGATGGCGCCACAGGGTGACATCTTCATCACATGCACAGGTAACAAAGACATCATCACCGTGGATCATATGCGGGCGATGAAAGACCGGGCGATCGTCGGCAACATCGGCCACTTTGACAGCGAAATTCAGGTCGCTGCTTTGAAGAATTTCGAATGGCATAATGTGAAGCCACAGGTTGATGAGATTGAGTTCCCGAATGGCAATCGGATTATCCTGCTCGCGGAAGGTCGTCTGTTGAACCTCGGCTGTGCAACCGGTCACCCAAGCTTCGTCATGAGCGCCTCTTTCACCAATCAGGTGCTGGCGCAAATCGAGTTGTGGGAAAACCATAAGAACTACAAGAACGAAGTCTACGTACTGCCAAAACACCTGGACGAGAAAGTGGCGACACTCCATCTCGAAAAACTGGGTGTGAAACTGACGACACTTTCCAAGGAACAAGCCGACTATATTGGTGTCCCGCAGGCGGGTCCTTACAAGCCGGATCATTACCGCTACTGATTCATTTCGCGGTTGAGAATTGGAGAAGCCCGGCCCCAATAGCTTTGGTGCCGGGCTTTTTCTTGGGTTTTAGAGTTGGTTTTTGTAACGGCTCCGCAATGAACTGTTGCCTAACGGACTCAGATGGGTCCCAATGACACCACTTCTCGCAACTACTTGTCCAAACTACTTCTGGGCAGACACGAAGAAACGAAGGTAACATCCTCTAACTGCGGTGATTTTCGCCGTTGTCGGGGTAGCGGTAACAAATGGGGGCATTGAATCTGATTGTGCAGGTTCGATGCGAGATGCAGGTCATGGCGTCGGGCTTTAGTGGGACCAGATCCCGCTTTCAGATCGGTTTTGGGAGTGCTGCTTTGTGGGCCGCGTTTGCTGCGCCGGCACGGGCAGCGCCTGTGGATGCTCCTGACCCACTGCTCGCTATAACACCCTTTCTGGAAATGTTGGGCGTTTCGTCTGATCTCGCCAGCGAGCCCGCCTTCATCCTGAATTTTCTGATTGCCGTCGGCGCTGTCGCATTGGCGATTGGATGCGCTTACTGGGCGGCACAATCAAGCACAAGAACACGTCGTCAGCGGCTTGCGCATGAACAGGAAATTGTCGCCATGGGCGCGCGTGTCGACACAGTCGAAGCGATCCTTGCGTCAGAACCCGGCGCGGTTCTTATCTGGTCGCCAGACACAATGATGGCAAAGCCCGGCACCCTGCAGTCACGTCCCCAAATCGCGGGCAGTACCGTTTCATTGGCTGACCCTGCAACGGGCAATGTGGACTATGAGGATGTGCTCCGACGCCTAACGCCTGAAACAGCGGGTAGTCTGCGTAATGCCGTGGACATGTTGCGCTCGCGCGGTGCGCGCTTTTCGCTCACGGTTCATTCAGCTGATGGCCGCACCTTTGAAGCCGAGGGACGACCCGCTGGCGCACAGGCTGTTGTCTGGATTAGAGACGTTTCTGGTGAGCGCGCGGAGATCAGTCGTTTTGTCGACCGTGCAACAACGGCGGAAACCACGCGGGATCGGTTTGTCGAACATCTCAACCTTTTATCCATGCCAGCGTGGCGCCGAGATAGAGACGGCAAGCTCGAGTGGGTCAATCAGGCCTATGTCCGAGCCGTGGATATGGGGAGCGTAGAAGAAGTCATCGAAAAAAGCGCTGAGCTCTTAAGCGATGAAGTGTTGGAGAAGGCGCACCATGCAATTGCGGCAGGTGAGATATGTCATCAGCGCATGCACGCTATCGTCAGCGGCGAACGCCGCGCCCTTCATGTGACGGACATGTGTCTGTCCACCGGATCTGCCGGTGTCGCGGTTGATGTGACTGATCTCGACAACGCGGAAGGGGAACTTAAGCGCCATATTGAAGCTCACAGCGGCACCTTGGATCGATTGGCAACGCCTGTTGCTATTTTTGGCGCGGACAAACGCCTGAAGTTCTACAATAAGGCCTATCTCAAATTCTGGGGTCTTGATGCCGACTGGCTGGCAACAGAACCCATGGACAGCGAAGTCCTTGATGCATTGCGGGGCTCCAGGCGCCTGCCGGAACAGGCGAACTTCCAAGCCTGGAAGACGCAGATGATGGAGATATATCAGGCAACTCAACCTGTGGAAGAGTTCTGGTATTTGCCTGATGGCCAGACGGTTCAACTGATGGCCCAAGCCCATCCGCTGGGTGGTGTCATCTATATCTATGACAATGTCACCGAGCGGCTTAATCTCGAAAGCGATTACAACACCGCGTTGAGAGTGCAGGGGGAAACCCTTGATAATCTCTCTGAAGGCGTGGCGGTGTTCGGGTCGGACGGACGCCTGAAGCTTCACAATCCTGTCTATGCACAGATTTGGCGTCTCACCGAAGATCAATTGACGAAAGAGCCGCACATTGGTGACATCGTGGATGCGTGCGAGGGGCTTTACGATGATGAGTCATTCTGGATTGATCTCAAGTCGAGCCTGACTTCAGTGGAAGGCAGGCGACAGCTTTCCAATCGCATTGAACGCGCCGATGGAAGCATCATCGATTGCGCGACGGTCCCACTTCCTGATGGTGCGACGCTTCTAACCTTTGTCGACGTCACTGACGCGTCGCGGATTGAGCGCGCCCTTCGCGAGCGCAATGAAGCCCTGGAAACGGCCGACCGGCTGAAATCTGAATTCATCAGCCATGTGTCCTATCAGCTGCGCACACCTCTCACCAACATCATCGGGTTTGGTGAGATTTTGGAAGCGGAGATGTTTGGTGAGCTTCTGCCAAAACAGCATGAATACACGACCGGTATTCTGGACTCGTCCCACGAACTTCTGGCAACGGTGAACGACATTCTCGATCTCTCAACGATCGAGGCAGGCGCGATGACACTCGATCTCTCCAATGTCTCCATCGCGGAGGTGATTTCCAGCGCGGAGACTTTTGCGCAGCAACGAGCTCAAAAAGCCCGAGTGTCGTTGCTCACCGATTGTCCACCTGACATTGGTGACTTCCGCGCAGATGATAAGCGCATCCGTCAGATCATGATCAACCTGATCTCAAATGCGATCACGTTCACCCAACCTGGTGACGCGATTACAATCGGCGCGGAACGCGGAACAAACGAACTGAAGCTCTTCGTCTCTGATACAGGAGATGGCATTAAACCGGAGCATCAGGCGAGTGTGTTTGACCGCTTCGAAGCCCGTAGCGGCGCTGACAGGCGTCGTGGCGCGGGCTTGGGTCTGTCGCTGGTGAAGAGTTTTGTTGAGCTCCATGGAGGGTGGGTGACGTTGGAATCTGAACCCTCAGTAGGAACTCAGGTGACCTGCCATCTGCCTATTTTAACGCACACCCCAAGAGAAAACGGCGTAAAACAGCCAGAAATGATCCTTGATCACTGAATGATCGCTCATTTTAAATCCGAAATCTCTGCGAATGGGCTTGTTAAACAACCTCAATCGCCCATATTCTTCCCCAGGCATTTCCAGATGAAGCGGGCCCGGTTTGTCGCCCAAATCCACAGGCGGAAATGCGCAGAATGAACGATTGGGGAGGTTCTGTTTCAATTGAACCTCTCCGGGAATTTCACGATCAATTCGTAGCGGGACCGCGAGCCCAACACCCTCTAATGAGGGTTGATGATCACCAGTCCAACGTTGATCCGACCACACCAGAGGATCACAGGGGCTGTTCGCGTAGAGGGAGAGATGCATGACTATTTCGCTCACCATTAATGGTAAGAGCCACGAGCTGGACGTTGAGCCAGACATGCCGCTTTTGTGGGTCCTTCGGGATGAGTTGGGCATGACGGGGACAAAATTCGGCTGCGGTGTTTCAGCCTGTGGTGCCTGCACTGTGCATGTAAATGGCGAGGCCATGCGCACATGTGCGACCCCGATTAGCGCTGTAGCCGGAACTGAAATTACCACCATCGAAGGATTGAACGAAGGCGGGCCAGATCTCACAGCGCTTCAGCAGGCCTGGGTCGATCATCAGGTGCCACAATGTGGCTATTGCCAGTCTGGCATGTTGATGGCTGTCTCATCGCTTCTCTCAGAAAACCCGAACCCATCAGACGATGAGATTGACGCGGCTATTACCAATATTTGTCGATGTGGCACCTATCCACGCATCCGGGCCGCGATCCGTTCGCTGGCAACCGCGTAAGGGGAGATCGAGATATGAAACCGACAAGACGACAACTTCTCATTGGTGGCACAGTGGTCGGCGGCGGCATGCTGCTCGGCTACGCTACGATGGGCTCTTCGCGACCAGAACGTGCTCAGGCAGTTGCAGCAGGTGAGGGTGAACACTTCACCACGACATGGCTGAAGATCGATCCGGACAACAAAGTGACGGTCTATGTACCTCATTCTGAGATGGGCCAAGGTGTTCACACATCTATTCCCATGATGGCGGCAGAAGAAATGGAAGCCGATTGGGACCTCGTGCAGATGGTCCAGGCACCAGCTGACGATGTTTGGGCAAACGGACCGTTGGCGAAGGGCTATGTTCTGGGCCAGACACCCATTCCCTCAGCGCTCACGGGCGTTGTGGATGCGAGCTTCTTCAAAATTGCTGAGATGATGGTTGGCCAGATCACAGGTGGCTCAACGTCAGTACGCTTCACAGGGCAATACGGCATGCGTGTTGCTGGCGCTGCGGCGAAGGAAATGCTCATTCGTGCAGCTGCCGACAAATGGAATGTGCCAGAGAGCGAGCTGACTGCTCGTTTAAGCCATGTGCATCATGAGGCCTCCGGCAAAAATGCCACTTTTGGTGAACTCGCGGCGGCGGCGGCAGAATACTCCCCACCAAAAAACCCGATCCTGAAGGATCGCAAAGACTTCACGATTATCGGCACCTCCAAGCCGCGCTATGACATTCCGTCTAAAGTTGATGGAACGGCGCAGTATGGTGTGGATGTTCAGCGTCCCGACTTGAAAATCGCAGCGATCCGGCAGGCCCCAGTATTTGGTGGCTCTGTCAAAAGCTTCGATGGATCAGCGGCGCTCAATCAGCGCGGCGTCACCGCTGTTGTCTCGACAGACGATGGTGTCGCAGTGGTCGCCGACAATTACTGGCGCGCCAAGCAAGCGCTGGAGCTCGTTGAGGTGGAGTTTGATGACGGGGGCAATGGATCCGTCTCGTCTGAGTCCATCTTTGCAACTTTCCATGACAATCTCGAAAACGCTGAGTCTGAAGAAGATGTTGAGATTGGTGATGCTGTCGCCGCGATGGCGGCAGGTAGCGACCTTGTCGAAGCTCGTTATGAGGTGCCTTTCCTTGCACATACCTGCATGGAGCCCATGAACTGCACAATCGAATTTAAAGATGACAAGGTGGAGGTTTGGGTCGGCACCCAGGACGGCCTTTCTACCCGCAATGTTGTCGCGGAGGTGGCAGGCGTCGCGCCTGAGAATGTGCATGTGAATAATTTCATGCTCGGCGGCGGCTTTGGACGTCGCGGTCCATCAGCCTCCAACCATATTCACCAGGCAACAAAAATAGCCAAGCAGGTTGGCGGCCCGGTGAAGCTTGTTTGGTCGCGCGAGGAAGACGTGCAGCACGATTACTACCGTCCTGCTGTTGCCGCCCATATGTCCGCCACGCTTGATGACAGTGGTCAGCCAACTGCATGGGTGAACCGGTATATCCGCAAGGATGAGCCTGCAGAAGCAAGCCACATTCCTTATACGGTGGCAAACCAGTCGATCCGCTACGTGGAAAGCCCGGTCCATGTACCATACGGCGCATGGCGGTCAGTGGCGCACACACAGCACTCCTTCTTCAATGAGAGCTTTGTGGATGAGTTGGCAAATGCTGCTGGAAAAGATCCGTTCGAGTTCCGCATGTCTCTGATAGGAGATAACCCTCGCCACAAGGCAGTGCTTGCCAAAGCAGGCGAAACCGCTGGATGGGGCACACCTCTGCCAGCTGGTCATGCTCGCGGTGTTGCCCTTCAACAGAGCTTTGACACGATCGTGGCTCAGATTGTTGAAGTGTCTATTGATGATGCGGGCGAGCCAAAGGTTCACAAAGTCACCTGTACCGTTGATTGTGGTCCTGTGGTGAACCCGGATGGAGCTGCGGCACAAATTGAGAGTGGGGTCATTTACGGCCTGACGGCAGCACTCTATGGCGATATCACCATCGAAGATGGAGCTGTGGTGCAGGAGAACTTCCCGGATTATGATGCTGTGCGTCTGGCGCAAACCCCTGAAATTGATATCCACTTCATGGAGTCAGATGCGCCGTTTGGCGGACTGGGAGAGCCTGGTACACCCTGCATTGCGCCAGCTGTGGCAAATGCCCTCTTTACGCTGACAGGTCAGCGGGTGCGTTCCTTGCCGCTCATGAACCATGACTTCAAAGCGGGTCCAAGACTGGCGTCAGCTGCTGACTAAGCTGTGACATCAATCAAAGAAAAGGGCGCTTCCTGAAAAGGGGGGTGCCCTTTTTCCTTGGTCTTGTTCTTTGCCGATGAGATTGTTAGAACTGCGGATACTGGGCCGCTGTCGCTCAGACCACGGAGATTTTATGTTAGAAGTCGCGGTAATCCGCTAGTTCCTCCTTTGAGGAACATTAGAAACCCAATGGACGCTCAAGCGACGCGCTGGGCGAGCCAGTTTCTATGCTCTCCGGAAATCGAGAAAATTCATTGAGTTTGTGCAAACGTGAGCGCGCATCCGTTCAATCGCAACTCGATACCAAAGAGCATTGCACCAATAAGATCACGGATTCCAAGACAATGATAAGAGAATACAAAACGGAAGATACGGATGCCCTCGTTTCAGTATGGAAGGCAGCAACTTCTGTTGCCCACCCGTTTCTGAAACAAGCCTTCATGGCACAGGAGACTGAAAATCTTCGGAACCTATATCTCCCAAACGCCGAAACCTGGGTAGTCGAAGACAACGACGCGCCCGTTGGTTTCATCGCACTTATAGGAGATGAAATAGGTGGGTTGTTCCTTGACCCAGCGTGCCATGGCAAAGGGTTAGGCAAGGCAATGGTCGACCATGCCATTGGCTTGAAGGGCCCTCTATGGCTTGAAGTCTTTGAAAAGAACGCCGTCGGGCGCCGCTTCTATGATCGCTATGGCTTTGTCGAAACTGACCGATCCATGCATGAAGCTTCAGGTGAGATCGCCATCAAACTGACCTTCACGCCGGTCTAACAATCGAGAGATGGAGGCGTTCCTACTGGAGCGCCTCCATTGACGTCTTACTCCGCCATGTCTTTCATGTTGATGTTTTCGTCTGCGAGTTTGGCGGCGGGGATTTTTGCCTTCGCTGCAATCAGCCGACGCGACATCATATGTTCCGGCGCGCGGTTCACCGCATCCGAAGCAATCATCACCCCGTCTTTCAGATAGAAGACTGCAAAGGAGCGCTCGTTCTCCGGATCACCGCGCACGACCACTTCATCATATCCAGCTGAGAGCCCGACAATCTGGAGTTTCAGGTCATATTGGTCGGACCAGAACCAGGGCACTTGCGCGTAAGGCTTTTCCTTGCCGCAAATGGAGGCGGCTGCCGTCTTTCCTTGTTCCAGTGCATTGTGTACAGACTCAAGTCGCAACCGGTTCCCGAGAATGGGATTGGGGTGATTGGTGCAATCGCCGATTGAGTAAATATCCGGATCTTCGGTCCGGCAAAGTTCATCAACGGCAATCCCGTTTTCAACTTTCAGACCAGCTTCGTCTGCGAGCTCGACATTGGGAATAATCCCGACACCGACAATCACAAAATCGGCGTCAAAGGTTTTGCCGTCGCCACAATCGATCTTTTCGATCTTGCCGTTTGAGCCTTCAAACCCAGAAACCGTCACCCCGGTCTCAATTTTGACGCCGGCTTCCGTGTGGGCTTTTGTGTAGAACTTGGAGAGAATGGGATCGACCACACGAGCAAGAACCCGCGGCGCCATCTCAAGCACGGTTACATCAATCCCGCGCTGTGCCGCGACGGCAGCAACTTCAAGGCCGATATAGCCACCGCCGACGACGACCATCTTGCCGCCTTCGTTGAACTTGGCCTGGATCGCTTCAACATCTTCAATCGTGCGGAGATAAAACACACCGTCCAGATCAAAGCCTGGGATGTTAAGTTCGCGCACACGGCTCCCAGTCGCCAGAATGAGTTTGTCATAGGTCCGCGTCGTGCCGTCATCCAGATGGACGAGTTTTTTCGGGCGTTCGATTTCGACCACCTTACGTCCCAGAACCATTTCTGCGTTGGACTTTTCATAAAAGTCCGGCGGTTTGAAATAGACCCGGTCAATGTCGATCTCCCCGGCAAGGAATTTCTTGGAGAGAGGTGGGCGCTGATAGGGCACATACGGCTCATCGCCGATCACCGTGATCGGGCCGTCATAGCCTTCAGACCTTAGGCTGGCGACAGCTTGGCCAGCTGCATGCCCGGCTCCAACAATAATCACCCCATCTGACATGGTGAATTCTCCTCCCAGATTCTTCTGAACCAGTTTTTTTCAAAAAAATGACGCTAGCGTCATTTTTGGTGATCGGAATGTGCCGCCACAACCGATCCAGTTCAAGAGAAATGTGCGCGATGAGGCAATGAGACGCAAGGATTCCGCCAAAAAATACCGACAAGAGGGGCGTCGCTCAGTCTGCACGGGACCCCTTGAAGCCAGAGGCATTGAGCGCGTACAAGGGCACTTATGAGTAGGATCACTCCACCGCCCACCGGGCGAAATGATACAACAGGCGACATCACGTTGGCAGATGTAGAGGCGACGAACACGTTGGGGGAAGCGCTGTCTGACCTCGTCGGTCCGCGGGATGTCATCGCGCTGTGGGGAGATCTGGGCGCGGGCAAGACCAGTCTGGCGCGTGCAATCATCCAAACTCTTCTTGCGGCTTCAGGCCTGCGCGAGGATGTGCCAAGCCCGACATTTACGCTGGTGCAAATCTACGAGGCGGGAACGCTGCCCATATGGCATGCCGACCTCTATCGCCTTTCTGATCCAGATGAGCTGATTGAACTTGGCTTGGAGGAAGCGCTTGAGGGGGGGCTTTTGCTGATCGAATGGCCTGACCGGATGGGAGAAGAGCTTCCGGTGGCGCGGCTGGACATAGAATTGAAAGAGGTAGGGGACGGCAGGCTTGCCTGCTTGACGGGGCGTGGCGCCACGTGGGAAGACCGTCTTAACCGCGCGCTAGCGAAGATGAATTCAGAATGATGCGTGAGACCGGAATGGCTTGCGAAAAAAGCCGAACAAGAGGGTGGGCGTGAGCGAACGAGAAGAACTTCTGCGAGCCTTCCTGGAACGCGCGGGCTGGGGAACCGCTACACGCAGCTTTCTGCAAGGAGATGCGTCGCTGCGCCGCTATGAACGACTGGCGCTGAACGGTGCGAAGGCTGTTCTCATGGATTGGCCTGCAGGTCCAGATGCCCCGGCCGAAGGGGGACATGCGGCCTACTCCAAACTGGCACACCTGGCGGAAGATGTACGTCCATTCGTTGCAGTCGGTGCTTACCTCAAAAGCCTTGGACTGCGCGCACCCGATATCATTGCAAGTGACCTTGAGCATGGATTCTTGCTGCTCGAAGATATCGGCACGGCTGACTTCGGCGCAGTGATCGACAACGGCAGAGGGCCTGCAGGTGAAGCGTTGGACGATATGTATCGCGCGGGGCTAGATGTCCTTGTCGCGCTACAGCGGGCAGGTGCACCTGGGCCGTTGCCGGTTGGTGACGGTAGCACCCATGATGTGCCAGCATTTGATGACGGCATTTATCGTATTGAAACAGCTATGCCGCTTGATTGGTATCTACCCGTGGTGATGGGCAGGCAAACGGGCGACGACCTGCGTACTGAATATGACGCGATCTGGACAGCGCTTTGGCCATTGATTGAAGCAGGCCCGCGTACGCTCTTTCTGCGGGACTTTCATTCGCCCAACATTCTTTGGCAGTCGGAGGGCAGCGGTTTGGGGCGCGTTGGTTTGATCGATTATCAGGATGCGTTGATCGGATCACTTGCTTATGACCCGGTCTCTTTTCTGCAGGATGCACGGCGGGATGTGCCCCTTGAACGCGAAGAGACGATGCGAAACTACTATGTTCAAGCGATGAAAAACGCCGACACTCGGTTCAATGCCGAGGAATTTGAAGCCGCTTATGCCGTCTTAGGCGCGGAGCGCGCGCTTCGCCTCATGGGGTTATGGCCACGGCTTCTGAAGCGGGACAATAAGCCCCATTACATGGTTCACATGGCGCGCACCCAGGATTATCTCCGTCGCAATTTGGCGCATCCGGCCTTGGTCGATCTCGCTCGTTTTGTGGAGAACCATTTTCTGAAAAATGCACCTGCAGCAGGGCAGATCGCCGAGACGCGAGTATGACTGAGATTAAACGAGCGATGATCATGGGTGCTGGGCAGGGTACTCGCATGGCCCCTCTCACCGATGACAAGCCGAAGCCTTTGGTGCGTTTTATGGGCAAACCCTTGGTCGACCATGCGCTTGCACGCCTGCGCACGGCGGGTGTGGAAGAGGTGGTCGTCAATGTGCATGCCCACGCAGATCTGCTTGAAGCGCACCTGAAGAGAACTTCGACGCCGAACATTATTGTCTCAGATGAGCGCGACGAACTGCTTGATACAGGCGGTGGCGTCAAAAAAGCGAGGCCTCTGTTAGGCGACGATCCCATCATCACTTTTAACTCTGACAGTGTGTGGATTGAAGGGCGACGACCAACGCTTACGCGCATGATGGAGACCTGGGACCCTGAACACATGGATGCGCTCCTTATGATTGCGAGCGCCACCAACACGATCGGTGAGGTGCGTCGTGGCGACTTCACGATGGAGCCGGATGGCCGCTTGGTGCGCCGGGAAGAACAGACCGTTGCCCCTTTCATGTTTGCCGGTGTCCAGATCGTCAATCCGACACTGTTTGATGAGGGACCGGAGGGTCCTTTCTCCACCAATCTGATCTGGGATAAGGCGATTGAACGAGGGCGCCTATTTGGTCTTCGTATGGAAGCAACCTGGATGCATGTGGGCACGCCGGACGATCTCGCCGACGCAGAACGGTTCCTGCGCGACCTCTAGCCCCCGCGAGGGTAGACTAGGCTTATGGCCCTCGATTCTTCACCAACGCTGTTCACCATTCCACCTGGCGTTCCTTTTCTGGACGCTTTGGCAAATGCGCTTGTGCGGGACCCCACGCTTGGCTGCGTGCTTTCAGAAGAGCCGGAAGCGCTGGCGGATCTCACGATACTACTCCCAACACGGCGTGCGGTTCGGTCTCTAACGGAAGCCTTTCTCCGCGCGGGAGATGGCAAAGCCATTTTGCTGCCGCACATACGTCCCCTGGGCGATGTGGATGAAGAAGAGCTGCTTTTGACCGCCGATCCAACGGAAGGCGTTCCGGGAAGTCTGGATCTACCGCCTGCGGTTGATGGTATGGACCGACAGCTATGGCTTGCAAGGCTGATCCTCGCCTGGGGGAGGGGAAGCCCCTTCGGCCCAAAAAATGCCGGTCAGGCAACATCTCTTGCTGCTGAACTTGCACACCTGATTGATAGTGCAGAAACCGAGGGTATTGATCTTTCAAAGGTGCGAAATCTCGTGCCGGACCGGTTTGCTGAACACTGGCAGCACACATTGTCTTTTCTGGAAATCGCGCTCGATTATTGGCCTCAGGAACTTGCAGAACGCGGCCTCATAGATCCTGCCAAACGCCGCAATCTTGCGATCCGTGCTGAAACTGAAGCCTGGGCGTCAAATCCGCCTGCGCACCCTGTCATCGCGGCAGGGTCAACCGGTTCCATTCCAGCGACTGCGGAACTGCTGAAAACCGTCGCGCTTTTGCCCAAGGGGGCGGTGATCCTTCCCGGTCTCGACCAGGCGCTTGATGCACGAGGCTGGCAGGCCATTGGGCCCTCCCATCCGCAATATGGCATGAAGCAATTGTTAGTGGGCGTTGGCGCGGACAGAGCGCAGGTGCAGACATGGCCCCATGCAAGGCCCTCAAGTGTGGCTGAGGATCGTGCCGCATTTCTGTCAGAAGCACTGCGTCCGGCAGAAACGACGGATGCCTGGAGTGGAGGTGAGACAAGGACATTTGACCAAGCCGCCGCCACAACAGGTCTGACACTGATTGAAGCGCCAACGCCGAGAGAAGAAGCGGCGGCAATTGCCTGTGCGTTGCGTGAAATTTTGGAGGTGCCCGCGCATACCGGTGTTTTGGTAACGCCCGACCGTTCTTTGGCACGGCGCGTCGCCCAAGAACTTGGACGCTGGGACATTCCCATTGATGATAGTGCGGGGACGCCCCTCACGGGGACAACCCCCTTCGGTTTGCTGAGGTTGCTGGCCGTCACCGTGTCGGAAGGTCTTGCACCTGTCTCCTTGTTGGACGTGTTGAAACATCCGCTGACCTCACTGGGGCTGAGCTCCGTGGAGTGCAGCCAACGAACACGGGAGCTTGAGCGTGCACTCTTGCGCGGCCCACGGCCTGGGCAAGACATTGCGGGTCTTCGCGACGTGTTGGCACGGACCGAGTTGGAGGAGGGCCAGAAGGCGAGACTGGCAGACCTAGTGGACCGCTTGGAGGCGGCGATCGCCCCCTTTCTTGAATGTTACGATGTGTACGAACTTCCCCTGAAAGATTTGGCTGAAGCCCATTTGCGGGCGGCGGAAGCATTAGCCGCAAGCGATGAGGCGAACAGTGCTGATCAGCTCTATCGTGGCGATGCAGGAGAAGCAGCAGCACTCTTCATGGAAACACTCCTGGCGTCAGCTGACAGCCTGACCGCTATGGAACCCCTTGCCTATTTGCGCCTGCTTGAAACGCTCGCTGCCGGACGGATGGTGAGGCCTCGCTTTGGTCAGCATCCGAGGCTATCTATTTTGGGGCCACTTGAAGCACGTCTCTTGAGTGCGGACCGTGTGATCCTCGGTGGCCTGAACGAAGAGAGTTGGCCCACGGCGGCACCCATTGATGCTTGGCTCAGTCGGCCCATGCGCGAGGAACTGGGCCTTGAGCCGCCGGAACGGCGCATCGGTCTGTCCGCCCATGATTTTGTACAAGCCGCCTGTGGTTCGGACGTGATCATCACGCGTTCTTTGAAAGTCGAAGGTGCGCCGACCGTGCCTTCGCGCTGGTTGCTGCGGATTGACAGTTTGTTGAAAGGCGTTGGGCAGAAAGATGGGCTGACACCCGACCCAACCTATCTCCACATTGCAGAAAAGCTCGATGAACCAGAAGCTGTGGCCCCTGGCGCTGCGCCTCAACCGAAGCCTCCGCTGGAGGCCAGGCCGGACAGGTATTCTGCGACAGAAGTGGAAACACTGATCCGCGATCCGTATGCGATCTATGCCAAGAAAGTACTGCGGCTGAGACCTCTCGACCCGTTGGATGCGGACGCAGGAGCCCTTGAGCGCGGCACACTCTTGCATCAGGCGCTTGAAAACTTCGCGCGCAAATTCCCAGACAGATTGCCGGAAGATGTTGAAGCGGCCTTTCTGGAGATGGGCAGGCTGGCATTCGAAATGGCGCCAAACCGTCCAGGTGTGACAGCGTTCTGGTGGCCGCGATATGAAGACGTGGCCCGCTGGATGGCGGTGTGGGAAGGTGACCTACGTGAGGGGCTCACGCGAACCCATGCGGAAATCAAGGGCGAGTTGGCTCTTCAGGGGTTCGGCCGACCCATGACACTGTCTGCCCGCGCGGACAGGATCGATGAACGCGAAGACGGGTCTTTCGCCATTTATGACTATAAGACCGGGACGCCGCCGTCGAAGAAGCAAGTTGAGGCGGGCTTAAGCCCGCAATTGCCATTGGAGGCAGCGATTGCAGCGGCCGGTGGTTTTGAGGCCGAGGGTGGAGTGCCACTCGCTGCACGACCCGTGTCGGTCTTGTCTTATCTGCATCTGTCAGGCGGTGATCCGGGAGCAGCGGAGAAAAAAGTGTCGCTCGATGGAAGTGAGGATGCGGCGTCCGTGTTGGAGGGGCTTACCTCCCTCCTGCAGCGCTACGAAAATGAGGGCACACCTTTCCTGTCCCGGCCGCGTGTCCAGTTTCAAGCACTCTGGGGAGATTATGATCATCTAGCCCGGGTGCGTGAGTGGACCGCCGCCCAGAGCGGGGGGGAGGGCTGATGTCAACAACCGGTGCACTCACAGTTGATGATACGACAAGGAGGCAGGCCGCAGCGGCGGACCCGGCCGCGTCCGTCTGGGTGTCAGCCAATGCCGGGTCCGGCAAGACCCATGTGCTCATCAACCGGGTAATCCGATTGTTGCTGTCGGGTACTGACCCAGAACGCATTCTCTGCCTGACCTTCACCAAGGCCGCAGCGTCTGAAATGGCGAGCCGTCTTTATGATCGTTTGGGCGAATGGACAGTGATGGACGAAGCGGCTCTTGCGGAGAAACTGCAGGAACTTGAAGGGACGCCTCCAGATGCCGCAAAGCTGTTAAGTGCACGCCTCCTGTTTGCCAGGGCGATTGAGACGCCAGGCGGGCTCAAAATCCAAACCATTCATGCATTTTGTGAACGCTTATTGGGCCGGTTCCCATTGGAGGCCGGCGTGCCCCCGCACTTTGAAATCCTGGACGAGCGCACCGCGGCAGAACTGATGGCAGAAGCCCGGGATGAAATCCTCTCCGAAATCGGAGAAGACGAACAGGTGGGCGCACAAAGCGACGTCTCAACGGCCTTTGAAAAAGTGTCTTCGCTCGTCGGCGAATATGGGTTTGATGACCTCTTTCGCGAAATTGTCGGTAAGCGTGCGCGGCTGACTGAACAAGTTGCAAGCGCAGGTGGTGTCGATGGTGTCCGCGAGAAAGTAGCCGCGCTTTTGCATGTCGAACCTGAAGAAACAGAAGAGTCATTGGTCGCTGCGGCCGCCGAATCTGCAACACTGCATGAGCTGAAAGAAGCACTGCCGCTGCTTCAGGCCGGGAACAAGACCGATATAAAAACAGCAGCAGCGCTCACGGAGTTTCTCAACGAGCCGACGGCTATGGATGTCCTGGACGTCTACAAGACAGCATTTCTTAAGCAGGACGGTGATCGCAAGAAACTGACACCCAGCATCATCACAAAGAAAGTGCATGAAGCGCACCCACACCTCCTGGATCTGCTGGAGCGCGAGCAGAACCGCATCGTGGAGCTTGAAGAAAAAAGGCGGGCAGCCCGCATCGTTGCCTCGACACACGCACTCTATGTGCTTGCGGCTGCTCTCCTTGAACGCTTCGCAGCATTGAAGCAGCAATGGGCGGTCCTCGACTATGAAGACCTCATTCTGAAAAGCCGGGATCTTCTGAACCTCTCCTCTGCCGCCGCCTGGGTTCTCTATAAGCTTGATGGGGGCCTTGATCACATCCTGGTGGATGAAGCACAGGATACGAGCCCCCACCAATGGGAAGTCATCCAGGCACTGGCAGAAGAATTTCTGTCGGGTGCGGGGGCGCGCGAAGTGACCCGAACCATTTTCGCTGTGGGCGACGAAAAACAATCCATCTTTTCGTTCCAGGGGGCGGACCCGGCAAAGTTCGCAGAGATGAAAAGTCACTTCGCTACGAAGGTTGAAGGCGCGGGAAAATCCTGGAACCCGGTGGACCTGCTTCTGTCTTTTCGCTCCACCCGAGAGGTCTTGAATGCGGTCGATCAGGTGTTTGCGACGGAAGAAACCGCCACGGGCCTTAACGCAGACGCTGAGCCGCCAACCCACTATCCCTATCGTGACCTTGATGCGGGTCTCGTCGAGATCTGGCCGACCTGCGTGCCCGATGAGGAGGAGGAGATCCTGCCCTGGGACGCGCCACTCGACTATCCAAATGCGCAGAGCCCCGAGGCGCAGCTTGCGGACCGGATTGCCTCGACCATTGCGCATTGGCTGACCTCAAAAGAAGTGCTGAAAGGCGAAGGGCGCCCGATTGAGGCGAGAGATGTTCTCATCCTCGTGCGTCGGCGCAACATTTTTGTTGAGGAAGTCATCCGGGCGTTGAAGCGAAGGGACGTACCGGTTGCAGGCACCGACAGAATGGTACTCACCGATCAGATTGCGGTGATGGACTTGATGGCCGCCGCTGCCTTTGCTCTCTTGCCAGAAGATGACCTGACCCTTGCAACAGTGCTGAAAAGCCCGCTCGTTGGACTGGATGAGGACGCCCTGTTTGACCTAGCACATGGCCGTGACGGCACCCTGTGGCAGGCCCTGGCAGTTCGCAAGAATAAAACGGCGCGATATCAGGAGGCCTTTGAGTGCTTGTCGTCCTGGCGGAAAAGAGCTGACCAACTGCGACCCTATGAATTCTTCGCGCAGCTCTTGGTCGCTGACAAGGGGCGGCGCAAGCTGAGAGCACGACTCGGGGCGGATGTGGATGATCCTGTCGATGAGTTTTTGTCCCTGGCACTTGGATACGAACGAAGTCATACCCCCTCTCTTCAAAGTTTCCTTCATTGGGTAGAAGCAGGTCAGGCTGAAGTAAAACGGGAAGTGGCAGAGGGCCGTGACGAGGTCCGGATCATGACCGTTCATGGCGCCAAAGGCTTGGAAGCGCCGATTGTTTTTTTGCCGGATACGTGCTCGGTGCCT
Organism: Parvibaculaceae bacterium PLY_AMNH_Bact1; assembly: GCA_032881465.1. NCBI lineage: Bacteria > Pseudomonadati > Pseudomonadota > Alphaproteobacteria > Hyphomicrobiales > Parvibaculaceae > Parvibaculaceae bacterium PLY_AMNH_Bact1. Next base: position 138,493 of record CP126168.1, read on the forward strand.
GGCGGGCAGCACGACCCAAAGCTCATACCTGCCGGACCGGAAAGCGAGGGGCTGCTGCTGTTTCCCGGCCGGAAGGTAAATGACGATCCCGTGGCGGGGGCGGCGAGAGACCACTTGCGTAGTGAAGCGATGAATGAATATCGCCGTCTTCTCTATGTGGCGATGACGCGTGCCAAAGACCGGCTCTATATTGCAGGCTATGAAGGCGCGCGAGAGCCAAGCCCCGATTGCTGGTACAAGCTGATGGAGCGGGGGCTTGCTGAGGACGCGCAAGAAGCAACCGCCTGGGATGGTGAACCCGTCAGACGTATTGAGGGCGAGCAGAAGCGTGACATCAAACCCGGCGAACCAGTATTGGTCCCTCAACCTAGTGCTGACCTTCCTTCCTGGGCATTGCGCCCCCCGCCTCCCGAACCGGTTCCGGCAAGACCCCTGGCGCCATCTAGGCTGGTGGAAGATTTTGACGAACCCACGATTGCCTCGCCTCTCAGAATAGGAGGCGCGGACAGGTTTAAGCGCGGTCGCCTCATCCATCGTCTGTTGGAAACACTTCCCGACATCAGTGAAGAGAGGCGTGAGGCCGCCGCACAAAAGTTCCTGGCAAGTGACGGTCTGTCACTGACAGGCGAGGAACAGGTGGAGATCGCAGACGCTGTTCAGCGTGTCTTGGCGGTTCCTGCATTCGCCCCGCTGTTTGGACCCGGCAGCCGGGCGGAAGTGTCTCTGGTCGGTGAGATTGAAAGAGGGGGAGAGCGTCTGTTCTTAAGCGGGCAGATCGACCGTCTGCTCGTGAGTGAACAAGACGTTCTCATCATCGATTACAAGACAAACCGTCCTCCGCCCAGTCGGGTAGAGGATGCAAGTCCTGCCTACATCGCTCAAATGGCAGGATATGCAGCTCTCTTGGGCAACCTTTATCCCGATCTCACGATTCGCGCGGCACTCCTGTGGACAGATGGTCCAAATCTCATGGAAATACCCGCAGAAATGATGGCAAAAGCGCTTTAGAGTATTTCCAGCTGAAGTGGCCCCGGTTCAGCGTCCGCCAACTCACGGAATAGAAATGGGCGACAAAAACAACGAATTAGAGCGCTTTTTGCGAGTCTGTTTAGACGCAAAAGCGCTTTAGTGTCACGGGCACGTGACCATGTCTTGACCCTGCAGGAGGGGCTTCCTAGATTCCTCCCAACGATATTTTGAGGCGCAGGGATTCTCCTTGTAGTCCAACCATCATCAACCGGCAGAAACACCGGGATAAAATGAAAGGCGCAACTCATGGCCACGTCAAAAGTAACAGATGACAGCTTTGAAACAGATGTGATCGATTCAAGCCAGCCAGTACTGGTGGACTTCTGGGCAGAGTGGTGCGGTCCGTGTAAGCAGATCAGCCCGGCTCTTGAAGAGATCGCAGGCGATCTGGGCGACAAGCTCACCATTGCCAAGCTCAATATTGATGAGAATCCGAACGTGCCAACAAAGTACGGCGTGCGCGGTATCCCAACGCTGATGATCTTCAAAGACGGCCAGGTAGCTGCAACCAAGGTTGGTGCTCTGCCGAAAGGCAAGATCAAAGAATGGATCGAAAGCGAAATCTGATCCACCGAAATAGCTCTACAGTTCAAAGTCGGCTCCCTCCTGGGGGTCGATTTTTTTTTATCTGCTTTCTGATGCCGCTCCCGGTTCCATAACACGCGGCGTGGGAACGAACGGGCGGTTCTGCAGGGCATTGATTGCGTCTGAAATGCGTGTGCGGTCGCTCAAAAGATGGTTGAACTGAGCATCGCACCCTGAAATTGGGCGAGGGTAGGCGGTAATCTCATTGATCACGGATGAGCTGGCTGCGCGGAGCGTCGAAAGTGCACTCGCGACTGCGGACTCATAAGGTTCATTCATATTAGGTCTCCTCCTATCGGTAACATAGAGCCTAAGCACAAACCTAGCTGCGAGACAAACACGGCATCTGGGTAGGGGTGCTGCTTGTCAGGAGTGATCCCTCAGCACATGGCCCGCAAGATAGAGAGTGCCGCAGATGAGGATGCGTGGCGGCTCGCCGGTCTCAGCATCCGCGTGTCCGACCGCCCGCCCGACCGCTGCTTCCAGGCTCTCCATGGGTTGGGCTTCGAGGCCGCCAGATTGCGCCATGGCGGCAAGCTCTGCCGCAGGAATGGCCGCGTCTGCCCCGGGTGCAGTCACCGTGAAGACCTGTCGCGCCAGCCCGCCGAAATTGGCAAAGAAGGCACTGGCGTCCTTCGTGTTCTGCATGGCACAGATGAGATAGAGCGAGCGCGGCAGTTTGTCATCAAGATCTGCCATGGTGGCAGAGGCAACCCGTCCGCCCGATGGATTGTGACATCCATCAAGCCAGACTTCAGCACCTTCTCCCGCAGCCGTCACCAGCGGGCCTTGCTTCAACCGCTGCATGCGGGCGGGCCAGGAGACGGAGGCCAATCCTCGCGCAATCGCCTCATCGTCAATGGTGAATCCAGGTGCTTGCCGCAGCGCCGCGATGGCCATGCTCGCATTTTCGATCTGATGCGCGCCCACAAGACCGGGAAGGGGAAGGTCCAAAAGGCCATCCGTATCCTGGTACACAAGGCGCCCCTGTTCTTCATAGGCCGTCCAGTCCTGCCCGCCCACAAAAAGCGGTGCATTGACGAGCGCAGCTTCCCGTTCGATACGGTCAAATGCTTCATCAGCTTGGGGGGCGATGATCGCCGGGACATCACGCTTCAAGATACCAGCCTTCTCACCTGCAATTTCATGCAGGGTTTCGCCTAAGAAATGCTGATGGTCGTAACCAATATGCGTGATGAGGGTGATCGCTGGTTTCTCAAACACGTTGGTGGCGTCATAGCGCCCACCCATACCAACTTCTAAAAGAAGGGCATCTGCCGGAGTCCGGGAAAATGCAAGCAGAGCGGCAACCGTTGTGATTTCAAAATAGGTAATGTTCGCGCCATCATTCACCCGTTCGCATTCCTCAAGAATGTCTGCAAGGGCTTCTTCCTCGATGGGCTGTCCACCCAGCACAATCCGTTCGTGAAAGCTCACAAGGTGGGGCGAGGAGTAGCGATGAACGGTGAGGCCAGCTGCTTCTAGCATTGATTGCAGAAAGGCCGATGTTGAACCTTTCCCATTTGTGCCCGCGATATGAAAAATGGGGGGTAGTTTTTCTTCCGGATGGCCCAGTGCCGCGAGCAGACGTGTCGAGCGCTCAAGCGTCAGGTCGATCAGTTTCGGATGAAGGCCCATCAGCCTCTCAAGAAGTGCATCACTCTTGAGCGGGGAGCTTTTGTTGCTCATGGACGGTTGCTACTCAGCAGCTTGGGGCGGTGTTGGGGCTGCGGGCAACTGATAGTCGGACTGGGGTGCTTTCGGCTGGTGCGTCATCAGACGAACAAGACGTCCCAGTGTTTCCTTCAGCTTGTGGCGGTGGACCACCATGTCGACCATGCCGTGCTCCAGCAGATATTCAGCGCGCTGAAACCCTTCGGGAAGTTTCTCGCGGATGGTTTGCTCGATCACACGCGGGCCAGAGAAGCCCAAAAGCGCTTTAGGTTCAGCGATGTGCACATCGCCCAGCATGGCGTACGAAGCCATCACGCCACCGGTCGTGGGATCGGTAAGAACCACAAGGAAGGGCAGTCCCGCATCGCGGAGACGCTGCACGCCAACGGTGACACGCGACATTTGCATGAGCGACAGAATGCCTTCCTGCATCCGAGCGCCGCCAGATGCGGCCACCATGATGAAGGCACATTTTTTGTCCAGCGCAACCTCAATGGATTTCACAATCGCTTCACCCGCACCCATGCCAAGCGATCCACCCATGAACGCAAAGTCCTGCACGGCGACGACCACTTCGCTGCCGTCAAGGCGGCCAACAGCACCCGTCACAGCATCTTCTTTACCGGTTTTGGACCGCGCGTCCTTTAGGCGGTCTGTATATTTCTTCTGATCACGAAACTTGAGCGGGTCAGATGGCACAGATGGCACGGAGATAGCTTCATACTCGCCGCGGTCGAAAAGAAGCTTGAGACGCTCATCGGTCGGCAGCTTGATGTGATGGTCGCAATTTGGGCAGACATTAAACGCCGCAACCAGATCCCGGTGAAACACCATTTCGCCACAGGAGCCGCACTTCCGCCAAAGATTGTCGGGCGTATCGCGCTTCTTAAAAACGTTCTGGATCTTCGGCCGAACAACACTGTTAATCCAGTTCATGGGTATCTCCTATGGCGGTGCGTCAGATCAAGACGCGGCCTTGTCAGTCAGCAGCTGGTGCCTTGCGGGCGCTTCGAACGCCATCTGCCAGCGATTTCACAAATTCTAACACACGTGGGACGAGCTCCGCAGTGGGACGTCCCGCTCCATCCAAATTGTCCTTAACGCAATCGACGATGGCCGAGCCAACGACAGCGCCATCAGCATGGGCGGCAATTGCGGCAGCATTTTGCGGTGTTTTAATGCCGAACCCGACCGCGACCGGTAGGTCCGTTTCCGCTTTGATCCGAGCCACAGCGGCAGATACATCTGTCGTGTTAGCAGCTGCCGCCCCGGTAATACCTTTGACTGAAACATAGTAAACAAAGCCGCTGGTATTCTTAAGCACTGCAGGGAGCCGGTGTTCATCTGTTGTCGGCGTTGCGAGGCGGATGAAATTGAGCCCAGCATTGAGTGCAGGTAGGCACATTTCTTCGTCTTCTTCGGCGGGCAGGTCCACAATGATGAAACCGTCGACGCCAGCGGTTTTGGCGTCTGACAGAAACTTTTCAACACCGTAATGGTAGACAGGGTTGTAATAGCCCATCAAAACAATGGGCGTCGTGTCATTGTCGGCGCGGAACTGCCGGACCAGGTCGAGCGTTTTCTGCATTGTCTGGCCCGCTTCTAGCGCGCGCAGGTAAGAGGCCTGAATGGGTGGGCCCTCTGCCATCGGATCCGTAAAGGGCATGCCGATCTCAATGAGATCAGTCCCGACTTCTGGAAGGCCCTGCAGGATCTTTAAGGATGTCTCAAGATCAGGGTCACCGGCCGTCACGAAAGCGATGAAAGCGGCACGACCTTCTTTTTTGAGTTCGTCGAAACGTGTGTCGATACGGGTGGTCATGTGAGTTTCACCCCAAGATGTTCAGCGACTGAGAAAACATCCTTGTCGCCCCGGCCACACATATTCATCACCAGCAAATGATCGCTCGGCAGGTCAGGTGCAATCGTCAGTACATGAGCGAGTGCATGGGAGGGCTCGAGTGCCGGAATGATGCCCTCAAGTTTCGTACAGAGCTGAAAGGCATCCAGCGCTTGCTTGTCTGTGGCGTTCACATATTGAACGCGCCCTGTTTCTTTGAGCCAAGCATGTTCCGGTCCGATGCCCGGATAGTCGAGACCCGCAGAAATGGAATGACCTTCTTCAATCTGGCCGTCTTCATCCTGCAGCAGATAGGTTCGGTTGCCATGAAGGACACCAGCGGTCCCGCCGGCGAGCGACGCGGAATGTTCGCCTGTTTCGAGCCCATGACCGCCTGCTTCAACGCCGATAATGTTGACGGTCTTGTCATCAAGGAACGGGTGGAAAAGCCCGATCGCGTTGGATCCCCCGCCAATGCAGGCAACCAGACTATCGGGCAAACGCCCTTCGCGCTCCTGCATTTGCTCTTTTGTCTCGCGACCAATAACAGACTGAAAGTCACGCACGAGTTGCGGGTAGGGGTGAGGGCCTGCGGCGGTACCAATAATGTAGAAGGTCTCATCCACATTGGTGACCCAGTCCCGCAGCGCTTCGTTCATGGCATCTTTAAGCGTGCCAGCTCCGGATGTTACAGGGACGACTTCCGCACCAAGAAGTTTCATGCGGAACACGTTTGGTGCCTGCCGTTCAATATCTTTCGCGCCCATATAGACAACGCAAGGCAGGCCAAAGCGGGCAGCAACCGTTGCCGTGGCAACGCCGTGTTGGCCTGCGCCTGTTTCGGCGATGATGCGGGTCTTGCCCATGCGGCGAGCCAATTGGATCTGCCCGAGGCAATTATTGATCTTGTGGCTGCCAGTGTGGTTCAGCTCGTCGCGCTTGAAATAGATTTTCGCGCCACCGCAATGTTCGGTGAGCCGCTCGGCGAAATAGAGTGGGCTTGGGCGGCCCGTATAATGCTTCGCCAAATCATCCAGCTCTGCATAGAAGGCAGGGTCCTGTTGAGCGGACTTATAGTTCTGTTCCAGATCGAGGATGAGGGGCATCAAGGTTTCGGCAACAAAGCGTCCGCCGAAAATACCGAAATGGCCATTCTCATCCGGCCCGGTTCTGTAGGAGTTAAGTTCCTGTTGGCGTTCTGGCACCAGTCACCTCGTTCAGCGGCAGGTGCGTTCAGGCACTCTGCGCTGCTTTCACAAATGCGCGGATCAGCGCTTCATTCTTTTGGCCCGGTGCGTCTTCGACGCCGGACGATACATCCACCATGCGCGCGCCTGTCTGGGCAATAGCCTCGGCCACATTGTCAGGTGTGAGCCCGCCGGACAGCATCCAGGGCAGCTTTGGGTCAGCGTCCGCAATCAACGACCAGTCGAAAGAGACCGCGTTACCACCGGGCAGCGCATTTGCCATAGATTTAGGTGGTTTGGCATCAAACAGCAACAAATCTGCCACTTTTTTGTAAATATCGGCTGCCGCAACGTCAGCGGCGTCGGCGACGGAAATGACCTTCATAACCGGCAGCCCAGCCCGGTTGCTTATCTCCGCAACCCGTTCACGTGTTTCGCTCCCGTGCAGCTGCAAAAGGTCTGGTTTCACGGTCTGAGCGACGTCATCTACGAGCGCATCGTCGGGGTTCACCATAATGGCGACCGCCTGAACACTATCAGGCACCAGTGAACGCAATTTGGCGGCCTCTGCGACCGTGACGTTCCGGGGGCTGCGCTCATAGAACATGAAGCCAATATGCGTGGCGCCCGCCTCGACAGCGACGCGAACCATCTCCGGCGTCGAAAGCCCGCAGATTTTGACGGCGACGGAACCTGGCATGATTCAGGCAGCCTGAGCCAGATCCTCTGCAATCGCCCGGGCGGCGGCAGCGGGATTGTCGGCTTTGATAATGGGACGGCTGATCACGAGAATGTCGGCACCCCGTGCGAGCGCATCTTGCGGCGTCATAATGCGCTTCTGGTCGCCAATATCGGCCCCCGCAGGGCGTATGCCGGGTACGATAAGTTTAAAGTCGGGACCGCAGGCAGCACGCAGCGCTTCGATTTCCATGGGGCTACAGACCACCCCGTCGAGACCTGCTTCCTGGGCGTTGTTGGCCAGACGCAGCACCTGGTCCTGAGCGGTGCCAGAGACACCCATGGCGTGCAGGTCCGCATCATCAAGGCTCGTGAGCACGGTAACGCCGATCACCCACGGACGTGTCCCTTCTGTCTCTTTGGCGGCTTCTGCGGCGGCCTGCATCATGGTCACACCGCCGCTGGCATGCACATTGATGATCGCGGGATTGAGCTGGCAGGCAGACCGAATGCCGCCAGCAACAGTGTTGGGAATGTCGTGCAGCTTAAGGTCGAGAAAGATCGGGATGCCGGTCTCCGCGATCGCCTGGTAGCCTTCCTGACCGAAGGCATAAAAGAATTCGAGCCCGATCTTCAGGCCCCCGATCTCAGGAGCAAGCTGGCGCGCAAGCGCTTCCGCCTCTGCCCGGTCATTCGTATCGAGACCAGAAAAGATAGGGTTTTTGAAGGATGTTTTGCTCATGATCCGCTCCGTTTGGCGGGTTATAGAGCATTGGCGAGCCAGCACCAAGTTTCAGGGCGCGGAGTTAGAGGCTTCAGTTCGCCCGATCCCTGACATCTGAAGGAACCGGCAGGTTTTCGGACGATTCAACGATTTCGTCGGACAGTCGTTTGACGTCGCGGCGCCCCTGGCGGGCTTCTTTGCGCCATTTGCCCTGCCTTGCCCAGGCAGACGCTCCGCCTAGAAGCAATCCGACCAGAACACTCAGAAAGATTACCAATACTAGGGGGAGCTGAAGCGCCAGCGCGGGCGTTTCCGGTGTAAACGGGTCGAGGCTGAAAAGCACATCGTGCCGGTTGGCGAGCGCCAGATAGAGCGAAATTCCTGCGATCGGAATGAGAAGCAGCCAACGAAGGATGCGCATGTGCCTGTTCCTACTACTCAGCTGCCTGAGCGCGCTGCGTGGTCGGCAACCGTCCATTGATGACATAGTCGAGGACCTGAACCACCTGAGACGGCTCCTCAGCCACAGCCAAAGCGGCGCCATCTACTTCCTTCAGCGGGTGCGTCAGGCTTGGGTCGTGTAGGGTGATGATGGACTTACCAAGCGCCGCGGCATAACCAGCATCAAACGCGGCATTCCACTGCTTATATTTGTCGCCAAAGCGCACAACCACAATGTCTGCATCTTCGATGAGCGCCCGCGTACGAATCGCGTTCACTTTCGCGCCCTTATTGTCCTTCCAGAAGCCTTGGTCTTCTTCACCCAAAATCGTGACGCCACAATCATCGCTTGATGCGTGATCTGTGACCGGGGCGACAAGGCTCACCGGGAGGCCGAGGTCTTGCACGCCTTTGGCAATCTGTTCGCGCCAATCTGTGTGGATTTCGCCGGAGAGGTAAACTGTCCAGGTTCGTATCGTGGTCATGTGCGTCTCCTGCAAATAGGGGCGTGCCACCGAAGGCTCGCCAACTGACATAGTGAAGCTTAAACAGCAGAAAATGGCCCAAACGCGTCAATCGTCGCGGGCAGATGCCTAGTCTGAGCTTGAAACAGGTTCGCTTGGGACAGGAACCGCGGGCGCTTCTGTCTCGTTGCTGTTCAGCCGGTCTCGCAATTCCTTGCCGGTCTTAAAGAACGGCACAAATTTCTCTGCGACTTCCACCGGTTGACCTGTTCGCGGGTTTCTACCGACCCGCGCTGGTCGGCTTTTTACGGAGAATGCGCCAAACCCCCGCAATTCAACCCGGTCGCCGCGCGCAAGCGCTTCCCCGATCTCGTCGAAAATGGTGGAGACAATCCGTTCAACGTCGCGTTGGTAGAGATGCGGATTAGCTTGGGCGAGCTTGGCGACAAGTTCGGATTTGATCATGGCCCCTCGCCCCTTCTGACCTTCAGAACCCCCTGGTTGAGAGTTTTGTTTTGAATCTCCGCCACATGGGAGACCGGCCTGCTACACCCCGGATTGAGCCAGCTTGCGTAAATGCTGGCGTCTCTTTAACGGCGGTCAGGTTGCCAAACGCTGACCAGTCCGTCAAGCGTAAGTCCCTTTGCTGCAATAGTTTTTTCGCCTACAGACGAGAGAACCGAGACGATGAAATTGGCCGTGGCGTCGCTTGAAATAAGTCCAAGGCCTGTCTCCTCGTAAATCACCCATTCTTCGGTTGGCAGTTCCTGATCCACGTTATGTTCGTCAAAAAGCCAGTTGCGAGCTACCTCTTCACCGCCAATGGCGTCCACAAGTCCGTTCTCTAACGCCTGAAAGCCCGTATAGATGCGGCCATCGCTCAATGTGCGGGCGGTTTCTTCCTCAAGCCCGCGACGGTTGACTACAAGGTCCAGAAACCAGTCATAGGAGGCATCAACCATCGCCTGGGTTGATGCAATCGCCTCTTTCGGCGGGTCTTGATAAGGGTTCGGCTGCGCTTTCAGGGCGCCTGAGCGCACATAGTCCACATCCACGCCGATGGTCTCCATGAGACCGGTGAGCTGGGTCAGTTGGAAGAAGACGCCGATGGAGCCGGTAATCGTATTGCCGCGAGAGACAATGTGATCTGCGCTGAGAGCTGCGATATAGCCACCTGAGGCAGCGACCGTGCCAAGGACCGCGACAACAGGCTTGGTTTCGGACACTTCACGCACGGTCTCAAAGAGGGCCTCTGAGCCGGTCGTCGTGCCGCCAGGGCTATCGATGTAAAGCATCAATGCTTTGACATTGTCATCTTCGCCAATGTCGCGAATGAGTTGTTGCTGTGCGCGATCATCAATGATGATGCCACTGACCGTAACGCGGGCAACATGATCACCAACGGGGCTGAGCCCCGAGCTTGGCAGAAAAGCAATGATCGCGAGGCCAAGGGCGACGAGCGCGGCAATGCGCCAAAGAGAAAGGCGGCGCTTGAGGCGCCGCCTGTCAATAATGGTTTCGATGTCGAGTGACATGAAAATCTCTCCAGACAGACGGGAACTAAACTGTCCCCATCATATCTGGATAGGATTTACTTGTCGCCTTCGTCGTTTCCGTCAGCACCCTTGAGCGCTGCGCCCAGGATGTCGCCAAGTGACGCACCGCTGTCGGAAGAGCCATATTGTGCAACGGCTTCTTTTTCTTCCGCGATTTCCAGCGATTTGATCGAGAGCGACAGACGACGTGACGCACGGTCAATATTCGTCAGACGCGCATCAATCTTGTCACCGACAGCATACCGCTCTGGACGCTGTTCGGAACGATCACGGCTAAGGTCTGCCCGGCGGATGAAGGCTGTGAAGTCTTCTTCGCCGACACTGACTTCGATGCCGGAGTCCTGGATGGCTGTAACGGTACATGTGATGGTTGCACCTTTGGTAAGGCCACCAACGCTTTCGAACGGATCGCCATCAAGCTGCTTGATGCCAAGGGAGATGCGTTCTTTTTCCGTATCCACGTCGAGGACAACTGCGTTGACCACCTGACCCTTCTGGTAGTCCTGAAGGGCTTCTTCGCCCGACCGGTTCCAGTCCAAGTCGGAAAGGTGAACCATGCCGTCCACATCTTCGTCGAGACCAACAAACAGACCGAATTCGGTGATGTTCTTGATCTCGCCTTCGACCTTCGTTCCTTGTGGGAAACGATCTTCGAATGCGGCCCATGGATTGTCCATGCACTGCTTGAGGCCAAGCGAAATGCGACGCTTCACAGGATCAACTTCCAGTACCTGCACTTCTACTTCCTGAGAGGTAGAAACGATCTTACCTGGATGGACGTTCTTCTTGGTCCAGCTCATTTCGGAAACGTGGACAAGGCCTTCGACGCCTGGTTCCAGTTCTACAAATGCACCGTAATCCGTAATGTTTGTCACGCGGCCTTTGAAGCGGGAATCCAGTGGGTATTTGGCTTCGACGCCTTCCCATGGATCAGCTTCAAGTTGTTTCATGCCAAGCGAGATGCGCTGTGTTTCAGGGTTCACCTTGATGACCTGAACCTTCACGGTCTCACCGATGGTAAGCACTTCACTTGGGTGGTTTACACGGCGCCACGCAATGTCAGTGACATGCAACAGACCGTCCACACCGCCGAGATCGACGAACGCACCATAATCGGTGATGTTCTTGACCACGCCATCGCGTACGTCGCCTTCTTTGAGCGTTTCGATAAGCTCAAGGCGCTGTTCGGCACGTGTTTCTTCCAAAACCGCCCGGCGAGACACAACAATGTTGCCGCGACGCTTGTCCATTTTCAGGATCTGGAATGGCTGTGGAATGTTGAGAAGCGGTGTGACATCGCGTACAGGGCGAATGTCTACCTGGCTACCTGGCAGGAAGGCCACGGCGCCATCAAGGTCAACCGTGAAGCCGCCTTTGACACGACCGAAGATGTGACCTTCAACGCGTTCATTCGCTTCGAAGGCTGTTTCAAGACGAACCCAGCTTTCTTCGCGTTTTGCTTTTTCACGGCTGAGAACAGCTTCGCCCATCGCGTTTTCGATCCGGTCGAGGAAAACCTCAACTTCGTCGCCAACGGCCATTTCGGCTGGCTTGCCCGGTGTTGCAAATTCTTTGAGAGGAATGCGGCCTTCAGTTTTCAGACCAACATCGACAATGGCGAGATCGTTTTCGATGGCAACGACTTTGCCTTTGACGACGGAACCTTCGGCACCTTCATTCGCCGAGAAGCTCTCTTCAAGAAGCGCGGCGAATTCGTCGCGCGTAGGGTTAAGTGTGTCGACCAAAATTGGTTCTCCTAAAATGACTTATCTATTCCTGCCGACGGTTGGCTCCGAGGGTCTTGGCAAATGGGTCTATTGATGCGCCCATTGCCCATGGAAATTGGGTTTATGCCGGTTCTATCGTTGCAAAATCGAACCCCTGAGTTAGGTATGCCAAAACGGGGTCGCCTGTCGTCTTCCGGAAAGTTCCGAAAAACGCCTAACCCCTTGACTGCTCGATAAGTGCGACGGCAGCGCCGAACGCCGCTTCTATAGACAAATTGGAGGTGTCGAGCAAGTGTGCGTCTTCCGCGGGTCGCATGGGCGAGCTTGCCCGATCCGTGTCCCGGGCGTCTCTTTCCTTCACATCCGCTAGAACTTGTGCCTCAGAGAGGTCGGACCCCGACCCCTTGAGTTCGAGCCAGCGCCGATGGGCCCGGATTTCTGCGCTTGCAGTGACATAAAGCTTCACATCAGCGTCTGGGCAGACCACCGTTCCAATGTCCCGACCGTCCAAAATGGCGCCAGGCTCTCCATTTGGCGGATTTTGGGCAAAACGGCGCTGAAAAGCGAGAATTGCCGCCCGGACCGGTGGCATGGCAGCGACCACGGAAGCTGCTTCGCTCACTTCCGGTGTTCTGATGGCCACAGGGTCGATCTTGGCCGGATCAAGGGTCTCGGCTGCTTGAACTCCAGCCGCCTCGTCTCCAGGGGCTGAGCCACTCAGGAGGACTGCATGAGCCACTCCCCTATATAAAGAGCCTGTATCGAGATAGGCGTAGCCGAAATGCTCCGCCAACGCACGCGCGAGAGTGCCTTTGCCCGCGGCGGCGGGGCCGTCGACCGCGATGATCATGAGTTGGCCTCAGATGAGAGCGTTGCGCCGAGGCCCCGCATGAGTGCGACGTAGTCTGGAAAGCTCGTGGCGATCATCTCGCCTTCATCGATGGTGACCGGCTTCTGCGCGCCAAAACCCAATGTCAGGAACGACATGGCAATCCGGTGGTCCATATGGGTGAGCACTGTTCCACCACCTGCGACCTTGCCCCCAGAACTTGTGTTGGCCCCGATAATGGCCATGCCATCCTCGAATTCTTCGACTTGGACACCGTTAGCCTGAAGACCTGCGACTGTCGCGGCAACCCGGTCGCTCTCTTTCACCCGGAGTTCTGCCGCGCCGCGCATAATGGTGGTGCCTTCTGCGTGTGCCGCGGCAACCGAGAGCACGGGATACTCATCAATCATGGAGGGCGCGCGGTCGAGAGGCACTTCAATACCTTTAAGGGTGCTGGTGCGAACGCGCAGGTCCGCGACCGGCTCTCCGCTCTCTTCGCGTTCATTTTGAATGTCGATCTTCGCACCCATCTCGATGAGCGTTGTGTAAAGCCCGATGCGATGGGGGTTCATCATCACGCCAGTGACTGTCACATCAGAGCCCGGTGTGGTGAGGGCGGCAACAATAGGAAACGCTGCAGACGACGGGTCAGCGGGGACAATGACATCAGACGGTGTGAGCTCACCCTCGCCCGTGACGCGGATGACCGTCACTTCCTGGGGACCTGGTTCGACGGTGACTTCGGCACCAAACGCTCTGAGCATCCGTTCCGTATGGTCGCGCGTCGGGTGGGGCTCAATAACAGTCGTCTGGCCAGGCGCATTGAGGCCAGCCAAAAGCACGGCAGATTTCACCTGAGCTGAGGCGACCGGCAATGGGTAGGTAATGGGAAGGGCGACTGCGGCACCCTTTACAGTAAGCGGCATGCGTCCGCCGTCACGCGCATGAAATTCAGCGCCCATCTCAGTAAGTGGCGTGATGACCCGGCCCATCGGTCGCTTGGAAAGCGAAGCGTCACCTACAAAGGTTGCCGTGATCGGGTGCCCCGCCACAAGCCCCATCACGAGGCGTGCCCCCGTGCCGGAATTGCCGAAATCAAGCGCCGTTGCTGGTTCAGAGAGCCCGCCGACACCGACACCGGTTACCTCCCAGCTACCTTCACCCGTCCGAGTAACTGTTGCGCCGAGCGCCCGCATGGCCTCGGCAGTGGCCAGAACGTCCTCGCCTTCCAGAAGGCCGGTAACGTGCGTTTTCCCAACCGCAAGCGCTCCCAAAATGAGCGCGCGATGGGAAATTGACTTGTCTCCTGGGACGGTAATATGTCCGGTGAGGGAGTTGGAAGGGGAGGCGGTTAGGGTCATAGTGCGCTTGAAAGCCGACGGGCGAAACTGCAGTCTTACAAACTGCGTATACGCTGATCGAATTCATTTCCTTTCAGGGCATCTCGCAAAATAGTGACAGCGAGAAAGGGGCGGAGCGTTTTCAGGATAAGAGGCAACAGTTATCCGTCCGAAAACGCAAAATAACAATGAAACTGGAGCCGACTTTGATTCAATTGAAACAGAAATGACTCCAGGGTGCGAATAGGTTTTGACAGGCGCGCCGGATCGTGGCAATGGGAATTTTACAGTCACAAAAACCTCGGGGGAGAGCCTAGGTGAAGCAGGATTTAGGAACAAAACGCGTTTGCAGCGAATGCGCAGCGAAGTTCTATGACCTCAATAAGAATCCCACGGTCTGCCCCAAATGCGGCCATGAGGAAGCAGTCGTTGTGCCTCGCGCAAAACGCAAGACGCCTGAACCGGTTGCAGCAGCGCCCAAAGAGGCACCTGCTGAAAAGCCTGATGAGAAAGAAGAAGGCGATCTGGCCGTCGGTGAGGAGACCTCATTGGACGAACTGGCAGCTGAAGAAAAGGCTGCGAGCGGCGATGACGCTGACGGGGACGACGAAGATGATATCCTCGCCATTGATGATGAAGAGGAAGAGGATGCGTTCCTTCCTGGCGATGATGATGAAGACGATGACGACGTGTCAGATCTCATCCCAGGCGTGAAAGATGACGACATTTGACGACCAAGGTCATGTGACGGCGATCTGTCGAAAGTCAGGTGCTTTGGAGCAAGTTTTGCTTGATCCGATCGCGCACCCGACCTAGTTTCCGGCACCCGGGCAGCTGAAGCACGCTTTGCCCGGTTTGCGCACCCAAAGCGTAAACGTGGCCCCGAATTCAAATGAATAAGGGTCAGTTGAATTGGTAAGGGGCCATAGCTCAGTTGGGAGAGCGCTTGCATGGCATGCAAGAGGTCGGCGGTTCGATTCCGCCTGGCTCCACCATCCTCTAGCTAACCCCTTGTTATCTCTAGTATTCCTTTTAAATCAATAGCTTACATGTCGTCTGTGGGACACTTTTGTGGTACACATTTGGGATGAAAGCTGTGTCCAAAACCTATCGATTGCTGAAGCGCGAAGGGACTTTCTACTACCGGCGAAGGGTGCCGAAGCCCTATGTCGAATTGCTTGGCAAAAGCACCATCAAAGACTGTTTGATGACGAGTAGCGCCAAAGAAGCTGCATCGCGGCGAGCGCAAAAGGACGTTGAGTACGACACCCTCTTTGCAAGCTTTGATGACAAGATTGAAGCGAAGCTGAACCCACCAGCGATGACACAAGCCGACGCTATGAAGCTTGTGAGAGCCTTCGTCGAAAAGAAGGACGCGGAGGCTGAGAAGAGTTTTGCCGAAGACCCTCCCGGTTCAGAAAACCAGCGCAAAGAGATGTTGGCAGAGAGCACTCAGGACTGGGCGTCTCTCGCGGACCCACGTTTCCTCAAAGAAAATGGAATAGACAACCGCATCCTCGAAGAAGTGACTGCGAACATTCCCTTCAAATTTGACCAGTCGATCTTCAGCTACGCGCAGTTCTACAGTCTGGTCATCCGGGGACTTCGAGAGCTCCACCGCCGGGATGTGGCGCGGTTGAAAGCTGAACATGAGCAAAGTGCGTTCGATCAGCTCTTTGCTGATGGGGCCGTCAATGCGGCGCTGGTTCACACACCAATGGCCAAACCAAAAAGCCTCATGACCTTTGGTGATCTTGCTGATCGCTTTGTCGAGGACTATTGCGACGAAGCTGTTGTCAAAGGGACGAGCCAGAAGACCATCGACAGTACCAGGGCCGAGACGAGTTTTGTCAAAGAGGCCATCGGGGAGGCCACGATTGTTTCAGATATTGACTACGAGGTCTGCAAGGAGTTCAGAAAGCTCTTGGCTCGGACGCCATCCAATCGGAAGAAAATCTATGGGCATCTGTCGGTCGAAGAAGCCGCTGATCAAGCAGCAAAAGATGGAAAGCCGACACTGTCCCACATCACCCAGAACACCTATCTCCGTACTTTGACGGCTGTATTGAAGCACGGTGTGCGTATCGGATGTATTTCCCAAGTCCCGTCTGAAGGGCTCCAGCCGCTTTCGGGGAAAACCAAAGCTTCGGAAAAACGGCGTCCGTTTTCTCCCTCCGAGCTCATCACCATTTTCAATGCGCCTCTCTATCGAGGGTGCGTGGACGATGGGCGGAATTATGCGAAGCCGGGTCCGGACGTCATCCGAAGGGCGCGTTTCTGGTTTCCTCTAATTGGCCTCTTCACGGGCATGCGGGCCAATGAAATTGCTCAGCTGAAGGTTGCAGACCTGAAGGAGATGAAGGGCGGGCATTTCTATTTCGATGTGAATGATGCCGACGGCAAGAAACTAAAAACCAAGACGAGTACCCGGGCTGTATGCCGTCAGGGCCTATGGAACAGATTAGGCTGATTTCCTAAGGGAGAGATTCTGGTTCATCTTCACCATTGAGGAGTGAATGATGAGAGATACACCCGAACGCCATACCGATGCTGCAGATCGCACGGTGAAGGATATCCGCCGCAAAACACGCAAACGCTATTCGTCTGAAGACAAGATCAGGATTGTGTTGGCGGGCTTACGAGGCGACGACACAATTGCCGAGCTGTGCCGCCAGGAAGGCATT
The DNA here is from genome assembly GCA_032881465.1 of Parvibaculaceae bacterium PLY_AMNH_Bact1. Classification (NCBI taxonomy): domain Bacteria; kingdom Pseudomonadati; phylum Pseudomonadota; class Alphaproteobacteria; order Hyphomicrobiales; family Parvibaculaceae; species Parvibaculaceae bacterium PLY_AMNH_Bact1. Next base: position 155,251 of record CP126168.1, read on the forward strand.
GCCCAGAGCCAGTATTACTCCTGGTCAAAGGAGTTCATGGAGGCCGGGCGCAAGCGGTTGGCAGGCGACACTGCCCGTGAAGCGAACACCAGCGAAGTACAGGGTCTGCGCCGTGTGGCGCGTGATCTGAAAGAGGTTGTCGCTGAGCAAGCGCTTGAGCTTCGCCTTCTCAAAAAAAGCATGATCGGAGATGGGGAGGACATCGAATGAGGTACCCCGCATCCGAGAAGCTTGAGATAATACGAATGGTGGAGCAATCACACCTGTCAGCTAAACAAACTCTCGACAAACTCGGCATTCCTCGCACCACGTTCTATCGTTGGTACGATAAGTATCTGACGAGCGGTGCAGATGCATTGGAAGATAAAGCGCCAAAGCCTGCGCGGGTCTGGAACCGCATTCCAGACGATATCCGGCGACAGATTGTTGACCTTGCGTTGGAGGAACCAGAGCTGTCGCCACGCGAGCTGGCTGTGAGGTTCATTGATACACAGCGCTACTTCGTGTCAGAAGCCAGTGTCTATAGGCTCCTCAAGGCACATGACCTGATCACTAGTCCTGCATTCATCGTGATCAAAGCGGCCAACGAGTTCCGTGATAAGACGACCGCAATCAACCAGATGTGGCAGACTGACTTTACTTACATCAAGATCGTTGGTTGGGGCTGGTATTATCTCTCAACGATCCTGGATGACTTCTCACGCTATGTCATTGCCTGGAAGCTCTGCACCACGATGAAGACGAGCGATGTCACGGACACCTTGGAGCTGGCCTTACAAGCATCCGGGTTTGATCAGGTGGCTGTTCGTCACAAGCCACGACTGCTGTCTGATAATGGGGCCAGCTATGTCTCAGCAGAACTGGCCGACTGGCTCAATGATCAAGGTATGGATCACGTTCGTGGTGCTCCATACCATCCACAAACCCAGGGAAAGATCGAGCGCTGGCATCAAACCCTCAAGAACCGCATCTTGCTGGAGAACTACTTCCTGCCGGGTGATCTCAACGCCAGCATTGAACGCTTCGTTGAGCACTACAATCACCACCGCTACCATGAAAGCATCGGAAACCTAACACCGGCTGATGTTTACTTCGGTCGCGGTCAGACCATCTTGCTAGAAAGAGAAAGGATCAAACAAAACACAATCAGACAACGGCGTTTGCAATACCGCAATCAAGCTGCCTAATATCAACCAACAGATGAGCCAATCTCTCCGCTAAACTACGCAGCCATCTGTTCCAAAAACCCTGACGACGGACACCCACATCTAGCCGCGCCTCCCAATTTCCTAATTCAAATTATCCCGCCACTGATGGTGATTCGGCAAGCGTTGAAGCAGAATGGGTAATCTGGAGCCTAAGGCGCCCGGTGGACAGGCCTTTGTTTGGAGCGTTCATTGGCAGCATTTCCTGGAGGACTCGCCCAGCTCCACCTCGCTCTTTTCTTGTGGCGGCTTTGAGAGTGCTTCTAGTTCATCGGTGGGGTTTCACCGACAGTGACAGTGGGTGTAGGGATGGCATCGTCGGGCCCGGCACCTTCCAGCGTGATGACCTGACGCTTGCCATCTTTACCCGTCGCGTGCATTCGGAAGCTTTGTCCCGCAAACACTGTCTTTTGCAGGTCTTCGAGCATTTTGTCCTGATGGCCAAAGGGCGCGATCAGTTCCACGAGCCAAAGGTTGGTGCCAGACTTCCACTCATTAGGCGCAAGGCGGTTGGAGCCACTTTCCAGACGCGCCGCGGCCTCATCAGAAAGTTTCGCCCAAAGGGCAACACCCAGCGGCTGATCCTTGCCCGGAAAGACCCGGAACTGACGGAGCAGCAAAGGTGGCATGGCAAGCCATTCCAAGTCGGAGATGAAGAAGTTTCGGTGGCCCTTAGACTGGGTCATGAGCCAGGTCACCTGCCCGAAAACATCGGACACTGTCGGCACTGGCTTTGCGCCGGCTTGCAGTGTCTCTGGGCCCGTTTCAGAACTGGTGGGCTTCTCGGTCTCACTCATCTCAAGGCTTTCCTTCGTGTCGTGGGTGCATTCAAACAGGAGCGCATCCTAACCAGCTAATGCCTCTCTGTGTCGACTCTTTTGTGAGAAGCTTGTCGATGGAAGACCTTGCCAAATGAAACGCAGAGCTGTCCTCACATCAATGCTGTCATAACCCGGCCCATAGGGCCGGCCCTGGCAGCCCGTGACAACCCTGCCCGGGTGTCCAGGGTGAGGGGCGCTGGCACGCCATTATCAAAACCGTTGAAGAAATTGCCTAACGCATCTGGGTGATTCCTTCCGAGTGAGCTGACGGTCTTTTCGCTCAAAACCCGGCACGAGGAAAAAGTGCGTGGTCGGACGAATACACGCGATGCAAGAAGTGTGGTGTGTTTTTGGGGCAAGCTAAATCGGAGGGTCTAGGCGTGATTTTGCACCGCCGGACTTATCCACACCTATTTTCTGTAGCCCTAGAATTGCGCCCTGTACTGCGGCTTGCATGACATGCAAGTTTTCATTTGAGAAAGGCGCTCGCGAACGATGGGTGCCCAATGGGAGGGGTGAGTCTGTGCAGGAGTCAATGCGAGGGAATGCGAGCAACAGGTGGGCACTCTGCTTGTTGGTTGCGCTTGCTGCTGTGTTTCTCAGTTCGTGTGATGAGAGCTATACCCAAGACGATGTTGCTTTCAAGTTGGCGGCTTGGATTTCTGATCTACCGCCCGAAGACTATATCCCGCCGGAAATGCAAGTCCTTTGCGCCGATGACGCGGGGAGGCAAATTAGCCGAATCTACAATGTTGAGGGATACGCACTCGCTCCTAGATTGGACCTTCACTCGGTTGAGGAAATCGCCAAGGGAAACGTCCAGAGTTCCGGGTATCCAGGCGGTTGCTTTTCGTGTTTGCCGGAGCTTGTCGAGTTTGGATTCGATTATATTGAAGCGGCTTATCAATCGGCCAATGATCGCCGCAATATGGCGCTGTCGAAACGCGGGCAGGTGCCAGAATACCACTTCCGAGACCAGTATGTCGATAAGACCGGGCTCTATCGTTATAGCCTACAGGCTCGATCAACGGCTGGCGAGAAATGTACCGCATTTGATGCCGCTGTAAAAATGGCAAGAAGCCAAAGTTTCGTGAGTACGTCCATAAATGTCGGACTTACAGTGTTCTGGCGGGACTACAATAGACTAAAAGAAGACCTTGGAGACCGTTGCGTTGTCGTGACTCATATTTCGGAGTTCCAAGCGCCTTATGTTTTTGAACAGGAAATGAGGCGTTTGACAAATGTTCCTTGGCGTTTGTTAGCTGGGCATATCACGACTTGGAGAGAGCGTGTTGTGAACCGTGCATCCGGGGATGTCGTTGCTCGCTCTACCGCGCACCGTTATCTCGTGCATGGAGGAGGCGCGAGGTTCCATCGGCGTGGTGCCTGTGGATCGTCCAATCTGCCAAGACTACATACTTTTCTTTTCAGTGGAACAGAAGGGATTGTTAGCCAATGACAACCATCTCCACGCTATCGTTTGACGACGCGCTTGACGACGCCCTCACCATTCAACGAGAAGCGCTTCTGGCGTCGATCGCTTACGACAATCTACTTGCGACAGACGTCTTTGGTGTGGACAGCATTGGCAATTTGGCACTGCATTACGAAGAGCATGAGCAACTCTCTGTCATTGCAAATCTGAATGCCACCTACAATGGGGTACAAGCCACTACGATCTTTCCCTCAGGCGTTGGCGCGTTTAGTACGAAGGAGATTGCCACTGGACGAACGAAGCTTGTTTTTGATGGGACTGACTTTAGTCTAACGCCTGAAGGGTTCAATGATTTGGTGGCAGACGTTGGTGTTGCCACTGTTTCGGATCCAGATTCAGCTGTCCAATCAATCCTCATTGCGGGACTGCCGACTCCTGTCTATTTATTTTCGGTATCATCGGGCTTAGATCAGCTGGCTCAACAAGTGTCTGAGGGTGTTGCTTTTGTTGAGGCGGAGGTTGCACGCCAACAAGCTGCCGAACCTCTTAAAACAAGAGAGCAAATACTCTCTGAGATTGATCTTATTGGGCATTCTCTGGGCGGTACGGTCGTTTCTCTTGTTCAAGCAGCGTATGAGGGTCAAATGGGGAGTGCCACTGCCTTCTCGTCGCCAATCCCCGAGTCTCTATTAAACCAGGAGAGATTGACGAAAATCTATCGTGTTGGTGATGCCATAGCAGAAACGGGCGGGAACCCTCCCAACACTATTGCACTTGAAGGGACTGGCAATGAAATTTTTGGTCTCCCGACTGATACATTTGCGAACCATGACATTGTTGGGCTGTCGAAAGTGTTTGTTGATCAGGTTCAGCGGGTAGATGCATATATTGACGCGAACACGCCCCCACCCGAGACGGGATACGCGGCTGAATTTCGTGAGGGCTTTTTTTTCGTCGTAGACGAAGTGCGGGGCCTTCAAGCCGTCAAGCAACATGAAGTGAACCTTGCGGGATTTGGAGTTCAGCAGATTTACGTTTCGTTGGACGGTGGGAGCCTAGATGGCTTTCCAACACTGCCACTCAGTGGGCTTGATATTCCGTTTGAGCCATCGGCAGCAACTGCTACGTACTCAGGCCTTCCGTATAATGTCGCAGCATTCTATTCCACAGAACTTGGGCGATTCTACGACAACCCTGACGCGTTCAATTCAGCCATAGACATCTCATTTAGTGAGAATGGTGGCGTTGATGTTTTTGTCAGAGACCAAACTGCATTCAAGGCACTGGAAGAAGAACTTGGCGCAATTCCAAATGCTCGATGTTTTGGTGCGGGCACCCTTGTCCGCATGGGTGATGGTTCCGAGAAAGCAATTGAACGGATTTCCGCAGGTGACTTCGTTTTGTCTTACGACACCCTCGGAAATCTTGTCCCTGCAAGAGTTGAAGACACCTTCATCAGTGCCACCTCGGAGATCCTCGAATTAAGTAATGGTGTCAGATGTACTCCACAGCATCCATTCCTTACAAAAAACGGCACCTTCGAACCAATCGCTTCGATCCTAGCGCGAAAAGACCCACTAATTGATGTGACAGGAAATCTGGTCCACTTGTGGGGGCAATACGTTGCTGGCGGAGGGAAGATTGCGGTTAATGCGATTGGGCCCGCTGCTTCAGGCGTCGAAGGCCTAACAACCGTTTACAATTTCTCTGTTAGTGAAACACATACTTACATCGCTGGTGGTTTACGAGTCCACAACACATCCATTCTTGACCTTGTGCCTGGGTCGGAAACCGTAACCCGATTGTTCTTCGATGGTGATGTTCAGATCGCGTATTCTGAATCGTCGTTGGGCGAGTTTGTGGAACGGACTGGTAAGAACCTGGATTCGGTGGATGGTACAGATCTTTATACCCAGAAAACGACTTTTAAAAACAGCGATGCCGTCGTTGTTCAACAGTGGAGCCGAGAAGGTCAGACCATTGGAGAAGATGGGAAACCCATCGGTACAGGCGACCTCGAGATTCACCTCAACAGCCAGATTATTTCCGGCGAGCAGGTCGGGAGTACGTTTGGGTCGGCGCTTGGGAATGCTATTGGCGACAACGTTCTGGAGGATATTCTCTTTAGTTCGGTGCTGGGCACGGCCTTCGGGAGTATAGGTGAGTTCGTTCAGATAATGACGAGTGATGTGACCATCCGCCCCGATGGAAGCATTGAGTATCGTCGCGATATCACAGCGGGTGAGGCGCTTGAGGAATCATTTGAGGATTTTGGTCAGCGCACCGCAAGTGCAGCCGCGAGTGCAGCGATCAGTCAGATTAGTTCGTTCATCACGGGGGAAATAATCGGTGGGCAGAGTTTTGCTGCTGATCTCGGACGAGTTGCAGGGAACACACTTGTTTCTGCTGCGCTGACAGATGTCGCCCATGAAGTGATCCCGGGTATCGTAACTGAGCCGAGCGGCCTGAACATTCTTACGGGCGGCGAATTTAGCTTTAGCGGAGCGGCCCTTCAGGTGGGCAGTGCCATCGGCGGCTATTTGGGCAGTACGCTGGGCAGCAAGCTCGTTGCCGCTGAAGGCGAAGCTGCAGCGCTTGTTGCAAGTGTCTTCAGCACAATTGGGTCGATCATCGGCAGTGCGCTGCCGGTGATCGGGACATTCGTTGGTGCCTTTGTCGGGCAGGTCTTTGGCACTTTGTTGGGCAATGGTCTCTTTGGAGATGATGATTACCCCAGAGCCCTTGGATCTCTCGCGATTGATGCCGACGGTCGTCTTTACGACACAGGTGCCTATACCGGTGTTGATGGCATGGATGGCGCGATCATTCAGCCAACAATCACCAATCTGGTCGAGGGCCTGAATACCATCCTCGATCTGATGGGCCCCGACGCTCATTTCGAAGGTCCAAATGGAGGGGGTGCGCTCTATGCTGTCGGCTACATCTCAGTCGACGGTTATCATGGTCGGACAAAGGGCTACACCATCGGGAATGTGCTGAGTGGGCCCGACCCTCTCGATCACAATTGGAACCAGCAGGGCTTTGATGCGGAAGACATCAATTCGGTGTACGAATATGCAGTCAAGGAAGCGCTCAAGAACAAACTCCTAGATGGTGGTGACGCGTGGGGACGCCGCGTCCGCTACTATGGTGGTTGGGAAACGATTGAAGAGTTCCGCGCTCAATTGCAAATAGCCGCTGACTATCGCAACTACCTTGAAAACAAGGAAGTCATCGACCGGTTGATCACGGCGTCTCCAGACTCATCGTTCTCTATCGGCTGGTTGGCGACACTTGGCCAAGCCGCCTCCCTCGGTTTCACAAACCCAGACGCGCTCCACAACAAGGTGGAAGGAACGGACGCATCTGAAACACTCACAGGCTCCATCTATAATGATGAGATCATCGGTGGAACAGGCGACGATGCATTGGAAGGTGGCCTTGGTCGCGACGTTCTAAAGGGCGGCGCGGGTGCAGACGTGCTGCGGGGTGGCGATGGTCTTGATACCGCCGCTTACCGCGCATCCGCCGCCGCCGTGACCGTCAATCTGGGGGCTAATACTGGCGTCGGTGGCGATGCGCAAGGGGACACGTACGATAGCATCGAGCGTGTATTCGGCTCAGACCATGATGATCATATTACTGGGGATGATGGCGACAATCTGCTTGTAGGCTTTAGCGGCGATGACACGCTGAATGGTGGCGCGGGAAGTGATTTCATTGAGGGTGGGCGCGGGGCCGACATTCTCGACGGTGGATCCGGTGTAGGTCCGGACCCTGAGACTGAGTTGGACATTGCAAGCTACGGCACCTCCTATGTGGGCGTTCATGTGGAGCTGCAAGAAGGAAATGTGCTTGGCCAAGGTTATGGTGGTGACGCAGAGGGCGATACGCTTACTGGCTTTGAAGGGGTTTCCGGCTCACAGTTTCCAGACTTTCTCGTCGGAAACTCAGAGGACAACACACTTATTGGTCTGGGCGGCACAGACTTCCTTGAGGGGCGTGGTGGCGCTGACCATCTTATCGGCGGCGACGGCGTTGACTTTGCTGTTTACCTGAGCGCCGTGGGGGGCGTTGAGATTAACCTCGCGACCGGTGTCCATACCGGCGATGCGGCAGGCGATACATTCTCGTCTATCGAGGGCATCATTGGGTCAGCGGAAAAAGACACGATCATCGGAAGCGATGGTAACGATGTTATTGAAGGCGGTGCCGGAGGGGACGTACTTGATGGTGGCGCCGGGATGGACACCATCTCATACGCCAATTCGGATTACGGAGTTGAAGTCGATCTTGTAGAAGGCAGTGCCAGATATGGTCATGCGACGGGGGACAAGCTCTCGAATTTTGAGCACATTGTTGGATCCAATTTTGCGGATACGCTAATTGTTGGACACAACAATTCTGTTGTTATTGCCGGCGGTGGCGATGACACAATTATTCCTTATAACGGGAATGTTGCCATCGATGGGGGCGAAGGATTCGATACGGCGAGCTTTGAAGAGTTGGACCGGGGAGGACATTTCCAACCTCTCTTTAATCAGGCTGGCTTTTTCACTGGTCATCAACGTGAGGTCACAAAAGTCTTTCAGGGAGCTGATATCTACCAGGCTTGGGATCTTGTCGCGCAGGGCGGTGTGATTTCAGACAGCATTTTTGCTGATGACACGGAGCGATATCAGATCAAGTTGCACTCCATTGAGGCGCTGAGGGCGACGGAGTTTGACGATATTATTTCTTTCAGCGATTTCGGTCAGAACGTCTACGCGGGGCGCGGCAATGACATCATGTTGGGTCGCAATGGCGATGATGTATTCCACGGGGAAGACGGACACGACAGCATCTCCGGCAGTGGAGGTTCTGATCAGCTCTTTGGCGGTGATGGCAACGATCTCCTTTACGGAGAAGGGACCGGTGAATATTACGCTCAAGATTTCTGGAAGAATGAAGGGTATACGCTCAATGACCGGCTAGATGGTGGTGCGGGAGATGATCAGCTCTTTGGTCAAGAGGGTGATGATACATACGTCTTTGGCCTCGGTTATGGCCAGGACGTTATCGACGACGCCGCATTTGACCGAGCTTATTCGACTGTCGGCACATTCAGCTATCTACAGACTTTCGGAAATGGCGGGAATGACACCCTTGAGTTCGGTTTGGGCATCCTACCAGAAGACATTTTGGTAGAAGTTTCTGGCGATGACTTAGTTCTCAGAATTCGCAACACCAGTGATCAAGTCACCATCCGGAATTGGGCTGAAGACAATCACAAGATTGAGAAATTTTCTTTCAGAGAAACTGGGTTTACGCTCGATGTCTCTCATCTTGGGCTTCTCCATGGTGCTTCAGAGTTTGAGGCGAGATTGTCGGCTGGAGTGGATTTCAGTTTCTCAGAACTCGTGAGATATGCAGAGGCTGAAAGCAACTTCACCTCTCAAGAAAATTTCAACATATTTGGATCTTCTCCACAGCTAGTAGACCTAGATGGCGATGGTCGTGCTGACCTTGTTGGTGTTAAAGGGTATTTCTCTGGTAATCCTGAGGCAGGTATTCGAGCCAGCCTCAGCAGAGGCGATGGAACGTTTGGTGCTGAGGTGGTTTCGCACGAGGCACGAGTGTATGCCAATGCGCCTGGTTTAGGGCAGGGATATAATACGACAACTGAGTCTATTCGGTTTGCTGACATTGACGGCGACGATAAAGCGGATGCGATAGCGTTTGACAACGACGCTGTCCGTGTTGCGATCGGCGTGGGTGATGGATCGTTTGGCGAATTCACCGCGGTAACTGGCGAATTTACAACGGCCAGTGGTTGGACGGGCACAACAGAGATGCCCCGGTTCTTGGCAGACATAAATGCCGATGGTTTTGCTGACATTATCGGCATATCAACATCGGGTACTTATGTGAGCCTTTCTGATGGTGAGGGTGGTTTCATTGGCTCATACCTTGCGACATCGGCGGTCACCGCGGCAACTCCTGGGACTGTTCATCTTCCGGAGCTTTTTGTCGCGGACGTGAACGGTGACGGTCGCGCTGATCTGATTGATTTGGACGGCGCACAAATAAAAGTTTCTCTTGGCAACGCAGACGGAAATTTTGATGCTCCGATAGTTGCAAGCACTGAGTTTGGTGGAGGTATATGGTCAGGCAATTCATTTCAGGGCGTCGGCACATTCCATTTTGATGACGTCAATGGAGATGATCGTTCGGATCTGATATTTGGGTCGCAGCAGGACTCAAGAATTGCGTTCGGTCAAGTAAATGGCACTTTTGCAGCCAGTGTAGCATCTCCAATTGCCTATTTCGGTACGCCTACTGCGGGATACAATATTTTTGACACGTTCACGACCGGTGACGTGAACGATGATGGAGCCGCGGACCTTTTCTACAAAGGTCCCGGCGACGCTTGGAATGTCACGTTTGGGGGGGCAAGTCTCTTCACGCATAGCGTTACGCACGTCAACCATTTCACACATTCTACAGGGTGGACGGATGCCAACGTGCATGTTCGTCAACTCGCAGATGTAGACGGCGATGGTTTGGACGATGTTGTTGGGTTCAATGAAACGGGTGTTTGGGTTGCCCGTGGCCAATCCAATGGCACATTTGACTACACAAAACATGCGTCGACCGAATTTGGTGTTACGTCTGGTTGGAATACGCAAGATGCGTTGCCGCGGCTACTCGGTGATGTGAACGGTGATGGCTTCGCTGACATTGTTGGCTTTGGAAGCAATGGCGTTCAGGTCGCACTTGGCCAGCTGGGTGGAACGTTTGCGGCGTCGTTTCAAGCTGGTACGGAATTTGGTACGAATACGGGCTGGACGAGTCAGGGCGCATTTTATCGCGTTCTCGGAGATATCAATGGTGACGGGCACGCCGACATTATCGGCTTTGGCAACAGTGGTGTTCAGGTGGCGCTTGGCCAGGCCAACGGACATTTTCTAGCATCACAAACAGTGCTAGCAGATTTCGGAGCGTCTCAAGGTTGGACCTCGCAAGACGCAGCACCGAGAACGGTCGGAGATGTTAATGGCGATGGATATGACGACATTGTCGCATTCGCAGCAGATGGCGTCTATGTCGCTCAGGGAAACGACAGTGGAACGTTTAGTGCCAAATATAAAGCAGCCGATACATTCTCTCATGCCGCAGGATGGACATTCACAGGTGGCGAACAACGTTTCCTCTATGACCTAAACGGTGACGGCGCAGAAGACATTGTCGCTGTTACGAACACAGCAACGCATGTTGCCTTCGCGGACGGTGCTGGTGGATTCAGTGAATCGGTAGTTGCTGTTCCTGCATCTTCTGACTTTGCCTATGATCTCGCTATGGCTCCACGTGTGATGGGTGACGTGAATGGAGATGGCGTCGCCGATAGGGTGGTGTTCACGGCAAACTACGTCGAGGTTCAACTCGGCAACCACAATGCATTCTATGGGACTTTCGCTGCGGACCTTCTAACAGGAGATGATGAGATCAATCATCTTCAGGGGTTCGCGGGTAATGACACGCTTCTTGGACAAGGTGGCGATGACGTCTTGATAGGTGGTGCTGGCGAAGACGTTCTGTCTGGTGGCGAAGGAATTGATACAGCAGACTATTCAGGTGCAGCGTCGCGTGTTGCAGTCGACCTGGTTGGTGGCAATACGGATACTGGAATTGATGGAGCCGTATATGGTGGCTCCGAAGCGGTGAATGATAGCCTTACGCAAATTGAGAATGTTGCCGGTTCGAACTATGCGGACAGTCTTGCGGGGGATGACAAAGCAAATGTTCTCTCCGGTGGTGCCGGCGATGATTGGCTAAACGGACGCGAGGGAAACGACACGCTTATCGGCGGTGTTGGTGCAGACCGCTTGCTTGGGGGCGAGGGGCTGGATACCGCTGACTATAGCGCGTCCGGATCCAGCGTTACGGTTGATTTGCAAGCCGGAATTGGTTCTGGCGGTACCGCCGCTGGAGACACGCTGGTAGATATCGAAAGTGTGGTTGGCTCTGCTCATGCAGACACACTCACTGCGGCTGACATGGCTAACGGATCCACGCTTCTAGGGGGAGCCGGAGACGACGTGCTTATTTCGGGCACGGGAGCTGATGTTCTGGACGGCGGCGAGGGAAGCGACACCGTTGACTATTCTTCTTCTGTGGATCGAGTGATCGCAGATTTGGATAATGGTCAGGGGACATATGGGTCTGCTGACGATGATGTGTTGCTCAACATAGAAAATGTCATTGGGACGAGCTCCAACGATGTTTTGATCGGTAGTCAATTTGCAAACACACTTGACGGTGGTTCAGGAGACGATGTTCTTCGTGGCGGCGTTGGTGCTGATGCGCTCATTGGCGGCGAGGGTAGCGATACGGCTGACTACCAGACGGCGACCTCTGGGGTTTCTTTGGACTTAGTAACTGGGGCCTCTATCACCGGTCATCAGGGTGCGATATTTGGGTCGTCCGAGGCGATCGGCGACGAGCTGACATCAATTGAAAACATCACCGGAAGCGATCATGCGGATTCACTTGCTGGTGACCAAGAGGCCAATCAGATCGAAGGTCTAAGTGGCGATGATTGGATATCGGGACGGGAGGGGAACGACAAGCTTTCGGGTGGTGCAGGTGATGATATCTTGGTGGGCGGCTCAGGGGACGATCAGCTCATTGGTGGTATTGGTGAAGACACAGCCATCTTCAGTGGCAGCGTTCTCAACTATGCGATTGCCGGAGATGTGCAAAACGGCTGGACCATTACCGGCGCTGGCACGGATACGCTAGACGGGGTTGAGAAAGCTCAGTTCGACGACGCCACTATCTGGCTTGACGGACGAAACAATGCGCCAATTGAAACTGGGATACCGAGTACGCAGACTATTGTCGCGACAGCAGGTGAAGAATTTTCACTCGGAGCCGCATTTAGGGATATGGACCCTGGCGATGTTCTGTCCTTCGAGGCAACGCTATCGGATGGATCGGAGCTTCCTGGCTGGGTCCAATTCGATAGTGCTACGGGTGAATTCTCCGGTATGCCGGTACTTGCCGATGTCGGTATCCAAACGGTCACAGTAGCAGCAACCGACAGTGCGGGGGTTACGCTGAACCGAACGTTTACACTTGAAGTATCAGAGGATAATCATGCGCCAGTAGCGATGACGCCGCTCGCCGATATGAACACTCTGGAAGATGCGAGTTTCTCCTTCACAGTTCCGCAGAACGCTTTCTCCGATCAAGATGTACCAATCGGCGACAGTTTGTCCTATCGTGCCGAGTTAACCAATGGCGGCGCACTGCCTACATGGTTGAGCTTTGATCCGGAGAGCCGCACATTCTCTGGCACTCCCCAGAATGATGTGGTTGGGACAATGGGTGTGCGATTGATTGCCGAAGATCTCAATGGGGCTACAGCAGTTTCCGACTTTGCACTCACGGTTCAGAACATCAATAACAAACCCGTGACGTCGCTGAATGTAACCGATGCAGTTTTGTCTGTGGGTGAAGTTGAGACAATATCGATCCCGGCGGGGTTGTTCACCGATGTCGATGTTAGTGACTATTTACAAACGTCTGTTGCGCTTCACAACGGTGCCGTCCTACCTGCTTGGCTTACTTACAATGCTGCAGATGGCACTTTTACTGCAAACCCCATTGAGGGTGATGAAGGGTCAGTCCTGGTTCGTGTTACGGCGACCGACAGTTTTGGTGCTACGACATCGGAGCTTTTCTCCGTTACCGCGACCTCGGCTGAGGGCGATCAGATTCTTGATGGTAGTGCCCGGTCTGGCCTACTGGACGGACAAGGTGGTGTCGACACTGTGAGCTACGAGGGCGCGACGGCACCCGTAACAGTTGATCTTGCAGGAGGTGCAGGTGGACAAGGGGCAACCGGAGATACCTATGCGGGCATCGAGAATATTGTCGGTAGTTCGCTTTCAGATACACTTATCGGTGACGTTGGAGACAATATCATCCAGGGCGGCGCAGGGGCGGACATAATAGATGGAGGCGCAGGCTTTGATGTTGTTTCCTATCAAGACGCGCAAGGTGGTATTTCATTCGACCTGTCCACTCTGGCGGTTACAGGAGTTGATCCCGACACACTGTCAAACATAGAAGGCGTCATTGGAACCACGCATGCTGATACGATTACCGGAACGACAGGAAGTGACTATCTTAGTGGCGGAGGTGGTGCCGACGCTCTGGGTGGGGGGACTGGTGATGACCACTATGTTGTTGAAAATTCTGGCCGCACCATCATCAATGACCTTGCTACTCATCAGGTTCAAAATGGTAAGGATGTCACAGTTTTCCTGGATGACGCTGGCAATGATACGCTTGAGTTTGGTGAAGGCATTCGTCTAGCAGACATTCTGGCATCAGAAACGACGGACCTGTTTTCAACCGGCGGTATCGCAATGGACCGCGACTTGAACTTGACCTTTCTCGCGGATGACCAGGCTTCATCATCAGCCGATACAGCAGGCGATGGTGTAACCGTCAATGATTGGTTCCAGTTCTTTTCCATCTACCCACAAGGTCCAAATCAGGACTTGGGTCATTTGCGTGTTGAAACTTTCCACTTCGCCAATGGACTGGTGATCGAAGGTGTTGATGCTATCGAGAAAGCAAGTTCGGACTTCTCGGATGTTGCCTCAACCTATACTGGGACAGCTGATGCCGAGTGGTATTCGGCTCGCGGTGGAAATGACCTGATCCATGGTCACGGCGGTGCGGATATCCTGAGCGGTGGATCAGGCGACGATACCGTCTATGGTGGTGAGGACAATGATACGATTTCCGGTGGGAGCGGGAACGACATCCTGGATGGTGAGAATGGGAATGACCAACTCATCGGCGACCAAGGAAATGACACACTCTACGGAAGTGCCGGCCATGACCGTGCGGTCTATGATGGGAACCATACGGATTATTCGCTGAGCCAGGCTGGCGCGAACTGGACCGTCATTGACCAGAACGCAAGTGATGGAGACGATGGGACCGACACGCTAAATAGCATTGAAGAGATCCAATTCAGGGATCGTACGATTTACCTTGATGGTCGAAACCATGCACCCGTGCTGGTGAAGTCACTTGCCGACCAGTTTGCGATTGAAGATGAGGTCTTCAGTTATGTCACTCCGGTTTTGTTCTCTGATATAGATCCGGGCAGCAGTATATCCTATTCAGCAAGTCTTTCTGATGGTGGGGCGCTTCCGGGCTGGTTGAGCTTTGATAGTGGTACGCGGACCTTCTCGGGTACACCGGAAAATGCTGATGTGGGGCCATTGGCGATTACTGTAACTGGTGCTGACAATTCTGGTGCGTCCGTTTCGACCTCATTCGCATTGATTGTGGCCAATGTTAACGATGCTCCTCATGCTTCCCAATCGATCATATTGCCCGATGCTCATGAGGATTTAACGTACACATATGTGATACCTGCCGGGACCTTCAGCGACGTGGATGTTGCCGATAGTTTGACAATCGTTGTGGAGACCGCCAACGGCGGCGATCTTCCGGGCTGGCTGTCGTTCGATGCTGCGTCCCTGACACTCACTGGAACGCCTCCTGATACTGAGATCGGTGATCTGTCACTTCGAGCCGTGTTGACAGATTTATCGGGTGCGAGAACGACCAGCTACTTTTCTCTTGAAGTTCTCAATGTGAATGATGCGCCAATCGCTGTGGGGACTTTGACTGATCAGTCTCTAATTGAGGATTCCGCATTTAGCTATGTACTCCCTGCAGAGCTCTTCTCTGATGCTGATGCTGGAGATAGTTTCGTATTGTCCGCGGAGCAGGCGGATGGATCTGATCTACCGGCTTGGTTGAGTTTCGATGCCGCCAGTCGGACTCTGTCTGGGACACCCGGTAATGCAGCGGTTGGGACGTTGTCTGTGTCACTCGTTGCGACTGACCTGTCAGGGGCGACTGCTTTCATTGGGGTTGATCTAACTGTAAGCAATGCCAACGACGCTCCTGTAGTGGAAGCGGGCATAGCATCCTTTTCTATTCAGGAAGATGCAGACTTTAATTTCTCTCTTCCAGCTGATGCCTTTAGCGATGTTGATCTGGGTGACGTCCTGACTTACTCCGTCGCGATGGCTGATGGGTCATCGGTTCCCGCGTGGCTTTCATTCGACGCAGCAGCGGGCACATTGTCCGGTACGCCAACCAATAACGACTTAGGTGATGTCACACTAACAGTAACTGCGACCGATATCGAGGGGGCGACTGCTGCGACTAACTTTACTGTGACAGTTCTCAACACAAATGATGCGCCGACGACGGTGTCAAGCCTGACGAACCAAACAGCTGTGGAAGACACATCGTTCAGTTACACGGTTCCTGCAGTATTATTTGAAGATGTGGATGTTGGCGATACGCTCACTCTGTCTGCCCGGTTGGCGGGTGGAGGTGTGTTACCCGATTGGCTGTCATTCGACGCAGCAACGGGAGAATTCTCTGGCACGCCCGCCAACGGCAATGTGGGGTCAATCGATATAGAGCTGGTGGCAACTGATAGCGAGGGGGCACAAGCTTTTCACCCATTCAGTTTATCAATTGCCAACGTCAATGATGCACCGATTGTCGTGCAAGGGGTTTCTGACACAAACGTTGATGCAGGTGAGGTGCTATCTCTGGCGATGCCTGTCCCGACATTCCAGGATATTGACGTGGGGGATAGTCTGACTCTTTCTGCGACCATGGCAGACGGCGCCGCGCTTCCCTCATGGCTTATTTTCGACGCGAGTACTGGAACGTTTTCGGGAACGCCTACAACACAAGATATAGGTTCGCTCAATCTGCTGGTGCAGGCCACGGACGGTTCGGGCGCCTCAGCGTCGACAGGTTTTGCACTAAATGTGATGCAACCGAACCGAGCGCCAACTGTCATCAACCCGCCCTCCAACCAGACGACGCCGGAAGACCAAGTGTTTTCCTATGCCTTGCCGGCGGACACATTTCAAGATCTCGATGGAGACAGTTTGGCTCTCGCTGTCACTCAGTCGGGTGGAGCGGCTCTTCCATACTGGCTCACCTTTGATGCCGCGACAGGCACTTTTTCTGGCACGCCGGTAAATGGAGATGTTGGCTCCTTGTCTTTGGTTGTTCGTGCGACCGACCCAGATGGTGCGATGGTTGAGGTAGCCTTCGATGTGGCAGTCACAAACGTCAATGACGCACCGACTGCAGGGAGCGCTGTTGGCAGCGTTGATGAGGGGCAGTCCTATGTCATCGATCTAGCGATACTCGCGGCAGATGTTGATGGCGATGCGCTGGCTTATAGCCTTCCAACGGTTCCAGGCACCGGGACGGCGTCACTTGTCGGCAGTGTGTTGACCTACACATCTGTTGTGGGCGGCTTTGGGCCGGCCAGTATTGGCTATCAGGTCGATGATGGAAATGGCGGCTTGGCCAGCGGCATGATTGATCTGACGGTCAACAATATTAACTTTGCGCCGACGGCTACGAATTCTGGCGCAACAGTAAACGAAGGTCAGGGCTTCACCCTTGATCTAGCAACGCTTACTGCTGATCTAGATGGTGATGCGCTGACCTATTCCATCAATAGTGGACCGGCGGTTGGGTCTGCATTGATTTCTGGGTCGACGCTCACCTTTAACTCGGCCATCGGAACATTGGGCAACCACAATATTGGCTTCACTGTCTCAGACGGTCAGGGTGGTACTGCCGACGGTATCGTTACCGCAACAATAAACGACATCAACTTCGCACCAACGGCGGGTAATGCCGGCAGCACCGCGAACGAAGGTCAAAGCTTCTCGATTGATCTGGCCACGCTTGCAGCGGACATAGATGGAGACGTGCTTACATACTCAATCAGTAGCGGGCCGGCTGCTGGCACCGCATCAATCTCTGGATCAATGCTGACTTACGCATCAGTCAACGGCCAGCCCGGAAATTACACCATCGGTTATACTGTTTCAGACGGCCACGGTGGTACAGCGAATGCCAATATCAGCGCGAATATTCTGGATGTGAATTATGCGCCGACCGCTGTGAATGACGGTCCAATTGAGGGAGGCCACACCGGGTATATTCCCTTTACCCAACTTCTTGGGAATGACACTGACCCGGATGGTGACGTGCTCACTATCACGAGTCTCTCCAATGCCGTCGGAATTGGCTCTCTCGCGTTCCATCCGTCGCTACCTGGCATAAACTTCACATTTACTCAGCACGCCACTGTTAGCCAGACAGGTTCGTTTACCTACGCTGTCAGCGACGGGAACGGGCACACGGCGTCCGCCAATGTTGATGTCTCCTATACTTATGTACCAATCTCTAAGCCGATCACGTTTGATTTGGATGGGGACGGTATCGAACTTGTAAACGCAGATGAGAGCGATATCTTCTTCGACTTAAACGGGGATGGCGTGGCGGAGGATACTGGTTGGGTCGGCAGCGACGATGCCCTGCTAACATATGACAAGGATGACGATGGAAAGATCACCGAATTCGATGAAGTTTCCTTCGTTGGCTATAAAGAGGGCGCACGCACGGACCTTGAAGGTCTGCAAGCTTTCGACACAAATGGGGACGGGGTGCTTGATGCCGCTGACGCTGAGTTCGGTTCATTCAACATATGGCAGGATGAAAACCAGAATGGCGTCTCGGATGCAGGTGAGTTGCGTTCGCTGAGTGCAGCGGGTATTGCATCGATTGCATTGGTATCCGATGAGACAGTTCGCGTGGCGGGGGACAATGTCTCTTTCGGTATCGGCCAGTACACGCGCACCGACGGCACCACCGGGAACTTCTCGGATACGGGCTTCGGGACAGGGCAGGGGCTCTCGGAGCTTACTGCGGGTCTCAGCGGTACGGCTGACGAGAGTGGCTTGATTGCCGGTGGAGATGTTGTACAGCTCTCCGCATCGCTTGAAGAAGTCTTGGACAATCATTTCCAATCATCGCTTGTGGTTTCATCGGCAGGCGCAGATGGTCCTCAACCCAGTGGTACGCAGAACATCGCTAGTTTGGTGTCCGCCATGGCTGCCTTTGATCCCAAAGTGGGTGGAGAGGCGCAGATAAACGCGACTGACGATAATCAACAAAGCCCGGCCTTGGCTGTCTGGGTCGCCTAACGTGATCAAGGGGCTATGTTCTGGGTGAGTTAGGAGTATCAATTGTGGAAAGCGAGAAGAATAGCCCTCAAGCACGGCATCGTGGACAAGCACGTGTGCGGCTGGCCAAGGGTGAGAAAGACTTCGAGGAGATATTTAAACTATGTGCTTTGGCTCACAGAGAGGGTCAGTATGGCCACCTGCCACTAGATGAAGCGGGCCTGCGTCGGCAGATTGATCACGATATCAACGCTGAAAAGACAAACGGTATCATTCTTGCCGAACAGGAGAATGGTGTCGGGGAAACAGAGGTTCTGGGCCTTCTGAGCGCGGTCGCGGGCAAGCTGGCGTTCGTAAATGTGATTTCGGCCTCGGCGCTTATATTCTACATTAAGCCCGAAGCCCGCGACATCCGAACGGCATCCTTACTTTTAAAAGCGTTTGAGAAATGGGCGCAGAACCGCAAAGCTTACGACCTCGCGATCCATGTCACCATGGGGCGAGAAGATGACGTGCGCGTAAGTCGTCTCTTGAACCGCTTTGGGTTCAAGTCGACGGGTGGGGGGAGCCACTTTAGGGTGTTGTGCTGATGGCGGGAGAAATCGAAGCGCGGGCACCACGATCTGCGGCGGAGGCATTGGGACACATTTTCGCGTTGCTAAGTCAGTCGAAGCTTCATCGTTCTTGGCGGGTGGTGGAGATTGAACGTTATGTCATACCTGCCTTGCAGCATGGGCAATACCGTCTCTACTTCGGTGAGGATGGGCTCCCCTTCGGCTACGTTAGCTGGGCGTGGCTCACGAAGGAGAAAGAAGAGAGTTATCTAGGGGGGGGATATGCGTTGCAACCCGCCGATTGGACGGGTGGAGACTGTCCTTGGTTTATTGATTGGATCGCACCGTATGGAGGTACCCGGTATATTGTTAAGGATTTGAAGTTGCAGCGTGACAGTCTTTGGAAGCGGACGCCTGTAAAAGCCATCCGGCCTAATCACACTGGACCAGGTCAACGCGTAGTACAATTCGGTTTTCTAGATAGCCGGCAGAAAACTGGTTGGAAGACCCGCCATATTAACCAACACCTCGGGTGAAAAAGCTGGAACCGAGGTCCTGATACGTTCACGCGAAGTCACGGTTTGCTGGAACCTGGCTGTGCATCGAAAGCTACTCAATTTGCACCTCAAGATCGAAGATCTTCGTTCATTGTGAAAGCAATATACGCTAGAATAACGACAAAATTGCGTCTCTAAATGCGCGCAATGAAAGCATCGGGGTGAGGCTCAGTGGATAGTGGATTTGGGAGTATTGCGCTCTTGACGCAATACTATCGGTTGCCATTTGAGCCGTCACAAACAGCGCACGAGCTGGGTCTCACCGATGGGGTGCAGGGCACCGACGATCTGCTGCGGCTTGCCAAGCACATCGGATTTCAAGCGCGCAAAACAACATCGACGTTTGACCGGCTGGCGCGGGTGTCGCTGCCCGCTATTGCTGTAAAGAATGATGGATCATTCATTGTTATCGCCCGCGCGGCGGAAGACCGGGTTCTTGTTCAAGATCCTGAAGCACAGTCGCCAGAAGAGCTGAGCAGAGAGGACTTTGAAGCCCTTTGGTCTGGTGAGCTTGTTCTCCTGACCACGCGCGCGGGGCTCGCAGGCGATCAGCGTAAATTCGACGTCAGCTGGTTCGTTCCGGCAATTGTCAAATATCGCAAGCTGTTTGGAGAAGTGCTTATCGCTTCCTTCTTCCTGCAGATATTTGCGTTGGTCACGCCGCTCTTTTTTCAGTTGGTGATCGACCGGGTTCTTGTACACCGCGGTTTGACGACGCTTGACGTGTTGGTCTTCGGTCTCATCGCGATTTCTGTTTTTGAGGTCATTCTCGGGGCGCTGCGAACCTACACGTTTAGCCATACAACAAGCCGCGTTGATGTTGTTCTTGGGGCTAGCCTTTTTAAGCATCTGATGGCATTGCCGGTCAGTTATTTCGAAGCGCGGCAGACGGGGCAGACGGTTGCCCGCGTGCGGGAGCTGGAGACGATCCGATCGTTCCTGACGGGATCAGCGCTTACGCTTGTGATCGATATTTTCTTCACTGTCGTGTTTTTCGTGGTGATGTGGCTCTACAGCCCCACCCTCACCCTCGTTGTGCTTGGGTCTATTCCTTTCTACGTGATCTTGTCGATCCTTGTGACGCCGATGCTTCGGGCGAGGGTTGAGGAACGTTTCCAGCGCGGTGCGGAGAACCAAACATTCCTCGTTGAATCTGTCGTTGGGGTGCAAACCCTCAAGGCAATGGCAGTTGAACCGCAGATGCAGCGGCGCTGGGAGGACCAGCTTGCGGGATATGTGACGGCGAGTTTTAAAGCGGCCAATCTTGGCAATGTGGCAGGCCAGGTGGCGCAGTTCATAAATAAAATTGTCATCGCTCTGACGCTTTGGATCGGCGCTCGATTGGTTATCGAAGGGGGGATTACGGTTGGGCAGCTGGTTGCCTTCAACATGCTCGCGGGACGAGTGAGCGGGCCGATTTTACGTTTGGCTCAGCTTTGGCAGGATTTCCAGCAGGCGCGCATCTCAGTTGATCGGCTTGGTGACATTCTGAACCAGCCGACTGAAACGACCGGCGGAGCCGCTCGATCCAACCTGCCGGCTCTCAACGGACGGATTTCTTTTGATCACGTGACCTTCCGTTATCGACCGGGGGGCGCAGAAGTGCTGAAAGACGTCTCCCTCGACATTCAACCAGGAGAGGTGCTGGGCATTGTGGGGCCATCGGGGTCTGGAAAGAGCACGCTGACCAAACTCGCGCAACGCCTCTATGTACCAGAGAGTGGCCGGGTGCTCGTTGACGGTGTTGATATCGCGATGATTGAGCCGAGTTGGCTCCGCCGTCAGATTGGCGTTGTGCTGCAGGAAAACATGCTTTTCAACAGGACGGTGCGAGAAAATATCGCGCTGGCAAACCCGTCCATGTCGATGGATCGCGTTGTAGCGGCGGCGCAGATGTCGGGCGCGCATGAGTTTATTTTGGAACTCGCTAATGGTTACGACACGATCCTCGAAGAGCGCGGCGGCAACCTGTCCGGTGGCCAACGTCAGCGGATTGCAATTGCGCGGGCGCTTGTCACCAATCCGCGTATTCTGATCTTTGACGAAGCGACCAGCGCACTTGACTATGAGTCCGAATATCTGATCCAGAAAAATATGGCGAAGATCTCTGAGGGACGCACGGTGATGATCATTGCGCACCGCTTGGCAGCCGTGCGTAATGCTGATCGGATCATCACCGTCGAAGAGGGACGCATCACCGAAAGTGGCACTCATGATGAGTTGCTGAATCTCGGCGGACGCTATGCAAGCCTCTATCGGCACCAAACGGGTGCCCTTGACCTGCCGGCGGAGTGAGGCAATGAGACAGTTTTGGGAAGAGGTGAAGAGATATTGGGAGATTGCCAGGGTCACCTGGGAAGATGAGGTCCGCAATCCCAAGCCTCCTGCGCGTACCCAGCCGGAGCGAGAGTTCTTACCCGCCGCGATCGAAATCACGGACACACCTGCCTCACCTGCGGGACGCATCCTTGCGGGTCTTCTGATTGGGCTTTTTGTAATTGGGATTACGTGGTCAATCATCGGAAAGATCGACATCAATGCGACTTTGGTGGGGCGTGTAATCCCGACCGGCAAGGTTAAGGTCATTGAGCCCCTAGAGACAGGCTCTGTATTGGCCATTCATGTGCGTAATGGACAAAGGGTGCAAGCGGGTCAGTTGATGGTTGAACTCGACCCGACCGACAGCACTGCTGACAGAGAACGGCTTGCTCGAGATTTAATGGCTGCAGAGCTTGAGGCTGCTCGCCTTCGCGAAACCATTCGGGCGGGGCGCGAGGGTCTTGGAGCACGGGAGGTTTCTATTGAAACGACCATCCCGATGGATGCAGAGCTGCTGGCCATGCAATCGGAGGTTCTGTTGCGCACAGTCGCAGCGCATCAGGCAGCTCTGGATAGTCTCGCTGGTGAACGAGAACAGCAGGTGGCAGCTCTCGCCCGCATTGCGGCGAGTGTTGAAGAGCGAGAGAAGCTTGTCGGTGTCATCGGCGAGCGCGTCAATATGTACAAAACGCTTCTGGAGCGTGAAACAGGTACACGTACTAACTACCTGCAGGTAGCCCAGCTTTTGTATGAAGAGCGCGCGAACCTTCGTACTGAACAAGGTCAGATGGCTGAGACAGAAGCTGCGATCTCAGCAACCTATCTGCGTGAACAGGAAACAGTTGCGACGTTCCTCAGCAAAGCGGTGACGGATCTCGCAGATGCGGAGTCTCGGGTCTCCGGCCTCACTCAAGAGTTGATCAAAGCCACTCGTCGCGAGGCTCGAAACCGGCTTCACGCGCCTGTGTCCGGCATCGTTCGTCAGCTCGCGGTCCACACTGTCGGAGAGGTTGTGACTACCGATCAACAAATCATGATCATCATACCTGAAGATGCGGGCCTAGAGGTGGAAGCCATGCTTCTCAACAAGGATAAGGGTTTTGTACTCGTCGAGCAGGATGCAGAGATTAAAGTCGATGCGTTTCCGTTCACTAAATATGGCACGATCAATGGCATTGTTCTGGATGTATCCAACGATGCTATTGAAGAGGAAGGAACGGGCTTGGTGTTTCCCGTACGTGTTTCTATGGACCGGGCAACGATGCGAGCAGCAGGCGAAGACAGAGCTCTAACCCCAGGCATGTCGGTGACTGTTGAGGTGAAAACCGGCAAAAGGCGGGTTATCGAATACCTCCTGACACCGCTCTTGCGATATCGTGACGAGGCGATCAGAGAGCGGTGAGCTTGTTAGAAGAGGACCACTTCCTACCGCTTGGAATAAATCTTTACGACGGCATGTAGCTTGAGGTGCCGCTGATGGGTATTGCTCACATGTGTAGTAGAACTTGGTACACATTCGTGGTACACATTCTCAGCCTGCGATGTCCATAAGTCGTTGAATTTATTGGAAGAAATGGGTCGGGTGGAGTATCCGCCTGGCTCCACCAATCAGTCCTTTAGATCTATATTCCAAATGTCTGCTCTCTGAGAGACCTTTTGAATTCAAAGGGTTAGGGCGCATTTGCGCCTGGATTTGCGGTCTGAAGTGGTCCAGAGAGGCGCGTTTCAGGCGCTTGTTTAGGCTTTATCTCTGTTTGCGTTTTCCTAGACCGCTTCGCGTGAATTCGATGGTCAGCGATGCTGTGCGATGCATTCTCCGTTCACTGATGACTGATTGCCTAGCGAACAGTCACGAGCGAACGGAGAGGTCGCTGTACTGAATCAGCATCGCTCCACCAAACCTTCCCGAGCGAACCCATGGAATTAGCGGCTCTCCCGAATAGTCTTTATATCATAGAGGCTTAGTGATCGTTCGCGCATCGCTGGATAGAGAACCAGCTACGGAGAGAGCACAAATTGGCTCCTTCTTAGAGAGTTATCTCTGTTTGGCTTTTTCAGGTCCGTTTCAGCGCTTTGCGATGGTCGCCGATGCACGTGCGATGCTTGACTGTTGAGTGATCATGTTGTCTGGAAAGAGGAAGCCCGTGAGTTGTCGCGGGCTCCTTGTTGCGCCGTGGGTGAGGTGTTTTAGTTGAAGTCGAGGAGCTCTCTTTGCTCACCCCAATCTGAGGGCAGCTTTGGAAGACGGAGCAGCTTCTGACTTGAGAGGTCATTTGGCTCATGGCCTTTGAGGATCGCAGATGTGATGTCCGGTGCCAGGAAGGCGCATCGAATGGTTCGAGCGACGAGACGCTCGTCGACCTTCTCCTTCTCTGCAATCTGTCCCTACCAAAAACTAGATCCGACCGTATTGGTGATGCAAACCACCGAGGTGTGGGATCGAGTTGATGGTGCCGTATAATTGGATCGGGCGTCTGCTCGGCGCATCTTTGTCCAAAGATATGTGGGTACGTGCAGTGTTGTAGTAATGGACGTACGCCCGCATTACCCGGCGAAGATGATCTTCGCTGACGACAATCATGTGATCTAAACATTCTCGACGGACTGATCCAATCACCCGCTCAACGTATCCATTTTGCCAAGGTGATCTGGGCGATGTGGGGCTATCTCGAATGCCCATAGCCTCTAAGCGCTGTTGAAGCGCGCGGCCAAAGGCTCCATCACGGTCCCTGATCAAATGCTGTGGCGCTTCCCCCCATGGAAAGGCATTCGTGATCTGGCGCGCCACCCATTCTGATGTAGGGTTTGTAGTAACACCGAACGAAACTATACGCCGTCTGCGATGATCCAGAATGACAAGGCAATAAAGAAGCTTGAAGCCGATAGTCGGGACAATCACAAAGTCCATCGAAGCTATGTCGTTCATATGATTGTCCAGAAACGTCTTCCAGGATTGCCCTGGTCGATTTGATGTCTTGATCATGTATTTCGCTACAGTGGTCTCGCAAATATCAACACCAAGCTTCAGTAATTCTCCATGAATACGCGGCGCACCCCACAGCGGGTTCTCACGGCTGATCTTCCGAATTAGGTGCCGGGTCTCAAGATCAATCTTCGGACGGCCGCCAATGTTGTGGGACTTCCAACGCCAGAACATCTTAAAGCCAGCGCGGTGCCAGCGAACAACTGTCTCGGGCTTCACGACGACAATTGTTTCCAAGACGCTCGGGAACAGCCGATACAACAAGATGAATGCCAACCGGTCCCAATCGGTCAGGCGGAGCCTTACAGGCTTCTTTCGACGCAAGACGCCAAGTTGATGACGTAAGACCACATTCTCTGCCTCGACTGAGGCACGTGACCTAAAACGAAGCTGCAGCAAGCGTGCGAATATGAAAAACATCCTGACCATGGCGTTCAATCATGCCATGATTCTCATATCACCAAACCCGGATGAGGTTTTTGGTAGGGACAACCGATTGTCACAATCTACATTCTGGCGAGCGACGCACTGGTGGCAATGGATTGTGCACTCAATGCCATTCGGAAGCCGGTAATGAGCGCTTTCCCAGTCTGCCGCTGGATACCTACGATACATCAGATCATCATTTTCATCCGTCCGGCTCTGCGGGCGCGCAATGCATATCGTGCCATATGATTGAGCGAGATTATATGCAGGTCGATGGCCGCCGCGATCATAGTTTTCGCGTGCCGCGCCCAGATCTTTCTGAAGAGACAGGCGCGCCAAATGCCTGTACGGACTGCCATGCTGATCGTGACGCTGCATGGGCAGCTGAGCAGGTCGCAGCGTGGTATCCAGATAGCGAACGACGCGGGCCGCATTTCTCTCAGGTCTTTGCGGTGGGGCACAGGTTTCCTGCCGACAACAAAGACCGGTTGATGCAAATCGCCGAAGATGGGAGCGCCGCCGCCATCGTTCGCGCAACGGCGTTGGAAATGCTAAGGGGAGTGACGGATGAAGCTGTTGCTGAACGCGGCTCAGATTTGCTGGTTGACCCAAGCGCACTTGTTCGTGAAAACGCGATTGGACTGCAACAGGGTGCACCGCCCACCGATCGTGTTCGCCGACTGACCCCGCTCTTGGAAGATCAAATGCGCTCGGTCCGTGTCGCGGCAGCGCGCTCCCTTATCGGTGTGCCAGCACACGAACTGCCAGAAACGAGTATGGGGCCGTATCGTGGTGCCATGGCGGATTTTCGCAATTCGCTCAGTGCCAAAACAGATTTTCCGGAAATACATCTGGTGCTTGGCGGCACAGCGCTTGTCATGCGAAACGCCTCCGCTGCCGAAGCGGCTTTTCGAGAGGCGGTGACTCTTGATCCGCAACTTGAAGAGGCCTGGTCAATGATCGTCCAGATGCGGTTGGCCACGGATGATGTGGTTGGTGCGCGTGAGGTGCTAAGCGAGGGTCTC
Source organism: Parvibaculaceae bacterium PLY_AMNH_Bact1 (assembly GCA_032881465.1). NCBI lineage: Bacteria > Pseudomonadati > Pseudomonadota > Alphaproteobacteria > Hyphomicrobiales > Parvibaculaceae > Parvibaculaceae bacterium PLY_AMNH_Bact1. Next base: position 181,665 of record CP126168.1, read on the forward strand.
AGTCACAATCCATCAAGCCTTGTTCTCATCCAACTCGACCTCAGCCTTCGAGGTTGAGTGGATTCGCCACTTAGGTTTTTGCCATGACTGTGTTTTTGCGGGGCCTCAACCGGATGGCCTCGGGTGTTGACCTTCTTGATCAGACATCGAAGCCGCCTCAAAAAAGACAATCATGCATCCGAGCAATGCTTCTTATCTGTATCGCTTTTCAGTTGGAAGACGCTGAAACTCGTCTGTAGGGGCTGTCGAATGTGGGAGATTGAGAGAGGGAATTGATCAGGGTCAAATCAGTAAGTCCAAAAGTGCTTCATCATCGGCTGAAAATGCTGTTCTTGCTTACGATACTAAGAAAGTCCGGTTGGCGGGGCGGTGAATACGAGGCGCATATGTTGAATTTTGATGCGATCGCCGAAACGGAGCTCGTTACTGCACCGTTCAAGCACTTTGCAACAACCGGCGTTTTTAGCCCGAGTGATCTCGCACAGGCCCGCTGCGACTTTCCTGAAATCACTGATCCCGGCATTTTCCCACTGTCCGAACTGGATTGTCGGGGGAAGTTTCGTGAATTGATTGGCGACATCCGCTCTTCCGAGCTGGAAGAGATTATGTCTGCCAAATATGACGTCGATCTCTCGGACAAGCCCTTGATGATTACGGTGCGCGGACGCGCGCAAAAGAAGGATGGCCGGATTCATACCGATGCGAAAACAAAGTTTGTGACCTGCCTGCTTTATCTCAATGAGGCCTGGGATGAAGGTGGCGGTCGACTGCGACTTTTGCGCAGCGGCGGAAATATTGCAGACTACTTCGCAGAAATCCCACCAAATGGCGGAACACTCGTATCGTTTCTTCGTTCGGAAAATTCTTGGCACGGGCATGAACCCTATGAAGGCGAAAGGCGGTACATCATGTTCAACTGGATGACGTCTCAGGCAGCACTTGAATCAGACCTTCGCCGACACCGAGTTTCAGCCAAAGCAAAGAAACTCAACCCCTTCTCATAAAGAGTATCCCATTATGTCCTCCGCCTTAGAGACATCACATGAACGAGAAGTCGGTTTGGTAGTCAAAAGTTTTCTGTCTTGTCTTGAGAAGGCGAACCATCAGACCTCGCCTTTTGATTTTTGGTTGCTCGAAGATGTGTTGCCGGACGGATACGCTGCGGAGATTGCGAATCTGCCATTTGATCCACCGTCTGGTATTTCTTTCAATGGGCGGCGTGAATCCAACAATGCCACCCGTGTTTACTTTTCCCCTGAAAATCAATCTCGCTTTGACGTCTGTCGCAGGATTGTTGATGGACTTAGGTCGCCAGAGGTCATCGAAGCCATTGAACGTGAGACCGGAGCTAATCTTGATGGAACCCGGCTGCGCATTGAGTATTGCCAGGACACGGAGGGGTTTTGGTTGGAGCCACACACCGATATTTCTGTAAAGAAGTATACGATGCTGATTTATCTGGCTGATGACCCCTCCCTTGCTAACGCTGGAACGGATATCCATGAAGGGCCGCCGGAATACACATATGTGACGTCCGCCCCTTATGCGTGCAACAAAGGCGTTATCTTCATTCCAGGTGATAATACCTGGCACGCCGTTGGTAAGCGCCCGATGAAGGCCGTGCGAAAGTCGGTTATCATTAACTTTGTCTCCAGCGATTGGCAGGAAACTTGGGAGTTGGCTTAGCATGGCCGGTCTGGCCGCGCTGACGGGCAAAGTGTGCGAGAAGAGTTCTGAAGTTTACCAAAGCTGTGTTTTCAATGTGTCCGGTCTGTTCGGACAAGCTCCCAGAAGCCACTCGGGTCTGTGAAGTCCAATTGATCCATATCACATCCATCGTATGAGCAAGCGCGCATGATCGCGCGATCTAGTCCTGGATAAATGCTGGAAGCCGAATCCAACTTCCGAAATTCGGATACCTCAAAATGCCCATGCCTGTCCCACAGCCGCATTCAGAATTCGCTGGGCAAGTGCGGGCTTTTTTAGCGGACCAGTTAACCCCTGAGTTGCGGTTTGCGGGTCAAAATACAGTTGGGACCCACTCTGACATTGAAGCTTGTCGTGTTTGGCACCGACGTCTGTATCAGAAGGGATGGATTGCACCCGCGTGGCCTGCTGAGTATGGCGGCACGGGATGGTCGTTAAAGCAGCAGGTCCTATTCGAACGCGAATGTGCAATGAATGACGCCCCAATTTTGTTCGCGGGTGGTGTGCGTAGTGTGGGGCCTTTGCTTATTGAAATGGGTACACCAGAACAGAAAGAGAAGTACTTGCCTAAGATTCTCTCAGGTGAGGACTTGTGGTGTCAGGGATTTTCAGAGCCTGGTGCGGGCTCCGATTTGGCCGCCGTGCAAACGAAGGCGGTTTTGGAGGGGGACGAATATGTTCTGAATGGCTCAAAAATCTGGACGACCGGTGCCCATCTGTCCAACCGTATGTTTTGTCTCGTCCGAACGAAAAACAGCGCCAAGCCACAACAGGGCATCAGCTTTCTGCTCATTGATATGGATGCGCAAGGTCTGTCAGTTGAACCCATTTTGATGATGAACGGGGAGCATGAATTTAATCAGGTCAGGTTCGACGATGTGAGGGTTCCTGTAGCAAACCTGGTTGGTAGGGAGAATGAAGGCTGGACTGCAGCAAAGGTGTTGATGAGACATGCTCGCTCAAGCAATACCACTTCTGGGCATCTGCATAGGGCAATGAGGGCGGTCCGGCGACTGCAGGAGGTGAAGCCTGGCGGCATAGAGGTAGATCTTTTCCGTGTCGTTCACCTGTTGGATATTGAGCTCGCCGCCTTCGACGTTCTGGAAGCAAGGTGTCGCGAAACGCTTCTGAAGTCCAATGACGAAGGCCAGGAGCGAGCGACGGCGTCCTTTTTGAAAACAACGGCAACAGAACTTCATCAGAGAATCACCGAAGTCAGTATGCTGATTGCCGGTCCTTATGCTGGGGTCGAAGCAAGTGGCGCGCTCGAAAGAAAAAGTGAACTTCACGAAGGTGCTCTGGCGACATCAAAATGTTTGAGCCAGCGCGCTGCAAGCATCTACTCTGGCACGAACGAAATTCATCGAAATCAATTGTTCCATCGTATTGAGCAAGGAACTGCCCTGGTCGCGAGAGGCTGAGGAGGCGGAAGCGAAGATGGTGGAAAATGTCTGAAGAAGTGAACGTCTCCCGAAAATGGGAAAACATAAGAAAGATAAATCAATGACCTGTACAATTCGCTCTGTTCGTCGATCTGGGTGCGTTATTGCGGCTGCAGTTATGATGAGCTTCTTGGCACCTGCGGGGGCAGGGGCAGAGGAAAATGGCCTTGTTGAGGCTCTAGTAGGTGGAAAGCCGATCGCCGACATCCGATTGCGCTATGAGCATGTGGACCAGGCGGGGTTGCTAAACAATGCCGATGCCATAACGGCTCGTGCCCGGCTTGGCTATGAAACGGGCGTCTATGCGGATTTCAGCCTGCTTGTCGAAGGCGAGTTCATCATTGGTCTGGGCTCAGAGGATTACAACGACACGATTAACGGACGCGCCACCTTCCCTGTGGTCGCGGACCCGGAGGATCAGCAGCTTAATCGGGCACAGGTGACCTATTCTGGGATATCAGACACGACGGTCATCATCGGCCGTCAGCGCGTGATCCTGGACAATGCACGTTTTGTCGGGAATGTCGGTTGGCGACAGAATGAACAGACCTTCGATGCCGCGGTGGTCGCAACCACTTTCATCCCCGATACCACACTGATCTATGGATATGTTGATCAGATCAACCGGATCTTTGGCACCGATAGTGCCGTTGGTCGACTCGATACCAACACGCATCTGATCAATGCCAAATTTAATGGCATCGAGAACATTGAAATAGGGACCTATGCCTATCTGTTGGATGTCGATAGGGTGCCGGCTGCATCTACCGCGACATATGGCGTCCGGGCGTCGGGCAAGTTTGATGTGGCGGAGGACGTGGTTCTTGGTCTGTCGGGCGAATATGCCCGCCAATCTGACCGGGCAAACAATCCGCGCAATGTGAGTCTCGATTATTATCGGACCGAAGCCTCGCTTGGATATCAAGGAGTGACGGGCCTTGTTGGGTATGAAGTTCTGGAAGGTGATGGGACCGTCGGCTTTGGTACGCCGCTCGCGACGCTTCATGCATTTCAGGGCTGGGCGGATGTGTTTTTGGCGACCCCAGCGGGCGGCATTGAAGATCTCTACATTAAGGGAGCCTACAATGCTGGAGCTGTCCTAGGTCTAGCGGGGCTGTCGGGTGCCGTCATCTATCATGACTTTGAGGGAGAGCGCACCGGCGGTGATCTTGGAACAGAATGGGATGCCGTATTGAAGGCGAAGATTGATGACCATTTTTCAGTGGTTGCAAAGTATGCCACCTATGATGGCCCCACTGGCGGACCAGTGGACCGTGACAAGGTTTGGTTCCAGGTTGGATACAAGTACTAGGTAGGTCTTGGGAAATCAGATCTCTGAATCATCAATAAGAGGCGTAGGCTGAGCTAGCGCGCTCAGCTCTTCAGCGTCATTGATGAGGACTTCTCGTCCGGTCATTTGGACCTGATGTTGTCTGAGAGTGCCAAAAGCACGGGAAAGATTTTCAGGCGTCATGCCTAGTAGAGAGGCGAGCGTCTTTTTGCCATGGGGCAAGATGAGGCTGGCCTGTCCTCCCTGCAACTGTCTTTGTTGCAAAAGGTAGTTGGCAAGGCGCTCGGTTGTTGAGCGCAGTTTTTGACCCTTCAGGGCTTTCATTAGACCCCGATAGTCACCTGCAAGCTCCTGGACGATGGTGCGCGAAAATTCCACGTCATCGTCCAATGCCTCCCGGACGTTTGCTGCTGGAATGAGCAGAAGCTTGGTTTTCTGAACAGTTCTGGCCGATGCGAGATAAACTGCATCTTTCAGAACGGCCGCCAGAATGAAGGTTGATAGGTTCCCGGCGACTTTAAGCGTCGTCTCACGCCCGTTGGATTCAGAAAACTGTTCCACAAGTCCCTCAATCACAACGTGGAGGAAGTCTGCGGTGTCTCCCTCAGTGATGAGCTGCAGATGAGGGGGAAAGGTTTGCACATATGCGCCCTGCATCAGGTCGTCGAATGTGTCCTTGGAAAGATCTGAGAAGAGCGTCAGTTGGCGAATGGTCTCGACTTCATCTGAGCGCATTGTTCGATTCTTATCCCCTGCTGCTGTGTTCCGATCATCCGGGTCTTTCTTGATAAAAGTCAAGATAGGAGAACGGATTTGTCAATCCAGAGATCGGTGGGTTCTACGCATTTCAAAATAATCGACACCTAATGACGCTCAATCACCTTCTTAGGGTATCCAAGGTGATTCAGATCAAAGGTATATCCCCGAAATGTAGCGACCTTGTGGGTGAGCGCTACACGCTCTGAACGTTAAATGCAGGGGAATTGCCGAGATGGATGCGTTGCAAGGGGTCACACCAGGTCAGCAAAATAGAATGCTAGGCGCAAGTACACTGGCTTTCACAGTTTGTTTTGCGGTCTGGACGATCTTCTCGATCATTGGTGTGAAAATCAAAGCCGACCTGGGCTTGAACGATACTCAGTTTGGCATTCTGGTGGCGACACCAGTGCTCACCGGATCGCTGTCGCGACTGTTTCTGGGTATCTGGGCAGATCAGTACGGTGGTCGGATCATCTTTGCGCTGCAAATGTTGACGACGGCGTTTGCGGTCTTCCTGCTGACTTTCGTCACCACCTATCCCATGTTCATTGTCGCTGCGTTGGGTCTCGGCCTTGCCGGGGGTAGCTTCGCAGTTGGTGTGACCTACGTTTCGAAGTGGTACCCCAAAGAACGGCAGGGGACGGCTCTTGGCATTTTCGGGATGGGGAATGTTGGGGCTGCGGTCACCAATTTCGGTGCTCCCCTCTTGTTGGTCTGGGTTGGTGGTGAATGGCAGGGGGTCGCTCAGATCTACGCTGCGGTCCTTGTCGTCACAGCAGTCCTATTTTTCCTCTTTTCGAAGAACGACCCGGCGCTCGAGCAGCGCAAGCGGGAAGGTGTTCCCCATGAGAGCTTTGCACAGCAGCTTGAGCCACTGCGCTACGTTCAAGTTTGGCGTTTTGCTCTCTACTATTTCTTTGTATTCGGTGCCTTCGTTGCACTGGCTCTGTGGTTGCCTCGGTACTATGTGGGTGCCTACGGCCTGGAGCTGACGACTGCGGGCATGCTTGCTGCGGCTTATGCATTGCCCGGGTCTATCTTCCGCGCACTTGGCGGGTGGTTATCCGATGTGTTCGGTGCGCGGCGCGTGATGTATTGGACGTTTATCGCATGTTTCATCGCTTGCTTTTTCATGTCCTATCCAGCGACAGACTACACAGTTGCGGGCATTGATGGACCCATCCAGTTCAACCTCACCATTCCGTTAGAGATTTTCGTTTTCCTGACAATCATCCTCGGCTTCTTCATGTCGCTGGGTAAAGCGGCAGTCTACAAACACATCCCAGTCTACTACCCCGACCATGTTGGCTCGGTTGGAGGGATGGTGGGCCTGATAGGTGGGCTTGGTGGGTTTTTCCTGCCTGTCGCATTCGGTTTCATGAATGACATGATCGGTGTGTGGACCAGTTGTTTCATGTTGCTGACGATCCTCATTGGGGTTGCGCTGACATGGATGCATCTGGCGATCCAAAGATTGGAACGGGAGAAAAATCCCTCTCTTGCAGAACCGGCTTTCTTGCCAGAACTGGAAGAAATTCAACGCGCCCAGGGTTCCTGAGCTGCATCACCGGAGATTGTTATGGCTAAAGACTTAACGAATTGGAACCCGGAAGATGAGGCTCAATGGGCCTCATCTGGGGAAGCAATTGCACGCAGGAATCTCTGGATTTCTATTCCAAGCCTCTTGTGCGGCTTCGCCGTCTGGCTTTATTGGGGCATCATTACGGTTCAGATGATCAATCTGGGTTTTGATTTCTCAAAGTCAGAACTGTTCACGCTTGCTGCTATTGCGGGCCTGACGGGGGCGACGCTTCGCATTCCATCGTCCTTTTTCATTCGTATTGCCGGCGGACGAAACACGATCTTCCTCACCACCGCGCTTTTGATTCTACCTGCGGCTGGAACGGGATATCTGTTGCAGGACCCCAATACGCCGCTCTGGCAGTTTCAGGTCATGGCACTCTTGTCTGGCTTTGGTGGCGGTAACTTCGCCTCCTCAATGTCCAATATCAGCTTCTTCTTTCCAAAGAAGGTTCAGGGGTATTCGTTGGGCATGAATGCTGGTCTGGGGAACTTCGGCGTTACGACGATGCAAATTCTCGTACCTCTGGTGATGACTGCCGCGATCTTCGGCGGTGAAGCGCTCGTGCTTGAAAACACATCTGGCACACTAATCGGGAAGATCCCGGCGGGCACAGAAACCTACATTCACAATGCAGGTTACATATGGGTTGTCATCTTGGTGCCGCTTGTTGCCGCCATTTGGTGGGGCATGAACAACATCACAGACGATCATGTGTCACCCAATATCGGGTCGACGCTCGGTGCGTTCGGAAAAATTCTTGGCATGCTGACTATCGGTTTGGTGACGGCTATTGCGGGGCTCTGGTTGATGCTGCCAGAGAATGCCGGCGGTTCTGGGTTCAATGTCTCAAAATGGCTTGTCTTGCCAGGCGTGATTGGCGCCACTGTTCTGTTGCTACGCCTCATACCGGGTACGGTGCGGACGAGCCTCGACCACCAATACAAAATCTTCGACAACAAGCACACATGGGCGATGACGGTGATCTACACGATGACGTTTGGATCGTTCATCGGGTATGCAGCTGCCTTTGGTCTCGCGATTAAAGTCATCTTTGGCTACAGTCACATCATGGTGGATGGGGTAATGACCCATGACACGATCAACGTGAACGGTCCAAGCGCTTTGATGTTTGCCTGGACGGGCCCGTTTATCGGTGCCTTGATCCGCCCGGTCGGCGGGATGATTGCCGATAAATTGGGTGGTGCGAAGGTAACGCAGATTATCTCAGTGGTCATGGTGGCCTGTGCTCTGGGCGTGGCTTATTTCATGAAGCAGGCCTATGTCTCCGCAACGCCGGAAGACTATTTCATGCCCTTCATGGTCCTCTTTCTCATTCTCTTTGCGGCGACCGGCATTGGCAACGGATCAACGTTCCGAACCATTGCGGTGGTCTTCAACAAAGAACAAGCGGGTCCCGTTCTGGGGTGGACATCTGCGGTTGCTGCGTACGGTGCCTTCATCATCCCGCAAGTGTTCGGCGAACAAATCAAGGCGACAACGCCGGAGTATGCGCTCTATGGCTTCGCCGCTTTCTACACAATCTGCATTGTCATCAATTGGTGGTTCTACCTTCGGTCGGACGCCTACGTGAAAAACCCATGAAAACGGAGGGTGCGATATGAGCCATCTTTTAGATCGTCTCAATTTCTTCAAGAAAGACGCGGGTACCTTCTCCAATGGTCACGGTGTGACCACGCTGGAAGACCGGAAATGGGAAGAGGGTTACCGCAAGCGGTGGCAGCACGACAAAATCGTGCGCTCGACCCATGGTGTGAACTGTACGGGGTCGTGCTCCTGGAAGATTTATGTGAAGGGCGGGATTGTCACCTGGGAAACCCAGCAGACAGACTATCCACGTACACGGCCTGAACTGCCCAATCACGAACCGCGCGGTTGTTCCCGTGGTGCCAGCTACAGCTGGTACATGTATTCGGGCAACCGGGTGAAGTATCCCCTCGTGCGCAAGCGTCTGATGAAGCTTTGGCTCAAAGCGCGCGAGATCATGTCGCCTGTAGAGGCCTGGACTTCAATTGTTGAGGACCCAAAGAAACGCGCCTCCTATACCAAGCAACGGGGGCTTGGCGGATTTGTCCGCGGGCAGTGGGAGGTGACGAACGAAATCATCGCCGCCGCCAACGCCTACACCGCTAAGAAGTATGGACCGGACCGCGTGATTGGTTTCTCGCCTATCCCAGCCATGTCCATGGTCTCTTATGCTGCTGGATCGCGCTACCTGTCGCTGCTTGGCGGCGTATGCATGTCCTTTTACGACTGGTATTGCGATCTCCCTCCTGCAAGCCCGCAAACCTGGGGTGAGCAAACAGACGTCCCTGAGTCAGCAGATTGGTACAATTCAGGCTTCCTCATGCTCTGGGGATCAAATGTGCCACAGACACGGACGCCGGACGCTCACTTCTATACCGAAGCGCGGTATCGCGGTGCAAAGAGCGTTGTTGTTTCACCAGACTATAGCGAAGCATCAAAATTCTCCGATGTCTGGTTACACCCAAAACAGGGAACGGATGCCGCTCTCGCCATGGCGCTTGGACATGTGGTGTTGCGTGAATTCCACCTCGACCGCCAAGCAGAATATTTCGAAGATTATTGCCGACAATACACCGACATGCCCATGTTGGTGCGTCTGGTGAAAAAGGATGGTCAGTACATCCCAGAACGATTTGTAAGGGCCAGCGATCTTGACAGCGATCTTGGTGAAGCCAACAACTCTGAATGGAAGACATTGGCCTTTGACGAGACGACAGACAAAGTCGTTGTTCCCAAGGGCTCCATTGGCTTCCGGTGGGGCGAAGAGGGTAAGTGGAATCTCTCTGAGGAAGACGGTGGCAACAAAGGTACCAAGCTGAAAATGACCCTCATCATGGACGAAGACCATGATGACGTTGCCAATGTCGGGTTTCCTTACTTTGGGAACCGGGAGCATGATCACTTCGAGGGCACAGAGCACGAAAGTGTCCTGACGCGCCGCGTGCCGGTCAAAAAGATGCAGCTCAAAGAAGGCGAGGCAATCGTCGCCACTGTCTTTGACTTGTTCGCGGCCAATTATGGTCTTGATCGCGGGCTGGGCGGTGAAAACGTTGCTGCGTCCTATGATGAGGATGTGCCTTACACGCCTGCATGGGCCGAGCAGATTACTGGTGTTCCGCGTGAGCACATTATCAGCGTTGCTCGGGAGTTTGCAGACAATGCAGAGAAGACCGAGGGCAAGTCCATGGTCATTCTCGGTGCTGGTCTCAACCACTGGTACCATATGGACATGAACTATCGCGGCATCATCAATCTGCTGGTGATGTGTGGGTGCATTGGCAAGTCCGGCGGTGGCTGGTCCCACTATGTGGGCCAGGAAAAATTGCGTCCTCAGACGGGCTGGTTGCCATTGGCCTTTGGGCTGGATTGGGCGAGGCCGCCACGTCAAATGAATTCAACGTCATTCTTTTACGCACATAGCGATCAATGGCGCTACGAGACGTTGACCAGCGAGGACATTGTGTCGCCGACAGCTCCGGATGGGGATTGGTCTGGCACGATGATCGACTACAACGTTCAGGCTGAGCGGATGGGCTGGCTGCCGTCGGCACCGCAGTTGAAAACAAACCCGCTGCAAGTGGCAAAAGATGCTGAGGCAGCAGGAAAAGACCCGAAAGAATACGTCGTTGAAGGTCTGAAAAATGGATCGCTCGAAATGTCCTGCGAGGATCCTGACGATCCCGCCAATTGGCCGCGCAACATGTTTGTGTGGCGCTCAAATCTTTTGGGGTCGTCCGGTAAAGGACACGAGTATTTTCTCAAACATCTACTTGGTACCCAACATGGTGTGCAGGGCAAGGATCTAGGAGAAGACGGTGGGCAGAAGCCAAGTGAAGTCAAATGGCATGAAGACGCGCCGGAAGGAAAGCTTGATCTTCTTGTCACTCTCGACTTCCGCATGTCGACCACCTGTGTCTATTCAGACATCGTTCTGCCCACAGCTACCTGGTATGAAAAGAACGACCTCAACACATCAGACATGCATCCCTTTATTCACCCGCTGACATCGGCGGCCGACCCAGCGTGGGAAGCCCGGAGTGATTGGGAGATATACAAAGGGCTGGCAAAGACATTTTCCGAAGTTGCTCCAGAAGTGCTGGGCGTGGAGAAAGATGTTGTCACCGTGCCGATCCTCCATGATACGCCCGGCGAAATGGCCCAACCCTTTGATGTTGCCGACTGGAAAACAGGCAAGATTGACCCGATGCCGGGCAAGACCATGCCGCAGATCGCGGTTGTGGAGCGGGACTACCCGAACCTCTACAAACGCTTCACTGCCCTAGGTCCTTTGATGGAAAAGGTCGGGAACGGCGGCAAAGGTATTAACTGGAACACCGAGCATGAGGTTGAAGGACTCCGTGAATTGAACGGTGTGGTGACCGAAGACGGGGTTACCAAGGGTATGGCCAAGATTGAAAGCGACATCGATGCAACCGAGGTCGTACTCATGTTGGCGCCGGAAACGAATGGAGAAGTAGCTGTCAAAGCCTGGGATGCACTCGGCAAACATACCGGTGTTGATCACAAGCATCTCGCCCTTCCAAAGGAAGACGAGAAGATCAGGTTTCGCGATATCGTTGCGCAACCCCGAAAGATCATTTCCTCTCCTACGTGGTCCGGTATTGAGTCAGAGCATGTCTGCTACAATGCAGGCTACACGAATGTGCACGAGCTCATTCCCTGGCGTACATTGACGGGTCGTCAGCAACTCTATCAAGACCATCTGTGGATGCGTGCTTTTGGCGAAGGGTTTTGTGTTTATCGCCCACCCATTGACACAAAGACCGTCAAGCCAATCATCAATGCTAAAGACAATGGCAAGCCTCAATTGGTGCTGAATTTCATTACGCCGCACCAGAAGTGGGGTATCCACTCAACTTATACAGACAATCTGATGATGCTGACGCTCTCGCGGGGCGGACCCATTGTCTGGCTGAGTGAGTCCGATGCGGCAAGTGCGGGCATTGAAGATAATGACTGGGTCGAAGCCTACAATGTGAACGGAGCGCTTGTCGCCCGTGCTGTTGTCTCTCAGCGGATCAAAGAGGGCACCATCTTCATGTATCACGCACAAGAGAAGGTGGTGAATGTCCCTGGAGCTGAGACTACGGGGCACCGTGGTGGCATTCACAACTCAGTTACGCGGGCAACGCTGAAACCGACGCACATGATTGGGGGATATGCTCAGCAGTCCTACGGCTTCAACTATTACGGCACGGTTGGTTCGAACCGCGATGAGTTCGTCATTGTCCGAAAGATGGACAATGTCGACTGGCTCGACAGACCGACAATTTCAGCGGAGGCGGCGGAATGAAAATTCGTGCTCAAGTAGGCATGGTCCTGAATTTGGACAAATGCATCGGCTGTCACACCTGTTCGGTCACCTGTAAGAACGTTTGGACGAACCGGGAAGGTGTTGAATATGCCTGGTTCAACAATGTGGAAACAAAACCTGGCATTGGATATCCTAAGGATTGGGAGAGCCAGAAGCGCTGGAATGGCGGTTGGACGCGGCGGCAAAATGGCAAGCTGCAACCTAAGATGGGCGCCAAGTGGCGCATCTTGGCGAAGATTTTCGCCAATCCCGATCTCCCTGAAATTGATGACTATTACGAGCCCTTCACGTTCGACTATGAGCATCTGCAAAACGCCCCAGAAATGGAGGCGACGCCGACCGCACGGCCGCGATCTCTGATCACGGGCGAGCGGATGGAGAAGATTGAGTGGGGACCCAACTGGGAGGAAATTCTTGGCGGCGAGTTTGCAAAACGCTCTAAAGACTACAATTTTGAGGGCATCCAGAAGGAAATTTACGGCGAGTTTGAAAACACCTTCATGATGTACCTGCCGCGACTGTGTGAGCATTGCCTCAATCCAACATGTGCCGCAGCATGCCCCTCTGGCGCCATCTATAAGCGTGAAGAAGATGGCGTTGTTCTGATTGATCAGGAAAAATGCCGGGGGTGGCGGATGTGCGTCTCGGGCTGTCCCTACAAAAAGATCTACTACAACTGGTCTTCTGGGAAGTCCGAAAAATGTACTTTCTGCTATCCAAGGATCGAAGCCGGTCTGCCAACGGTATGTTCAGAAACCTGTGTCGGGCGTATCCGGTATCTAGGTGTGATGCTGTACGATGCGGACCGTATTGAAGAAGCGGCCTCGGCAAAAGATGATGAGGACCTCTATCAAGCGCAGCTCGACATTTTCCTTGATCCCAACGATCCAGAGGTCATTGCTCAGGCGAAGAAAGATGGCATTCCAGACGCGTGGCTGAAATCTGCTGCGCAATCGCCGGTCTACAAAATGGCGATGGACTGGAAGGTGGCGTTGCCTCTTCATCCTGAGTATCGAACTCTGCCAATGGTCTGGTATGTCCCGCCATTGTCACCGATCCAGAACGCGGCCGCAGCCGGCAAGATTGGGTTCGACAAAGAGCTGCCAGATGTGCGCGCGCTGCGCATCCCGGTGAAGTACCTGGCAAACCTTCTCACAGCTGGCAAAGAAGAGCCGGTGGTACAGGCACTGGAGCGCATGATGTCCATGCGTGCCTATATGCGCTCAAAGACCGTAGAGGGAGTGCTCGATGAGAATCTAGCCACGCGTGTGGGGCTCACGGTGAACCAGATGGAGGACATGTACCACATCATGGCGATCGCCAATTATGAAGACCGTTTTGTCATCCCGACCTCACACCGTGAGCTGGCTGAAGATGCGTATGATCTTCGGGGAAGTTGTGGCTTTAGTTTTGGCAATGGCTGCTCTGGTGGGAGCTCTGATGCAAATCTCTTCGGAGCGCCGCGCAAAAAGACCGTAACCACGCCAACGGAGGTGATGTGATGATTGCAAGTTTCAAAGTCATATCGGCTTTCCTCTCTTATCCGTCCAAAGAGCTGTTCGAAGCTGCCGCTGAACTATTCGATGTACTGGAAGGCGAGGGACTGTTGACGGAACCACGTCTGAAAGCGGTGCGTGGTTTTGTGGATGACCTGCTTGCCCAGGATGTCTTCGATGCACAAGAGCGCTACGTGCTCTTGTTTGATCGAACGCGCTCTCTCTCGTTGCATTTATTTGAGCATGTGCATGGGGAGGGACGTGACCGAGGCCAGGCGATGGTTGATCTCATGCAAATGTATGGAGAAGCCGGGCTTGAGATCGACGCCAAGGAACTTCCGGACTATTTGCCAATGTTTCTGGAATTTCTCTCATTGCGAGAGATAGACGAGGCACGTGACCTGTTGGGCGAACCGCTTCACATTATTTCCGGTCTCAAGGAACGGCTAAAGAAGCGGAAAAGCCCTTACAAGTCATTGTTTGCTGCGCTTGAGTGCATCGCCAAATCCTCGGCCCGTGCGGAAGATGTGAAGGCATTCCTCTCCACACCAGAGGATGACCCAGAAGACCTGGAAGCACTTGATGCGGTTTGGAACGAGGAAGTTATCACTTTCGGTCCTGGCGCAAATAGCGACCCAAACGCCGAAGATGGCTGCCCGCAGGCAACCGAGATGCTCAATCGCATGATGCAGGAACCTGTCAAAGCACAGCCAAAGGCTGCGCATGAGCAAGTGAGGACATAAATCATGGCTGAATTTTTCAACACGGCCATTTTCGGGATCTATCCCTATATCTGCCTGGCTGTATTGGCTATTGGAACCGTTGTTCGGTACGACCATGAACCATATTCCTGGCGATCAGGGTCCAGCCAGTTGCTTCGCCGTAAGCAACTTGTTCTGGGGTCTGTTTTCTTCCATCTGGGTGTTCTGATGATCTTTGCGGGCCATTTCGTCGGCCTGCTCACACCCATTGCGGTCTTCGATGCAATGGGCATTGCCCATGGCGACAAGCAATTGCTCGCTGTCGTGGCGGGCGGCATTGCCGGTATCATGGCGCTCTTTGGCGGAACGCTTTTACTACATCGTCGATTGACTGATCCGCGTATTCGTTCGACATCAAGTTTCAGCGATATTGCGATCCTCCTCCTGCTTTATGTGCAGCTCCTCCTCGGCATGGCGACCATCTTTGTGTCTCTTGGTCATCTGGATGGTCATGAGATGGTGAAATTTATGAACTGGGCTCAGGGTGTTTTCACTTTTGAAGGAAATGTTGCGCGACATGTCGCTAACGTCCACCCAATATTCAAGCTTCACATATTCCTGGGTCTTACCATCATGTTGGTGTTCCCATTCACGCGGCTTGTACACATGTTGAGTGCGCCGGTGCGCTACATGTGGCGTCCTGGTTTTCAGGTAGTGCGGTCACGGCAGGGCACGGAGGTGAAATGACCATGGACATGATCAGCATCAATGGTGTTGAAATTCCCTCTTCTGTGATTTCCGAGGAGGTGCAGTACCATCCCGCCGCTTCGCCGGACGCGGCAACAGGTGAAGCAGCACAAGCATTGGCGATCCGCGAACTATTCCTTCAGGAAGCAAAGAGACTCGATCTTAAGGCGGAACCTGAGGTCGATGAGGAGGGGCGGTCGGAGACAGAAGATGATGCCCTTATTCGCGTGCTGCTTGAAACAGAAATTGAAGTGGCGCTGGCGGATATGGCGACCTGCGAGCGGTATTTTGAGAACAATCGAAAGCGGTTCCACACAGCGGATATATATGAAGCCTGCCACATACTTCTTTCTGCATCGCCAGAAGATAAGGATGGCTATGGCCTGGCGGAGGCGAAGGCAAAAGACCTCATAAAGCAGCTGAGCGAAAATCATTCGCTGTTCGCCAAACTCGCGTCAAAACATTCTGATTGTCCCTCAGCAGAAGTTGGCGGAAATCTAGGCCAACTCAGCCGTGGGCAAACAGTACCTGAGTTTGAGACGTTTCTTTTTGAGCTCGAAGAGGGACAGCTTTGCCCTGTCCCCATAAAGTCGCGATATGGTGTTCATGTTCTCAAGCTTGACCGCAAGATCGAGGGGCTAGCACTTCCCTTCGAGGCAGTTCAGGAGAAGATTTCTGAATATCTGGAAGAAGCGAGTTGGCGGACAGCGATCGCGCAATATGTGCGTGTGCTTGCAGGTCAGGCCGATGTCAAAGGCATTGATCTCGGGGCGGTTGGAACACCGCTTGTTCAATAGGTTTCGTGGAGTTCTCTAAACATCCCGCGGTTTTAAGACCAGGGGGCCGAACTGAACCGCAAAGATCAGAAACCCACTGCTCCACGCAATACCGCTGACAGCGACCAGCGGCACATAGAGAGAAGGTGCCCAGGGAGCTGCCGCCCGTAGAAGCGCACTACTGGCAATGAGTAGAAGAGCTATTGCGATGGCAGGGCTTGCGGTGAGTGGACGCCCAGAGTGCCCTAACAGGGCTCGTGTCATGACAACGAATGTCATGAGGCCGATTGTGCCGGTGGTCAACAGATGTAAGCCACTTGATGGGGGGATGAGGCTTGGTTGCCATATGCCGGACCCAATGGCCAGCAGGCTGATGCCCAAGAACGCATAACTGACATGTAGGAAAGCGATGAGGGGCTCGCGCAGCGTTCGGTGGCCTGACCATCTACTAACACGCAGAAGGAGCAAAGTTCCCGCCAGCATAAGCGCGACGATGGTGGCCAGCGAATAGGGAAAGAATGTCCAGGAGAGGGCAGAGAGACCGGTCATCAGCAAGGCGGCTTTATCCAGGGCCCCCATATCAGGTATGGAAACTCGCTGCCCTTGCGCTTTTAGCCAGTTACCGGTGAAGGTTGGGGTTATGCGTCCACCGATCAGGGCGATCAACAGCCCAATCGTACCTAGAGCCAACCGGCTCCACAGATCATTTACAAAAATGTCCGATAGGTCCAACCAGGAGAATAGGTTCGCGACCCCAAAGACAGAGACAGCGACAACCACAATGAAGTTCCGCTTATTGCCACCAGCGATGACTTCGCGTCCGAATAAGAAAACGAAAAAGGGGATAAAGGCTAAATCAATTACGGCTACCGGCAGTAGCGATATCTCGCCCGTCAGCGCGAGGGCCATGCCAATGCGCCCGGCAAGCCATGTTGTGAAAAGTAGGATCAGCGGCCTTCCGGATACTGGTGGACGGCCTGTCCAGTTGGCTACAGCGGTCAGCGTAAATCCGGCAACTACCGCAGACAGATAGCCAAAAGCCATTTCATGCATGTGCCATCTGAGCGCATCTATTGATCCTTTTGTGGCCAGCGCGCCAGAATACTCACCAATCCATACGAGAATACTCAAAGCGGCAAATGCAGCTGCGCTGACAAAGAAGGGGCGAAATCCGTAGCTAAAGAAGGTTTGTATTTTGGAGGGCATCTCTAGGCCTTGTCCGTGTTGAGCCCGGTTTCCTGCAAGATAAATTCGGCAATCAATTCAACATCTTCAATGTTGAATTGAGAGTGTGTCCCAATGTTTCGCTCCCGATCAGTCGCGATGGCTCTGACACTGGAATCGGTCAAGGCAACAGGTTCATCTGTAGGATCGCCACGAATAACCTCAATTTTTGGGTGGGGGTGGCGCTTGAAACCTTCAACCAAAACGAGGTCGCACGGGTCGACCCATGACAATGTCTCCTCCAGTGATGGTACTATTGGTTCTCTGTTTTCCTGCAGCATGGCAATGCGCTTGTCTGAAGCGATAACAACCTGTGAGGCGCCTGCTTCACGGTGCAAGTAACTGTCTTTTCCTGGGTGGTCGATGTCAAAATCATGGTGAGCATGTTTGACCGTTGAGACGCTTAGCCCATGGGCGACAAAATGGTCGATCAATCGTACAACGAGCGTCGTCTTACCTGCATTTTTCCAGCCGATAATGCCAAAAATCTTTTGGGGAGCTTCTGCGTCTGCCATCGATTTTTACCTCGATGCTCAATTGGTGTCAGCGGAATTGCCAGTCGGAAGCGAAGATGTATCCTGCCCGTCGGGTGACGAGGTCATGAAAGTTTAGCGCTGATGGGTGCTTTATGCATGTGGCATCCAGTCGTGGTGCTATTTGTCGCAGCTAAGGACTGTCGGGCTTAGTTGATAGCGTCTCGGATGCCGAACGAGTGCAAATTTTCGATGGCACGTAGGCATATGATGAACTAAGCACCACGCTGAAAGTCCTGTGCCTGCAAAGCAGGAGTCTGAAGGGCGTCGTGTCAGAGCAACGAAACCAACAGGAACTCAACGGCGCATCTCAAGAATGCTAGTTGCGCGAAGGTAAGCAGAGCTCTGCCAGAGGGCCTATGGCGATCTCTAGGAATAAGTAAGGGAAGCTGGAACATCAGCGTCCCAGGGGGCCAGAGATTTTGAGGTCTCCGGAGTTAGACATTAAGGCTGTAGCCTTAATTGCACACTTCCAAACCTTATGAATAGAGAAATATATATTTCTCTATAACACATTGATCCAATTATCCTTTTTTGATTGGAGTGTGACGGTTTCATATTGAAGTCATCACTTTATATATCTAGCGTTTTGGTTAACGAGTCATCAGTCGAGTTCTTGTGAGCAATGCAAAGCGATGCATCCAGCAGACAAGTGTTGAGTGATGTTGACGTAGGTGGCGGAGGAAGCGAAGATGTTTTGGAAGAACTGGAAGTCGTCTGAAATCTCTCTGAATTCAAGTGTGACAGTTGAATATTCTGTGCACGAAAGTCGTTAAGTGAAGAAAGCTCCGCCAACGGAGAAAATCCATGGTGGACCAAGCCATGGACCGACATCTCGCAGTTACTTTTGTCCTTTCAGCTAAATGGTGGTCAAGAACAACAAGAGGCAGCTGGTGTACCTCAAGCGATACCTGCCGCAAGCCTCGGCTTCCAGACCCTCATGATGGTCAACACATCTCCAATAGCGGTTGGTGACAATGCGGGTACATCGGTTATCGATCTTGGAGATCTTGATGGGACGGATGGCTTTTCGATTGAGGGTGTTGCTTCTGATGACTATTCCGGAGGTTCCGTTTCGTCTGCGGGAGATGTAAACGGCGACGGTTTTGATGATCTGATCATTGGTGCGACCGGTGTAGACGAGAACGGATCTGGCGCGGGTGCGGCCTATATTGTGTTTGGCAAGGCCAGCGGATTTGGAGCGAACTTGGGGTTAGCCGGTCTGGATGGGACGAACGGGTTCCGTCTGGAAGGTGTTGCTGCGGGTGACTGGGCCGGTATGTCGGTGTCAGGTGCTGGTGATGTGAACGGCGACGGCTTTGATGACGTGATTGTCGGTGGCTACCACGCTGATCCTAACGGTGTTGATTCTGGATCAAGCTATGTGGTGTTCGGGAAGGCTGGTGGATTTGCTGCGAGCACGAACCTGAGCACATTAGACGGAACGAACGGGTTCCGGCTGGATGGTGTGGCTGCGAGTGACCTCGCTGGTGGCGTATCTAATGTCGGTGACGTCAATGGAGATGGCTTTGACGATGTGATCATCGGCGCCCGCTACGCTGACCATGGTGGTAGTAATTCGGGCTCGGCCTATATTGTGTTTGGCAAGGCTGGTGGGTTCTCTGCGACGATGGATCTGAGCACGCTGAATGGCACAAATGGCTTTCGGCTGGATGGAGAAGCTAGCAAAGATGCGATTGGTACAAGCCTTTTAAACGCCGGTGTTGGCGACATTAATGGAGATGGTTTTGACGATGTGATCGTCGGGGCTTTTGGGGCCGATATCAACGACTCCAATTCAGGTAGCGCTTATGTTGTGTTCGGCTAGGCGAGTGGGTTCTCTGCGAACATGAACCTCAGCACGCTGGATGGAACCAACGTCTGGTGAAGTCCGTATGGACGGCGCGACATTCGACCAATGGGAGAAAGGGGACCTTGGGCGGTGGATCGGCTATCTCCCGCAGGATGTTGAGCTGTTCTCGGGCACCGTCAAAGAAAACATTGGACGATTCCAGAGAAATGTTGATGACGCGGAGGTCGTCAATGCGGCAATGGTGGCCGGTGTCCATGAGATGATACTGAAGCTGCCAGAGGGATATGAAACTCAGATCGGAGAAGACGGCGCCGTTCTCTCAGGTGGGCAGCGACAGCGCATTGGTCTAGCGCGCGCCTTTTTTGGGAACCCCAAATTGATTGTTTTGGATGAGCCGAATGCCAATTTGGATAATGAGGGTGATCTCGCCCTGACCAAGGCTATTGAGCATGCCAAGTCTAACGGCCAGACAATTTTTGTGATGGCGCATCGGCCCAGCGCGATTGTAGCGGTCGATTTGATATTGATGATGCGTGAAGGTCGGCAAGTGGCCTTCGGTTCCAAGGATGATGTGCTAAAAAATGTTACTGAGAATAAGCGATCTGTGGCGGCGGCTCAGTGAGGTCGTCGCAGGTGCCTTTGGCCCTCGAGACGGCGATGCAAACGAGTATCGACAAGCACTTCTCTGGGGGTATGCCGTTGCGGCGATTTTCAGCATTGCTTTTTTCGGTTGGGCATTCTTCACGGTGATTTCTGGTGCGGTTGTCGCACCGGGCTCTATTGTGATTCAGGGGCAGGTCAAGACCGTACAGAACCTTGATGGCGGTATCGTCGCTGAGATCGCCGTCAAAGAAGGCCAGAATGTTGCCAAGGGTGATTTACTGCTACGTCTAGACAGCTCTCTCCTCATGGCCAATCGCGCAATTGTGGAAGGCAGGCTTGCGGAAGCGATTGCATTGCAGACCCGATTGCTTGCCGAGCGTGACAGTGTTGAGGTGCTTAGCAAGCCGGCATTGTTACCGATATTGGTGAATGCATCCAGTATCGATCAGGCAATAAGGACGCAGACGGAAATTCTCGAAGCACGCTCTTTAACAAGGGAAGGGCAGACCAATCAGTTGACCGAACGCATCCATCAGTTCGAGGAAGAGATTGTTGGTGCTCAGGGTTTGCAAATTGCGAGGCGCGAACAACTTGCTCTAATTTCTAAGGAGCTGGGAGGTGTAAAAGAACTCTATGACCAAGGACATGCGCCTCTCACGCGAGTCTTGGCACTAGAGCGAGAGAGCGCAAACCTTAAAGGCCAGATCTCAGAGATGAGTGGGAGTATCGCTAGACTCCGTAGCTCGATTGGCGAAACACGGCTGCAGCTGTTGCAGATCAACAAGGACTTTCGAGAGCAAGTTCTCACTGAGTTGCGGGATGCCTCTGCACAGGTGGAAGAGCTAAGAGAGCAGCATCTTTCACTTCTTGAGCAAGTCGAGAGGACCGAAATTCGTTCTCCGGTGGAAGGGGTTGTACATGAACTCGCTATGCACACTCTGGGAGGCGTGGTCAGGCCTGCCGAACCGATCCTTAAGATTGTCCCAGCGGAGAAACACTTGATTATCAATGTTCGTGTGGAGCCGCTGCATATTGACCAGATCTACGCCGGCCAATCCGCTTTTGTGAAACTAACCGCCTTCAATAGTCGTTCTGTTCCTGATTTGGAATGCAATGTTACAACGGTATCTCCAGACCTGGTGACAGACGAACGTTCCGGTATGGCTTGGTACGAGGCGAATTTGGAATTGGCTCCAAACGAAGCCGAAAAGCTGGGCGGCTTGTCACTCGTCTCAGGCATGCCAGCCGAAGCATTCATTCGTACGACGGATAGAACCGTGATGGGCTATTTGCTGAAGCCGCTAAGTGATCAGATCTTCCGTGCATTTCGTGAAGAGTGATGCCGTCATGTTTACTGAAAAACAGACATCAAGGCGGTAGAGTAAATGGTCAAACTCATCCTGGCGGGTCGCGGGGCCTCTCATTCCTCAGAAATTTGTGAAATTCCTTTGCGCTCGCGGGCGCCGCTGACGATGCTCGGGGCATCCCGCAACAGAAGACTTAATGTGCATCTGATGGTCGCTCAGGGGAAGGTGACTTGTTCTGCCTCGCAATAACCGATACTTCTTTCCGGCAAAACAATCTTGAGGACTACCCATGCAGTTTGATGACGTAATTTTGGGCCGTCGGAGTATCCGGGGCTATAAATCCGAACCCGTTCCAAAGGCTTTGATTGAAGAAGTTTTGACACTGGCAATGCGTGCACCATCGTCGATGAACACCCAGCCATGGAGTTTCTACGTCATCTCCGGAGAACCACTGGACCGCATTCGCGCGGGCAATACCGAACGGAACTTAGCAGGTGTCCCCCACTCGCGAGAGTTTCGTATTGGCCAGCCTTTTGACGGCAAGCACCGCGAAAGGCAGATTGGTGTTGCCAAGCAATTGTTTTCCGCCATGGGGATTGCTCGCGAAGACAAAGAAGCGCGCCAGGATTGGGTGTTGCGCGGCTTCCGCCAGTTTGACGCGCCGGTATGTGTGATTGTGACATATGACCGCGCGTTGGCCGATAGTGACGATACGGCGTTCGATTGTGGTGCGGTCACAACCGCACTGGTAAATGCTGCCTGGTCGCGCGGGCTTGGTGCCGTCATTAACAGTCAGGGTATCATGCAGTCACCCGTTGTACGGGAGCATGCTGGCATTGCTGACGATCAAGTTATCATGAAAGCAATTGCTCTGGGCTGGCCCGATGACACCTTCCCTGCCAACAAGGTGGTTTCAGAACGTAAGAGTGTCGAGGAGGCTACTGTGTTTGTTGGCTTCGCTGACTAAGTCAAGGTCCATGACCTCTGTTGCAACATCTCGCACATAGGCCTTTGGGCGCACAGGTGTCAGATTAATTGGAGATCCATGTGCCTTTGGTCCCCGCCAAGACCTGATCAGCGTTCTTGAGGGAGCCGATCATCGCTGGATTGCCGGTCGCTTGCACAAAATTGCAGGCGGCCGCGATTTTTGGTCCCATGGAGCCTTCGGCGAAGTTCATTGTCGTGAGCGCTGTTGGCGTAGCCCGGTCCAGCTTCTGTTCGTCGGCTTGTCCCCAGTTTCGATAGACGCCATCCACGTCTGTCAAAATGAGAAGCCTGTCTGCGTTGAGACGGCACGCCAGCAGAGCAGCAGTAAGGTCTTTGTCGACAACCGCCTCCACTCCCGACATATGGCCGTTGGCCTCTTGCATAACCGGTATGCCACCGCCGCCGCCACATATGACGAGAACGCCAGATGCTACTAGGTTTTTGACAATGGGCAGCTCAAGTATGTCAACGGGTGTCGGCGATGGCACGACACGCCGGAAATTTTTGCCGTCCTGGGCGACGTCCCATCCGCGGTCTCGAGAGAGGTCTTGGGCATCGCTCATTGAATAGATGGGACCAATCAGTTTTGTCGGATTGCTGAACGCTGGGTCCTTTGGGTCCACCAGTGTGCGTGTGAGTAGAGTTGCGATTCTCCTGTCGGGCATCTCGTTGGCCAGCACTTGCCCAATCACATACCCGATCATGCCTTGGGACTCTGCTCCGAGAACGTCCAATGGGAACGCGGGCGCCTCCTTGAAGGCTTCAGCTTCCAGAGCAAGCAGCCCTACCTGTGGTCCATTGCCGTGGACAAGAACGACTTCATGACCGTCCGCGATTTTAGTCAAAGCGTCTGCAGCGCGCTGTATGTTGTGTTCTTGGTTCTCTGCGCTCAGAACTTCGCCCCTCTGCAGCAGCGCATTGCCCCCTATCGCAACGACGAGCCTCATGAGCGCTCGCTCGGCATCTCTACCCATCGTTTCGGTTGTTGTTGGGTAATGCAGTGAATGTTTCCACCCCCGAGCAGGATCTCACGGGCGTTGACCGGAATGATTTTTCGGTCCGGAAAGAGAGCGGCCAGTTGCGAAACAGCCTCTTTGTCCATCGGGTCTCCAAACTGTGGGACAACGATGACTCCGTTTCCAATGTAGAAGTTGATGTAAGATGCAGCGAGGCGGTCATCAGGTTGCCTGGGAAGTGTCCCCTCAATCGCATCGACGCCGCCGCTTTCTTCCTCCGTAATCAAGACCGGGCTGGGCAGCGGGATTTTGTGCACTTCCAGCGCGCGGCCTTTGGCATCGCGTGCCTCCGCGAGGCGGTCATAGGCATCCTGGCTGATCGCATACTGAGGATCATCTTTGTCCTCACACCAGGCCAGGGCCACAACACCAGGTCGGATGAAGCAACAGATATTGTCGATATGGCCGCTGGTTTCGTCGTTATAGATACCCTTGCCTAGCCATATGAATCTCTCGATCCCTAGATAGTCACTCAGTGTTTTTTCTATGTCCGCTTTTGAGAGATCCGGGTTTCGATTGGGGTTGAGCAGACATTCTTCAGTCGTGAGGAGCGTTCCCTCGCCGTCCACATGAACCGATCCCCCCTCCAGCGTGATGGGGGCTCGATAGCGGTCCACTCTTTCAATCTCTGATACTTTCTGGGGCACCAGGTCATCTTGGTCCCAAGGGAAATAGAGACCTGCACGCACGCCGCCCCAGGCGTTGAATTGCCAGTTGATGAGACGAACATCGCCTGTGTGATTGATAAGGAAGGTAGGCCCGCAATCTCGCATCCAGGCATCATTATTGGTCATTTCAACAACACGGATATGGGTGGGCAGCATGGCACGCGCATTCTGAAATTGCGTAGGGGAGACCCCCATTGTCACGGGTTCTCCCTCCGCGATGGCGCTGGCAACGTCCACAAACGCCTGTTGGGCTGGCTTGACCCCTAGCCGCCAATTGTCGGATCGCTCAGGCCAGAGCATCCAGCATCCATCATGGGGCTCAAATTCACCGGGCATCCAATATCCGTCTGCCCTTGGCGTGCTGCTCACGAGCCGTTTCATCTCTGCAATCTCCAGCTACTATTCAATCAACTGCGGACCGGCTTAACCTCGAGCAGGGTCAATCTTTGGATCCTTTGCCGATCAGCCACTCACCTATCAGGAAAGTAATGATCACCCCACCGACGATTGATCCGGCATAGGTGAGATCAAATTCTCCGGGCACATAGATGAAGAAGACGATGGCCTGGATGATGAATGAAAGACAAAGACCGGTAAGGGCGATCGCGCCCACATTTCCGCCGGGGACGCGATAGGGCCGGGGCCGGTCGGCGTCGATTTTGCGAAGCCGTAGGAAGGCACCGAACATGAACAGATAACAGAGCAAAAAGACAACGGACGAGAAAGCAAACAGGGTCCAGAAGAGGTCCTCAGCATCAGCCGCCATAAATCCGTAGACGATCACGACGACGGTGGTAATGGCGCCTGTAATAAAAGCTGCGTTTGCGGGGGTTTTGTAAACAGGGTGCAATCTTGCAAAGCTTGGGTGCAGATCGCCAGCATCGGCAGCCTCAGCCGCAGAACGGTTGGCACCCATGGTCCAGGTCACCATATTCGCCACAAACGTGTAGAGCGCCATAATGCCAAGGATCATAACGGCGAACCCGCCGAGACCTTCTGTGCCGAGCAGTTTGTAAAGCGTATCGACAATGCCCTCGATAAGGCTGATGTCATCAAGCGGCAAGGCAATAAGAACGCCCACAGTTCCCAGCAGATAGAAAGCCGCGATAAGCGTGCCGGACACGATGATCGCTTTGGGCACATCCCGCGCTGGATCATCCATTTCCTCGCTCGCGCCGGACATGAGCTCGAACCCCATGAAGTTGTAGACAATCACCGGCAGAAAGGCCAAAGACACGCCCCAACTTGGGGTGAGTGTTTCAAGTGTGATGGGATTGGCAACACCATGGTTTATTGCATAGTAGATCCCGCCAAACCCAATCACCATCATGATCAGAGCTTTAAACACAGCGCCTATATTGGGTATCCACTTGCCGACGTCGAGCGCCATGACATTAATCGATACAGTGAGCCAGGTCAGCGCGATAGCGATGACGATCTGTGGCCACAGACCCAGGTCGGGCATAAAGAGCTGTGAAAAAATGCCAGCGAACAGAAGGTAGACGGAAGGCTGCCAGAGCGCGACGTTGATCCACCAGAGCCAAGCGGTGCGCCCACCCCAACGATCTCCATATGCCCGTTTGACCCAGGAGTAAATGCCGCCTTGATCTGGATAGGTGCTGCCCAGTTCTGCGGTAATCAGGCCATAGGGAATAAAGAAAAAGATCAGCGTAAAGACCCACCAGAAGATCGATTGAACGCCTATGGAGGCGGACGCAGCAAGCTGGTCAATCACCAAGATGGCGCACACGGTGAACAAGGTCATATCCAGACCTTTTAGAACGCGCTTAAAGCCTTTACCCGATGTTGCTGAGGGTACTGAAATGGATGGGTCTGACATGTTCGTTTCTCCACTTTGTTCGGATTATCTCGGTAGGTACTGATGGGGGGCTAAACACTCTCCGCCAAAAAGGCGTCTACTTGCTTCTTGTGATGAGCAGTCAAGTCGTCTGACGGGCGTTTGAGATGCGGATAGGTGAACCAGACAAGGATCGCCTTCTCCGCATGTAGTCTGTTTTCCGCTTGATCAAAAATGATGGACTGGGGGCCGTCGAGAATCTCATCCGTGGCCTCCACGCCCCGAGATGCCGGCAGGCAGTGCATGACCTTTACGGTGGTTGGAGCTTTTTTCAAAAGGTCGGCATTTACTTGGAAGTCCGGCATAAAGGCGGCCTCCCGGTCGGGAATTTCATCTTCCTGCCCGACCCACCACCAGAGATCTGTATAGATAAAGTCGGCGTTCGCGACCGCGGCCGCCGGATCATCTGTAACAGTGAGTGATCCGCCAGAAGTCTCACAATTCTTGCGCGCGATTTTCGCCCAGTCTGCGGGCACCTGGTATTTTTTCGGTGCTGCATGCGTGAAGTCCATCCCCATACGGGTGCATATCCACATAAGAGAAGAGCATACATTCGTTGCATCTCCGACAAATGTAACTTTCAAGTCTTCTAGTTTTTTCCCATCTGGCGCGTGCTCAATCATGGTGAGAGCATCACACAAGACCTGTGTTGGGTGGTTGTAGTCCGTCAGGCCATTGATAACAGGAACTGTTGCATGCTTTGCGAGCTCAGTGACCGTTTCGTGCTCCAGTGTCCGGGCCTCAATCACGTCGACCATGCGCGATACCACGCGCGCTGTATCAGCGATGCTTTCGCGCGCGCCAAGATGTATTTCCCCTGGTTTCAGATAGAGGGCATGTCCCCCAAGCTTCGTCATAGCGACTTCAAACGA
Organism: Parvibaculaceae bacterium PLY_AMNH_Bact1; assembly: GCA_032881465.1. Taxonomy (NCBI): domain Bacteria; kingdom Pseudomonadati; phylum Pseudomonadota; class Alphaproteobacteria; order Hyphomicrobiales; family Parvibaculaceae; species Parvibaculaceae bacterium PLY_AMNH_Bact1. Next base: position 208,430 of record CP126168.1, read on the forward strand.
AATACGTGTTCGCGTTGAGGGTTCTTCAAAAATCATGCCCAAGGAGGCACCGCGCAGCAATGGTGGGCATGCCCCATCTTTATCAGCTGCCTTTAAAAGGCGCGCCAATTCTATGATCTTCAGAAGTTCTAGTTTTGAGTAATCTTGGGTCTGAATAAAATGCTTGAGCACGGCACAACTCCTCACCTCGGAAACAAGCGTGATTAATTGGTCGGCCACACTATCTTGGTTTTGCTGCCACGCTGCATTGATCCATCGCATGCCAGTGAGGGACATATCAGAAGTTCACGTTTCAGAGATTTGGGGTTTCTGAAGTGTCAGCCTTATCGATCTTTTCAGCCGGTTACGAGCTGTCGAGAGAGTTTGACTGGCGATCAAGTGCGGCATTAAAAGCCTGTCTTGCAGGCGCTGTCAGGCACGGCAGGAGCACAGAGAAATGGTGTTGAATGCCCCGTTCCTGGTCGTTCCAGCTGATCTTATCGAGCCCTTCTGCCTCGCGCAGATAGTCCATCCAATATCTGCTGACAATCCAGAGCGACCGGGTAAGGTGTTCAAGGTCGATAGGGAAATCACGTCGAAACAGGTTTTCCTTTTCAATCCGATGGATCAACTCGTGGAGCTCACGGAAGTCAGCTGATAGCTCAGAGTCCGAATGCAGACTGGTATCTTCTGAAACATATTGCGTCCGGTTTTGCAGTGCGAACCGGTTCGCCCAGGTTAGGTCCATCGCAAACAAGAGATGATCCACATAATCATCAGCGATGGCGCCGCCTTGACGCCCGGCTCTGCGGCTTTGAGCCTGGTCCCGAGCGTCAGACTCCAGCCGCATTGCAAGGTCACGTTTGGTCGGAAAGTGATAGGTCAAATTCCCCTGCGAGATTCCTACCGCTGCCGCTATCTCCGTCAATGTTGTTGCTGCATAGCCTTTGTCGTTAAACAGTCGGCGGCTGGCATTGAGAATTCGCTCTGGCGTGGTCGTACGCGATGCCACTGAACACCTCCAAGGCAGGGAGAATCACAAAAAGTTTGACAATTAGGTTTTACTACCTAAAAATAGGTAAGTCTACCTAATCAAGGTTGTTGCTAACACAAACCAGGAGGGTGTGTTGATGAGCGCGAAATCCAGACACATAGTAATCGTAGGCGGTGGCACATCAGGCTCCGTATTGGCGGCCCGCCTCAGTGCAAACCCTGACTTTACTGTCACTCTGCTTGAAGCAGGGCCAGATGATAAAACCTATGATGCTGCTGTTCTTGAGCCCGTTCGTGCACCGGATGCTTGGTTGGGCGGTCCCAACATTGAGATGACTTTAATGTCTGGCCAAGGGGGTGATATTCCCATGCTCCAGGGGCGGTTGCTGGGGGACTTCAGCAGTGAACGGTTTGGCCACATTAAGGGGGATGCCTGTTGACTATGATGGGTGGGCATCAGCCGGCCTCGACGGTTGGGGGTGGCGCGATGTCGAGAGCACTTTTATCGCAGCCGAAACCGACCTGGACTTTGGGTCGTCTGCAATTCACGGGGATACCGGTCCCTTGCCCGTCCGAAGATGGCGTCGCGACGAACTAAGTCGCGCTCAACTCGCCTACTATGACGGTATGCTGGAGACTGGAAACCCGGCAGTTGCGGATATCAATGATCCGACACAGCTCCCAGGCATGGGAGTATTCCCTGTGACCATCGACTCACAGGGCAAAAGGGTAACAACTAGTCTTGCCTATCTGACGTCAAATGTACGCGCGCGTCACAATCTCAACATTCATACTGGCGCTGAGGTGGCTGGGCTCAATGTGGATGGAACCCGTGTCACTGGCGTTAAACTGGCCTCTGGCGCCGAAATGGAGTCTGACGAAGTAGTGGTCACCGCAGGGGCACTGTGGACACCGACCTTGCTAATGCGCTCGGGCATCGGTCCGGCTGGGCACCTTGCAGATCATGGCATCACGGTCCACAAAGACTTGCCAGTGGGGGAGACGATGAGCGATCACATCGGGCCCGGTCTTCGTTATGGACATAGTGGACCCAGAGGCGGTTCAGCCGGTCCTGCTCAGGTCTTGCTCATTGGAGCCTCAAACGGCACCGATGTTGACACCCACACCTTCCCGATTGCGCCAAATACAACTGAGGGCCCAACAGAATTCGTAATGGCAGTGTTTCTGTTGCGCTCTTCCGGGCGCGGATCAGTGCGGCTGGGAGAGACGGCTGAAGCCGGGCCGCTTGTGACAGTCCCGCCATTGCCAGACGATGGCATTGACAGTCTTCGCTACGCGTTTGACCGACTGGCTGAGTGGGAAGCGTCTGGGCCGGCGCGCGCGCTTGGGTGCGAACCTCTCGACCCTCAGGATCTAAAATCTGAAACCGCAGTCTCCGACGCGCTTGAACGTTTCACGATCAGCTATGGCCATATGACGAGCACTTGCCCGATGGGAAAAGTGTTGGATGCAGACTGTCGGGTCTTGGGCATCGGAGGATTGCGGCTCGCCGATGCGTCGATCATGCCAACCATCCCGTCCGGCAATACCTATCTTGGCTGCGTTATGGTTGCTGAGCGCATTGCACAGAAGATGTTGGCGGAGGGCGCCCCCTGAGGCACTGATTTCCAACATTGGAAAAGCGTGCACCGGTCCTAGCCGGTTTCCAGGACATTGATACCTTTGTTGAACGGGGCTGCTCGTTCCACGTCGTACCCCGAATTGGCCTCGACTGACGAATCCCAGATCAATACGTATTCGTCCTGCGGAAGCAACGCCTTCACCTTCCGTTGATCGTCTTCGCCGAGGTTTGCAAACTCTTCGCGCAGCCTCTCAAGGCAATAGACACGGTACCTGGAAACGGGCATGTTTTTGTAAGCGCACCCTTGCACATTCATCTCAAACTGTTTCTTGTCTTTGCTATAGGCAAGGGCATTCTCTCTCAGCTGTACCAGGTGGGTTTCAGCGATCTCCTTGAGCAGGGGAGCTGCGTCGTCTGGGACCGTGTCGAGGAGGGATGTCTCACCAGCGGTCCTATGCGCGTTCCAAACTCGCGCAACCCATTCAGCGATGGCTGGCCAATCATTTCTCATGATGGCGGCTGGGGTGGGATCCTGTCCGAAATGCCGGAGCATCGGCCCCATCATGCCAATGTCTGCAATTGAAGGCGTGTCTCCGAGCAGATAGGGGCGGTTTTCGAGCATGGAGAGCATGCCACGCATCGCGTTGAAGAAGCCCGCTTCCACATGATCCCAGGTATCCTTGGTGACGCCGTCTCTCTTCACGAACAAGGTATGTTGGCGTTTTTTTACCATGCGCCTGCGGACGAAGCGGGGCAGGCGCAAATGGGTCGTGACCTCGTCCGCAAGAATGCGTGAAAGCAACTCGCGGTCATGGTCATAACTCCACCTGTAGTGCATGGCTGACCGCCAAAGCCATTCATCGCCATAGTCTTCAATTAGAAGCGCGATAAACCGCACAACTGGATCGCTTGGCATGACAGAACGACTAGGATACTCGCTTTCCAGCTGTTGAATGATCGGCGTGCTGTCAGACATCCAGCGCCCATCCGGTCGCTCAACGATTGGCACCTGGACCGCACCGGCGTGTTCGCGAATATGCTTCTGCTTTGCGAAAGGGTGCTCCATGTCATAAGCGATGCCCTTGTATCGAAGGTAAGCCTCAAGTTTGCCGGTGTAGTAGGAAACAGAAACGCCCCAGACTTTCATTGTCTTCCCTCCTTGGATGTGCTCCCGCCTTGGGAGACAGATTGACAATACTGAAGGGCAGTGGCCTAGAATGCTAAAAAGTTACATTTTGGAGCCAATTTGTGAAAGTCCTGCGTCCGAAGACCAAAACGCTTAGAGATTTACTCTCCGTGGAAGTTATGGGGCGTTTGATCGCAAGTGGAGCAACGAAACGGTATACCGACGGCCAGATTATCCAGGACCGCGGCGACAAGCGCGCTGGCCTGACAATCGTCAAGACTGGTGAAGTCATCGCTGGCAATGTTGGGCAAGACGGATCCTTCCTCACATCAGCTTTATTGCGTGCGGGCGAGACCTTTGGCGAGCAGACCCTGTTCTCAGATCTGCGGCGCACCCATACCTTATGGGCGCACGGGGCGGCGGATATCACATTTGTGAGTAAAAGAGAGTTTTTGCAGCTCTTTGATGAGGAGCCATCAATTGCTCAAGCGCTACTGGCAATGATGGTTCAACGAAATTATGAGATGATGAACTTCATCGACTCTCAGCGACGGTTCTCCTTAACGGCGCGGGTCGCTCGTTTGCTGCTGGCAACAGTGGACACTGAGGAAAACCATTCGAGTGTTGACTGTCGGCAGGAAGATCTTGCCTTTATGTTGGGTGTCTCAAGGGTTGCTGCTGGTAAGGCGCTTAAACGTTTGGAGGGTCGAGACTTGATCACGCTGCGCTACGGTCGGATTGATATTGATGATATTGGCGGATTGCAGGCGATGGTCGCAAGTGAGGATCAATTTTTCACAGTCGAAAATGACTGAAAGCGGGCACTTTTTTCGCGTTTCTCCGTCCCTATATCGGTATACGGTGCGTGGGAACTCCCATCGCCGGAATAGCTCAAAGAAAGAACTGAATACATCGTGACGACATATTCTGACAAAACCGTTTGGATCACTGGGGCATCATCGGGGATTGGAGAGGCGCTGGCCAAAACCTTTGCCGCCAACGGTGCAGACATCATTCTGTCAGGTCGGCGCGTAGACGCCTTGCAGGCGGTTGCCGATCAGCTGCCGACCGACACGCTCGTGCTTCCTTTCGAGGTAACCGACTATAACGAGCTTGAGGGCATTGTAGCGAAAGCCTGGGACTGGAAGGGCCGGGTAGATGTGCTTGTCAACAATGCAGGTGTCAGCCAGCGGAGCCTGGCAGTTCACACCACCCCACAAGTCTATACAGACCTGATCAATATCGACCTGATCGCGCCAATCTGGCTAACCCAGCTGCAACTGCCCAGGATGGTTGAAGCAGGTGGAGCGCACATCATTGCCATCAGTTCAGTCGCTGGCCGCTTCGGTCCGCCGCTTCGCACAGCCTATGCAGCGGCGAAACATGGGCTGATCGGGTACATGGATGCACTGCGTACCGAAGTGTCCAGTCTCCATAATATCAATGTCACGAATGTTCTGCCGGGATCAGTTGCGACCAATGTGTCGCGCAACGCCTTTACGGCAACCGGATCTATTCGTGGCAAATCCGACGCTGCGATCGAGGGAGGAGATGATCCAATGGATTGTGCCAAGGCAATCCTTGACGCGGTGGACAGAAACACCCCTGAATTGGTCTTTGCCAGTGGCGCCGAGCTCGATCTTGCAAAGCTGCGCCATTCCGATCCGGAAAAACTCTTCGAGATGGCAGCGCAGTTTGGTGCGCAGATCGCAGAACAATACGAGTCCGGCGACGACTCCTAAGTGACATTGAAAGGGCAGGGGTATTCTAGATTCTAGTTGAGGCATCGAGGTTAAGACCGTCGACAATCTCCTCGAACATTTGTAATTCCCGTTCAAAGAGCAGGACAGCACTTTGCTGCGAAAGGGGCTGACTCAGGTCCTTTACATCGAAAAATCCCAACTCGTCACGGTTTGAGGATTTTGCGTCAATTGCCAAGTAGAGAGAATTTCGCTCGAAAGCAGCCTGTATTTCAGCTCCGGGAAAGACATTGCGAATATCAAGCAGGCGCTGCATGAAGCTTGGTGTCAGCAGATAGCGCGCTTCCACCTGATCGCTGCTGTAGACCTGAAACTGCTTTTCAAAAACAGGGTCTTCAAGCGTAACCCGTTCGCCTTTTTGGGCGAAACCCGCCGCCCAGTTGAAAAAGCCGGAATCGGTGAGGACGACAGTCGACCCCTGAAAGTCTTTGGGAAAGTTGAAGCGGGCGAGCAGACCTGAAAAGACTGTTCGAACAGAGTCAGACTTCCGGTTTTTGGTCCGCATCTTGGCGAGCGCTTCAAAAAGCTCAAACCGTACGCCGTCGAGCTCGCCTTCAAACAGATCTTCGACCTCTAACTCATTGTGCGACCTTAGAAGCCCGAGATCTCGATAGATCTTAACTGCGTTTTCAGAGGGGCCATCGACGTCGAAACTCCAGCCCCGCGCTTCTGCCATGTGCGACAGAATATCTGTCTTCATACGCTCCTTGAGCTCAAAGAGTTTGAACTCGGCGATCATGTAGGTGAGGCCGCCACCGATGAGGAGGGTAATGAGGCCCTCCGGGCCGAATGTCACCGCAGAAATGACCGAAACCACGGCGACGATCGGCACCCCCACCAGCCACACATTCTTACGCCATCGCATAGCCTCCAGCCGTTCTTGTTCAAGCTCGTCAAACAAGTGCGGGTCAAAACTATATTTGCTCATGGCTTAGGCCTGGCCGTTTGCAGGGAAGATGCTGGCACTAACCCTAACCAGACAGGATATCACCAGCATAGACAGGTTCCCGCTCTGCTTCATCAATTTCAAAGAAAGGCATTGCTTTAACACCGGCAAATGCAGCGATTGTTGACGAAGGCCAGATTTCCACCGCATTTTGGAGATCCTCAACTGCTGAATTGTAGAAGCGCCGCGCCGCCGAAATGTGTCCCTCTACTTCCTGATAGGTTTCTTGCGCATTCTTCATTGCTTCAACGAACCGCGGTTCGGGATAATTTTCTGCAACGGCGAACAATTGCCGCATGCTTTGCGCGAGGCCCGATTCAGCTTCCAGGCGACCTTTGATGGCGTCTGGATTGTCTGTGTCTGTGGGGAGTTCGGTAGCGGTCCGCAGGCGGGTCACCTCCTCAATGAGCGACATCTCCTGCTTCATTGTCTCTTTAGCGATTTTGAGGACGTTGGGAATGAGGTCGTGCCGCTTTTTAAGCTGCACATCAATGGTGGAGAACGCATTGCGCGCTCGGTTTCGTTTTTGAATTACTGATACGTACAAGGAATAGCCGACCACGACGACCACACCGACGACGATGAGAAGAATCCAAGTGCTATCCATGTAGTACCTCCAGACAGCACCGTCTACACGGTGCCCAGATTTCGACGGGACAGTCTACAGTCTCCGCGAGTAGCAGGACAGACTCAAGCTGAACACCTAATTAATACGTGCCCTGCGCGGGTGTCCCGCGGGGCACCGTGTCAATGGACCGTAGTCCGACGCTCTGCTTCCCTAAAAACACGTTGAAAATTGCCACCCCAGATCTTCTGAATATCTTCGGCAGAATATCCAGCTCGCACCAAGGCGATGGTGACATTCAGGGCTTCACTGGCGTCTGCATAGCCCTCGATGCTGCTGCCATGATTGAAGTCGTTGCCAATACCGACATGATCAATGCCGATGCGGTCGACGATATAGTCGATATGAGCAATCATATCCGAAACACTTCCGCGCCCGATAGTCGAGCGCATCTCGAGCAGAAAGGCGCGTTGAGCGGCTGGATCTTCTAATTCCCAATAAAGCTCATAAGGATATGAATACGCTTCTGGAAGGCCGGCTTTAACGCGGACGGCTTTGACTCTCTCAAGGAGATCAGGGTCTGAGAGCGCAACAAGATAGGCACCAAAGGCCGCCACATGTATGACGCCGCCCTTCTCGCCGATAAAGTCAATTTCTTCGTCCGATAGATTGCGGGTCACATTGGAAATGGCCCGTACATTGGAATGGCTGGCGATGATCGGCGACTTAGACAGAGAGATCGCTTGAAGCGCCGCTGCCTTGGACATTTGTGAGATATCGACTACTCCCCCGAGCGCATTGATCCGCTCAATGGCAGCGATGCCCAAGGGCGATAGACCGCCATGCTCTTCTCTTGGTTCGTAAGACTTGGTGGCACCATCATAGAGGGGGCGGGAGGAATCCGAGAAATCATTGTGGCCCAGATGATTAAGCCCAAATACGCGCACGCCTGCTGCGTAGAAATGGTCAATTGTGCTGACATCGCCTTCGAGCGATCGGGCGTTTTGAAACCCGAGGATGATTGCCGGTTTGCCGTCTGCCTTTGCTGCTTCAAGCTCGGCAGCGGAAGTCGCCAACACAACATCTCCGTCAGACGCATTCACGAGTTCCAATGCAACGGCCAGTTTTTCTTCCGCCAAGGCACGGGCTTCTGCGTCCCCTTCAGCTGTTCGAGGTCCTGGCCCAACAGCAACCGACATGACAACAGCGTTTACGCCGCCGGCCGCAAGCTTCTCAGGGCTGACTTTCGAAACGCCTCCCTCTCCAAGATAGCTGAGCGATGTCGAGGGAATGACAATGTCGGCATGAGCATCAAACACCAAGGCGTCCCCATGAATGGCTTGGGCTTTTGCGATGATCTCGGCTTCTGGCGCAACTTCCTCTGCATGGAGGGGAAGAGACGCAGCGACGACGACGACGACGACGAACAAACTGCCCAATGCGCGTCGCGAGGCGATGAGAAGTCTAGTGAAGCTGTTCATTCGTTCCCCCAGGGCAAAGTACAGGCAGGATGTTCTGCCTGCCGAACGGGTAGTCTACAGGTTATGGCGGACACTCCAAATGCTAACCAGCTTTTGGGCACGGTCATCAGCGATTAGATTTGACGCAGCGGCATCGGTCATTTGCACGAGACGCTAAACTATTGGCCAGACTTTGATATGGTGGCGCAAACCGAATGCTCACCAAAGACATATCAAGGGGCAAACAATGACCACATCAGCTGACCTGGATGGCTTCCGCGCAGAAGTATCCGATTGGGTGCAGACGAATTTTCCAAGCGCGCTCAATGGATTTGATCTTGGAGCAGATAGCCCCAGCGAAAAGGGAGTGAGCGGTGAGTTTCGAGCGTGGCGCCAGGCACTTGCCGACAAAGGGTGGGGTACGCCGACTTGGCCCAAAGAATATGGTGGCGCCGGACTAAGCGACCCTGAAGCCAAAGTCATCCGTCGGGAAATCGCCAAAGCTGGAGCCTTTAACCCAATCCCCCCAATGACTGGGATGGGCGTGACCATGGTTGGTCCGACTATCCTAGAATACGGAACCGATGAGCAGAAAGCGAAGCATCTGCCTGGCATTGCAAGCGGAGAAGTTCGCTGGTGTCTAGGGTTGTCGGAACCCAATGCTGGATCTGACTTGGCTTCGTTGAGCACAAAGGCGGTGGACGAAGGCGACGCCTTCATCCTCAATGGCCAGAAAATTTGGACCTCCGGTGCGCACATTTCACAATGGTGTGGCGCTGTCGTGCGAACCGACCCAAAGGCGAAGAAACGAGACGGCATCAGTTTTGTCATGTTGCCGATGGACCAGAAAGGCGTTGAAACTCGTCTTATCAAGCTGATTTCTGGTGCCTCCCCGTTTTGCGAAACTTTCTTCAATGACGCGCGTGCAGACAAGAAAGATCTGCTGGGAGACCTCAATGACGGGTGGAGCGTCGTGAAGCGATTGCTGCAACATGAACGCCAAAGTCAAACTTCCGCACCAGCTGCAGTAAAAATTGATCAAGAGCCATTGCAGGAACAGGCGAAGCGGTACGTGGGAACACTGCAAGACGGAACCCTTGCGGACCCGGACCTGCGTCTTCGGATTGTCGGGAATCTGATGGATGCGGAAGCCCACAAGCTGACCGTCTCCCGTATCACGGCAGAGGCAAAAGGCCAGGTGAAGGTAAGCGCTGCCGCCTCGATCCTGAAAAACTCAATGACCCGGGTCGCGCAGACCAAGGCGGAGCTGACACTAGAGATGATGGGCAATCAGGGCATCGGTTGGGAAGGTGAGCAATTCTCAGATGAAGAATTGCGCAGCGTCCGCGATTGGCTGATGGGCAAGGCCATGTCGATCTATGGCGGCTCGGCCGAGATTCAAAACAACATCATCTCCAAGAACATTCTGGGCCTCCCAGAAACGACACAACAAGGCTAACGGGGCTTAAGAAAAGATCATGGCTGCACTTACTGAAGAACAAACGCTTATCAAGGATCAGGCAACTTCATGGGCGAGCGCCGAAGCGCCGGTCTCAAAGTTCCGTGCGATGAGGAACGAAGGTGCTGAAGTGGGATTCGCCGAGCTTACTTGGTCCGCGATGGTGGAGATGGGCTGGACGGGCATTCTGGTGCCGGAAGAATATGGTGGGTCTGACCTTGGCTACCTGACCTTCGGGCTGGTTTTAGAAGAGTTGGGAAAGCAGTTGGCGGCGTCTCCGCTCTTTGCCTCCGCCTATGTCGGTGCGACAGCGCTTCTGCTCGCTGGCAACGATACACAAAAGTCGAGCCACCTGCCGCGGATCGTAGACGGGACAGAAATCGTGACCCTCGCAGTTGATGAGGGACCGCGGCATGCGCCCGCCCGAACAGCTTGTGTGGCGAAAGCAGCGGGTGATAAATATGTCCTCAGCGGAACAAAGACCCTGGTTCTAGAAGGCATGTCGGCGACCCATTTTATTGTCGTCGCGCGGTCGGCTGGCAGTGTGGGAGACGCGCAAGGCCTCTCTCTCTTTATTGTCCGAGCAGATGTGGCAGGCCTATCTCGACGTCCAATGAAAACCATAGACAGCCGTGGGTATGCAGAGTTGAGTTTCAATGGCGTCGAAGTCTCGGATGCTGATCTCATGGGACCGGCAGGTCAGGCCGGGGAAGTGTTGGATGAGGTCCTGGATCGCGCGCGAGCCGGGATAGGGGCAGAGATGTTGGGCGTCGGGTCGCAGGCATTCGCGATGACTCTGGATTATCTGAAAACACGCAAACAGTTCGGCGCTGTCATCGGGTCCTTCCAGGCGCTTGGACATCGGGCAGCGGAACTGTTTGCTGCGATGGAACTTGCACGCTCCTGTGGTGAGGCAGCCCTTCAGGAAATTGACGCTCAGAGTAACAGCGTCGCAAAAGCCTGTTCTCTGTCAAAAGCGAAGGTCGGAGACTTTCTCCATACTATGTCCAATCAGCTGATCCAGATTCATGGCGGCATTGGCATGACAGACGAGTTCGATGCAGGTCTGTATCTCAAGCGGGCGCGTGTCTTGGAGACGCTTTATGGCAACCAGGCCTTTCACCGTGACCGGTATGCACGGCTGCTGGGTTTCTGAGGCCGGTCAAGATTGAACCGGCAACAATGTACTGAGACACCTCTATCAGCTCATGGTGCGTCAACGACAAACAGTCGGCGCGCTGTGGCCTGCATACGCTCAGCATAGTCAGCCCGCGCCCAACCACACTCGACCGTCAATTGCTCCCAGTTTCTGAGCGACAACATCGTCCACAAGATGTCCGTCGCCTGTCCGGGGGAATAATCGGCTGTGAGTGTTTTGTCGCGCGCTAACGCCAGGATTGCCGCCTCGCACCCTTCGCGCATGTCTTGCATGCGCTTATCCCAGGCAGCCGCAGCTTCTGGATCTGAATCTCGCATTGCCAATAGCGCTTTCCCGATCCCATAGATCTCTGGAAGGAAACCCGCCCAGGCACTGATAAAGGCGTCCAGGCGCTCAATCCCGGTCTTGGCCGTCCTGCTGGGGATGAGGCGTTCATCCCCCCCGTGAAGCTCATCCACATAGTGCGTTGTGGCAATAAGCAGATCCCCACGGTTTCGGAAATGAAGATAGAGCGCCTGCCGGGTGATGCCGACTTTGGCCGCAATATCTGACATGCGGACGCTGTTTCCCTGGCCGGATTCCAGCAATTCCAGGCTGGCGGCGAGGATTTTCTCCCGAGTCGATTTGGCGTCACTTGACATGGTGTCTAGTAGCACTTACTTGTCACCGTGTCAATTTACACGGTGTCAAGTAAGGAGCTGAGCATGAAGATCATTATTTTTGGAGCAACAGGATCATTGGGTCGCCATCTGGTCGATCAGGCACTTGCCCGGGGTGAAGCCGTGACGGCGTTTCTGCGCAACGCGTCAGCGTTGGACCGACACCATCAAAACCTGAATGTGATTGAGGGTGACGTGCTTGATCCTGCAGCAGTCGACGCGGCGGTCAAAGGACATGATGCAGCACTGATCGCCCTTGGAGCGGGACGGAAGGGTGGGGTTCGTGCTCAAGGTACGAAACACATCATTGATGCAATGGAGCGTCACAATGTGCGTCGTCTTGTCTGCCAAACCACGCTCGGGGCCGGCGACAGTCATATCCATCTCAATTTTTTCTGGAAGCACATCATGTTTGGCTGGCTGCTGAAACAGGCCATGGCAGACCACGAAGAGCAGGAAGCCTTCATCAGACAAAGCAACCTTGATTGGATCACTGTTCGTCCTGCTGCTTTCACCGATGGACCGGTGACCGGTGACTACATGCTTGGCTTTCCACAGTCTGAAAGCAGCTTGGCGCTCAAAATATCCCGGGCAGATGTTGCCAACGTGATGCTGCAGCAAGTGACCACAGACACATTTCTGCACAAATCACCGGGACTTTCCTACTAACTCAACCTGCGAAAGGAACACGCGATGACGCAGGCTTGGCTTCTTCTTATGTATGAAATTTCCCTCATTTCCAGTGCCCTGGTTGCAGGTGTCTTTCTGACATTCTCCGACTTTGTCATGAGATCATTGAATGGCGCCAGAACAAGTGCAGGCATTGAAGTGATGCAGGGGATCAACCGAGAGGTGTTCAAAACTATCTTTATGGTTTTATTGATTGGCATGTGGGGGTGTTCCGCGGCCTTAGGCGCTGCCGCTTACTTTGGGGCTTTGGGCAGCGGCAGTACGTCCATCCTCTGGGCAGCGATTGTCTATTCGGTGGGTGTTGCTGGTGTCACGCTGGTCTTCAACGTACCGATGAACACCAAGCTGGCGGCGAAGGCCTATGGCAGTCCTGAAGCGGCTGCATATTGGACAGACGTCTACTACCCCCGTTGGACATTTTGGAATTGGGTGCGAGGCATTGCCGCTGCGGTCGCCGCTGTCCTTTACCTCACCGCATGCCTGCAACTGGTGCAAGGCTCGTAAGAACAACTTGAAGAAGGACTATGATGATGGAAAGCACATTACGACTGAAAGCACTTCTGTTCGTTACGGGCCTGATCGGCATCGGCATTGGCGGAGCTATCCTGTTTGTGCCCGCTGAATTTCATGCCACCGGTGGCATCGTGATCGGGAACGATGAAAGCCTGCTGAGCGAAGTGCGAGCCGCAGGTGGGGCGCTCCTCGCCTGCGCATTTATTGTCATGCTGGGAGCATTTGTCTCAAAGCTCATTTTCACGGCGCTGGTGCTGTCGACAGCGCTTTATCTCTCCTACGGCGCATCGCGTTTGGTGAGCATGGCTCTCGATGGTTTGCCGTCTACCAGCCTGATGGCAGTAACGGTGTTTGAGCTCGGCATTGGGTTGGTTTGTGCATTGGCGCTGGTGACGAGTAAATCATCAGCTAACCCCGACGGCAATGTGACCGCCTAGTCTGGTCTCCATGATGCTTCTGCGGGCGTGATTCTATCAAATCAGTGGCGGCGGGGCTTTATGGTATGTATCAAACATCTCGTGCGAATGTGGCGCACGTTGGGAGTGGTGCATGCAAAAAGATCAATATGGAAATCCGCTGACAACCAGCTCAGTGAAGGCGCGGGACGCCTATGTCCGGGGGCTAGAGTTCAATCTCGCAGCTGCCCCGGGTGCTGAAGAAGCGTTTCAGAAAGCAGTTGCTGAAGACGAAAACTTCGCTCTGGCGCACCTCGCCATTGCCCGCAACCGCCAGGTTGAAGGGCGCGGGGTTAGCGGGCGTGAGCCCTATGCGTCCGCTAAGGCCTGTGCCGGGGGTCTGACCCCTCGAGAGCAAGGGCATCTGGCAATCATAGGGTCGTTGTTGGAAGGTAAAAGCGATGGCGTCTATCAGAAAGCCAAGGCCCACCTGCAGGAGTTTCCGCGCGATGTCATGATCGCCCAGGCGTGCCTTGGTGTGTTCAGTCTGATCGGGTTTGGGGGACAGCCGGGACGGGAGGCAGAGAACCTCGCCTTGTCGTCAATGCTGGCGCCCCACTATGGCGATGATTGGTGGTTTCTTTCCACGCACGCATTTTCTCAGATGGAGGCGGGGCAGTTGGAACCAGCAGCGCAGTCAATCGACCGTTCGCTTGCGATCAACCCACGAAATGCCAACGGCTCCCACCATAGGGCGCATCTCTACTATGAAGTAGGAGAGACCAAAGCAGGGCTTGCTTATCTGAAAGATTGGATAGCTGACTATGACCCGCAAGGTGTCATGCACTGTCACCTGTCCTGGCATATCGCGCTCTGGGCTTTGGCGGAAGGTGATGTTGAGACAATGTGGAAGGTGGCGGATGCGGCTATTGACCCTGACACGAGCTCCGGTCCTGCACTCAACATCGTAACAGACATGCCAGCACTCCTCTATCGCGCTGAGCTTGCAGGCGTGGAGGTGGCACCAGAACGATGGCGCGCCATCAGCGATTATGCGACAGCCCGTTTTGGGAAACCGCGGCTCGGTTTTGCGGATGTGCACGCGGCGCTCGCGCATTCAATGGCTGGAAACGCAGAAGGTGTTGCGACAATCGTCGAAAAGGCAAATGGGCCTGCGGAGGACCTTGTTCGGGTCCTTGCGGAAGCGTTTCAAGCATTTGCTAAGCAGGATTGGCGGCTCACCACCCAACATCTGACAAAAGCTCTATCGGATCATGCCCGGATAGGTGGAAGCCGCGCCCAACGAGATCTAATTGAGCTCGCAATGGCAATTGCGCTCGCACGGCAGGGCAAAGCCGAAGAGGCAAAAAGGTTGCTGATGTCTCGCAGGCCACGGGCGCTTGGCGCCGCTGCGCAAACGATTTCAAACTAAACTCAAGAATAGGTACCGATCAGAATGACTGACACTATCTCAGAGGCAGCGCGCGAAATTGGCGACCGCGTAGAGCGCTTCGTGCGGCAGGAAATTGCACCTTACGAACAAGACCCTCGTGCAGGGTCCCATGGGCCTTCGGAAGAGCTTGTGCGGGAGATGCGGAACAAGGCAATCAAAGCCAATGTCATGACCCCGCATATCAGGAAAGATGGCGGACACTACAGCCAGGTCGAGACCGCCTACATCCTCAAGAAATCAGGTCTCTCGCCGCTCGGCCCTGTGGCCTGCAATACCATGGCGCCAGATGAAGGAAACATGTTCTTGCTCGGCAAAGCTGGAAGCGAAGAACAGAAAACGCGGTTCCTGGCCCCATTGGTGAGCGGTGAAGCAAGATCAGCATTCTTCATGACAGAGCCGTCGGCCGATGGAGGGGCAGGGTCCGACCCGTCCATGATGCAGACGGAAGCCAAGCTCGATGGCAATCATTGGGTCATCAACGGCAAGAAGACCTACATCACTGGGGCCGACGGCGCCAAAGTCGGCATCGTGATGGCAAATTCCGATCAAGGAGCCTGCATGTTTCTGGTGGATTTGCCCGACCCGGCGATCCAAATCACCCGCGTGTTGGAAACGATTGACAGCTCCATGCCGGGCGGACATGCAGAAATTACCATCGACAATTTGCGCGTTCCGGCCGACCAGATGTTGGGTCAGCCGGGCCAGGGCTTTCGCTTTGCACAAGTCCGTCTGGCACCCGCAAGGCTCTCTCATTGCATGCGCTGGTATGGCGTTGCGGTTCGTGCGCAGGAAATTGCGACGGAGTATGCATGCCGCCGGGAGGCTTTTGGCAAGCTTCTGATCGATCATGAAGGCGTAGGCTTCATGCTTGCGGAAAATCAGATCGACCTTAAGCAGTCAGAACTGATGATTGATTGGTGTGCAGCGACCCTTGATCGTGGTGAAGACGGAAACGTTGAGAGTTCGATGACCAAAGTGTCGGTTTCTGAGGCGCTCTTCCGCGTGGCAGACCGATGTGTTCAGGTGATGGGCGGCATGGGTGTGACCGGAGACACCATCGTCGAACAATTGTTCCGGGAGGTGCGCGCCTTCCGTATCTATGACGGCCCGACCGAAGTTCACAAATGGTCGCTCGCCAAGAAAATCAAGAAGAAGACGCTTGCGGCGAACTGATCGCCAATGATCGTTCAGGGGCACTGATGAAGCGCCCCTGAAACAGTTTTAGCTGTAGCGGTAAGGCCGCCCAGCCTTTTGCATATCTGCGTTGTATTTCTTGAAGATATCAACAACCTTCGCCTTGGTTGGTGACTCAGCAGCGATCTCGTCCCAGAAGACGAGAGCCGCTGCTTCAACCGTTGCCCATTCTTCATCTGGAATTGACGTAAGCTGCATCTTTGTTCCATCGACGCGGAGCGATGCCTCGCCGCCCCAGTACCACCACTGGCGGTAATAGTGGGAGCTATCCATCGTAATCTTGAGCAGCTCTTTCAAATGATCGGGAAGCTCGTTATAGCGATCCATGTTGGCAAAGAAGGATCCCGCCCAGGCGCCGGAGATATTGTTGGTGAGGAAATAGTCAGTGACATCAGCCCAGCCGACTGTGTAGTCCTCGGTGATGCCAGACCAGGCGACGCCGTCCAGCTCACCTGTCTGTACTGCTACTTCAATATCTTCCCAGGGCAGTGTGACGGGCACGACACCAAACTGACTGAGAAAACGCCCGGCTGTTGGGAAGGTGAAGACGCGCTTGCCCTCTAAGTCTTCCAGGCTTCGGATCGGGTCCTTCGTCGCAAAGTGGCAGGGATCCCATGCCCCGGCTGAAAGGTGTTTCACCCCGACTTTCGAATATTCCTCGTCCCAGATTTCATTGAGACCGTACTGATTGAACAGGACCGGCACATCGAGCGAATAACGAGACGCAAATGGGAAGTATCCGCCAAACACCGTCACTTCCGTCGGCGAAGCCATGGAGTCATCATCAGACTGAACAGCGTCGATGGTTCCATTCTGCATAGCGCGGAAGAGCTCCCCTGTCGGGACCAGTTGATCAGCGAAAAAGAGCTCAATCTGCATCTCATCGCCGGCGATTTTATTGAAGCTGTCAATCGCAGGCTTGATGACATGTTCCGCAAGAGCGGGTCCGGCATAGGTTTGCATCCGCCAGCGGATGGTTGTGTCTGCGTGAACCGCCGGCGCGGCCAAGGTGGCAGCCCCAGCAACACCGGCAGTGGTTAAAAACTTACGTCTGGTCGTCATATCTCGTCTCCTTGTTAGTCGATTGGATACTCGCTCAGGGTATTTGGGCAGCGATACACACTCAGCTCCCCTAGAAACTCCTTCTATTTTCCGTAGACCACTTCCGGCAACCAGAGAGCGATCTGCGGAAAGGCCATGATCAGGGTCAGGGCCAATAACATCACCATAACGAAAGGAAGGATGGAACCATAAATGTCACGCAGGCTGATTTCTGGCGGTGCCATGGCGCGCATGAGAAATAAATTATACCCAAAGGGCGGCGTCATATAGGCAATCTGTGTGGTGATTGTGTAGAGAATGCCGTACCAAACGAGATCAAAGCCAAGTGCGCCGACGAGTGGAACATAGAGCGGCGCAACAATCACGAGCATTGCCGTGTCGTCCAAGAAGGTCCCCATTAATAAGAAGCTGAGTTGCATCAAAATGAGGATCATCCAAGGATTAAGGCCCAGTTGATCAGTAAAGAGATTGTCGATCGCGCGAACAGCACCAAGTCCATCAAACACCGCGCCAAATCCCATGGCGGCCAGGATGATCCACATGAACATGCAGGAGATCGCCAGTGTCTGGCGCACAGAAGTCTCAAAGACGTCTCGCGTCATACGTCGTTTAACAATAGCTGCAAAGAAAGCCGCAAGCGCCCCGATCGCTGAACTTTCCACAAGCGACGTCCAGCCATTTACGAAAGGAACCATCATGGCCGCGAAGATGCCAACAGGCAGCAGGCCTGCGCGCAATAGACGGAGTTTCTCTCCCAGCGGGACCGTACGTTCTTCCTCGGGAAGAGCGGGCCCCAAGGCTGGGTTGATGCGGCATCGAAAATAGATGTACGCGATAAACATAGCGGCCATCATGAGCCCGGGCAGAACGCCCGCGAGCCACAATTGTCCGACAGGTTGTCGCGCAATCATGGCATAGAGGACGAGAACAACCGACGGAGGAACGAGGATGCCGAGCGAAGAGCCCGCTTGCACAACGCCTGTCACCATCCGTTTGTCATAACCTCGGCGGAGGAGCTCTGGTAATGCGATGGTTGCGCCAATCGCCATTCCAGCAACAGAAAGTCCATTCATGGCAGAGATGAGCACCATGAGACTGATGGTGCCGATGGCGAGTCCGCCATTCACAGGCCCCATCCAGACATGGAACATCTTGTAGAGGTCGTCAGCAATCTTGGATTCTGACAACACATATCCCATAAAGATAAACATGGGCAGGGTGAGAAGTGGGTACCACTTCATCAGTTTCATTGCAGAGGAGAAGGGGATGAGTGAGCCGCCAGTTCCCCAAAGTGTGAGCGCCGCCACGGCGGCTACAGCGCCGATGGCACCGAAGACACGCTGCCCTGTCATGAGCATCAGCATCATGGAGGAAAACATCACAATTGCGATCAGCTCATATGACATCAGAGCTCAACCTTCCGGATTTTTGCAATGTCCTTGAAAAGCTCAGAGATGGCCTGCAGCAGCATTAGAAAAAGGCCAACCGTCATAATGCTTTTAATCGGCCAAAGATAAGGTCGCCAGGCGGTGGGATTGCGTTCTCCGTATTGCAGTGAATAGCTGGTGCTATCAATCGCGCCATAGAGCAAGACGCCCAGATAGAAGATCAGCAGCAATACGGTGAAGCTATCGAACCATGCCTTCTTGCGAACCGACCAATTGCCATAGAAAAGATCCATCCGCACGTTTGAGCCAAGTTGAATGGAGTAGGGCCCACCTAGAATGTAATAGGTGACCATGGCGAACTGAGCGACTTCGAGAGTCCACAGGGAAGGCAAGAAAAATGTTTTGGAAATGGATGACCAGAGAAGAATGCCCATCATGACAAAAATGCCATACATCATAGCGCGCCCGATGCGATGGTTGATGGCGTCGACCGTGCGCACATAAACGCTCACAAATCGGGGCATTGGGTATCCTTCAATGTCACTACACTGACATCGTGATACGTCTTGGTCCGATGCACAAGGGGCCGGTCAGTGAATGCGGCAATCTATTGGCCGTAAATTGTGGCATTCCAGATATCAGCGGATGTTTTGCCTATGGCGCTGGCTTCATCTGGTTCTGTACGAAGCATATTGTCATTCGCGAGTGCATTGTTCATCAGGATGAGTGCACGAGCCGCGCGATCTGGATCGGCAACTTTCGAGCGCCCAAGCATAATCTGCTGACGAATAAAGCGTGCGGTCTTTTCAATAAAATAGTCGATGACCCGTTCACGCCACTCGCTATAAACCTGCGCACTATTGTTTGATGCCTGTTCTAAGGCACGCATCGCCGTATGGTGAGCCTCCATCGCGACGAACATGTCGGTCAGGTGTGTTTGTGTGTCGACTAGGTAGTTGTCGCTGTCTTTGCCTTCAAGCCAGCCATCAACGGGAGTTCGAATGGCTTCTTCGAACCGATCCATAAAGCCTAGCGCTAGCTCGTCCACACTTTTGAAGTAATGATAGAAGGAGGATCGGGTCATCTCCGTGCGCCGCATGATGACATCCACCGTTAGGGATCCGAAGTCTACGTCGGCCAAAGCTGCGACCGTTGCGTCGATGATCTCTTCACGGGCCATTTCCGGCGTGCGGCGTCTTCTCTGGGGTTTGCCTTGCATTTTTGGCTCATTTCTGCGGTCTTTGAAAGCTACGAAGGGCACGCCCCACACAGCCACGCTACTCTATGTGGCTTATTGACAGGCCGTCAATAGTGGCTCATTCTTTATGTATTATCGTGGTGACAGGAGCGACGAGGGAGGACGCCTGTATGAATGTGCATGTGAATGAAATGTCTGGTGGACAGGGTGCAAGCTGGGCGAAGGCAGGGACACAGCCTCGCGTCGCGATCATCGGCGCTGGCATGTCGGGCATTGCTGCGGTGGTGAAACTACGCGAAGCAGGCTACACGGATCTCACTGTCTATGAAAAGACGGACAAAGTTGGCGGGACCTGGCGTGAAAACCAATATCCCGGCCTCTCATGCGATGTGCCATCTCGGTGGTATTCTTTCTCCTTTGCACTTAATCCAGATTGGACCCATCGCTTCTCATATGGTCCCGAGATTCAGGCCTATATGGAAAAGACGGCAAAAGATTTCGGCGTCACCGATATTGTTAAGTTCAACACACCGGTCACAGACCTAACCTATGACGCGCCATACTGGCGTTTGACCACGGGCGCGGGTGATGTCGAACAATATGACATTGTTATCTCAGCGACAGGTGTGTTGCACAATCCTGTTCTGCCAAAGATTGAAGGGCTAGACAGCTTCGAAGGTGCCATGTTCCATACGGCCAGATGGGATCATTCGGTGCCCTTGGAAGGGCGCAAGGTCGGCATCATTGGAACGGGCTCCACGGCTGCGCAGATCATCGGTGCGATCACCAGCAAAGTTGGCACGATGAATGTGTTCCAGCGTACGCCTCAATGGATGATCCCGTTGCCACAGGTTGAATATACAGGAGCAACCAAGTGGCTGATGCGCACTTTCCCTGCATTGCAGAAACTCACCTACAACTTCTACTTCAAAACGATGGTGAAGCATTTTGGTCAGGCAACGGTAGGCGATCAAAAGGAACTCGCGAAAATCCAGGAGGCCTGTTCTAAGCACTTGGAAGAGGCTGTGCAGGATCCTGAGCTCCGGGCGAAGCTGACACCGGACTACCAGGCAGCGTGCAAACGTCTTATCTTCTGTTCGGATTTCTATCCGGCGATCACCAGTGAAAATGCGAACCTCATCACAGAAGGGATTGAACGTATTGTCCCGGAAGGCATCAAGACAGTAGACGGAAAAATTCATGAGCTGGATGTGCTCGTTCTTGCAACAGGCTTTGATGCCACGTCGTTTATCCTGCCAACCAAAGTGACCGGAGAGAACGGTCGTGATCTCGGTGAGGCGTGGGATGGCTCGCCCCGTGCGCACCGCGCGGTTGGTATGCCGGGTTTCCCGAATTTCTGGATGCTGGAAGGGCCAACGGGCCCGGTCGGCAACCTGTCGCTCATCACCATTACTGAACATCAGGTCGATTATGTAATCTCTATGCTCAACAAGATGCGTGACGAAGGTTTAGAGGGGATTGCGCCAAAACAATCATCCTTTGATGCCTATAATGCTGAGATGCAGGCTCGTGTACCAACGACGGTATGGGCAAGCGGCGGGTGCGACAGCTGGTATTTTGATAAGTCAGGTGTTCCTAACCTCTATCCGTTTTCTCCAGACCGATATCTGAACGATATGCACGATCCAGACTTCTCGGAGTATCGATTAATCGCAGACAGCAAAGAGGTGGATGCTGTTCAGGCTGCTGAATAGAAGGCGGCGGGCTGCTTGACGCATCTGCGCCTTCACAACTCTTTTCTAGATTTGATGATCTCGCCTTCACATGGAGGCGGGGTCATTTCATTTCAGGCGTTTGGGGAACCAGTCCTGAAGTCCGCCCCCGTTCCAATGTCAGGACCGACAGATCCTGCTGCATTTGTTCTTCTTCCCTATTGCAACCGCATTGCGGACGGACACGCAGAATTTGAGGGTGAAGCCCTTCAATTGATGTCGACACTTTCTGGTGAGCCCCATGCACTGCATGGAGAAGGCTGGATATCGAAGTGGGAGGTGAAAACGCGTAGTGAAACCTCCGCTGAACTTTTCTACGTCCATAAACCGACCAACGGCACTTGGCCCTGGGCCTTTGAAGCCACGCAATACTACGAACTCTCAGCCAATCGTTTGGTACATCGTTTGAAAATCCAAAATATTTCTGAACGCCAGATGCCAGCTGGTTTGGGCTTTCATCCCTATTTCCCGCGTGAAGTGGGTGACGGGTTTGCAGCGCATGTCGAAGGGAAATGGAATGTCCAAGATGACTTACTACCGACGTTGCACGAGGACGGATGCGCAGACGATTATTGGCCTAACGACCAGCTCAATTCTGGCTTGCCGCTCGACCATTGTTTTACCGGGTGGAATGGTAAGCTCACACTCACCCGGAAAAACTTCCAGATATGCCTGGCAGCATCAGAAGAACTGGGTCTGCTCCATGTTTACGCGCCGGTCGACGCGGGCTTTTTCTGCGCAGAACCCGTGTCCCATATGCCAGACGCGCTCAATCGGCCTGGTGAACCCGACCAGATGCAAGTGCTACAGCCAGGCGAGATTTTCAAAGCGTCTATCAGCTATCTCATTGAAAAATCTGCTTGATGGGCTTTGGTGACGAGCCCGCCCAACAGGGCCGAGATTCGTGGTTCGTTTCTGTGTCCAAACGTGTACCTTGTCAGGCATAGACCAACTCAAAAACGCGAAGATCCTGAACAGGGGGAAATACATGTCAGAAGTCGATGCAGACCTATTTCAACTCGCCATGTCTGAAGAGGCGCGGCCTCTTATGGATGCGGTAAAAAAACACATAGTTGAAAACGTTGACCCGATTACCGAAGAGTTCATCAAACTCAATGATGAGAAAGAAGACCGCTGGAGCTGGCATCCGCGCCAGTTAGAACTCTTGGAGGGCGCCAAAGACAAAGCGAAGGAAGCCGGCCTTTGGAACTTCTTTTTGCCCGATGATGAATCCGGCGCAGGTCTCAGCAATCTGGATTACGCCTATATTGCTGCGGAGCTCGGCAAGTCACCGCTCGCGTCGGAGTCGCTGAACTGCAGCGCGCCAGACACTGGCAACATGGAAGTGCTGGAACGCGTTGGAACACCTGAACAGAAAGAACAATGGCTAAAGCCGCTTCTGGACGGTGAGATCCGGTCAGCCTATGCCATGACAGAACCAAATCTCCCGTCTTCGGATGCAAAGAACATCAGCACAAGCGCTGTGTTGGAGGGTGACCAGTGGGTCATCAATGGCGAGAAATTTTATATCTCTGGTGCAGGTGACCCGCGTTGTAAGATCATGATCACCATGGTGAAAACGAGCCCTGATGCGGCACCAAGCAAGCAGCAGTCGCAGATCCTGGTGCCTATCGATACCCCTGGCGTAGAAGTCCTCGAAGGCATGCAGGTCTTCGGTGAAGACCACGCGCCGCGTGGGCATATGCACATCAGATTTACAGATGTTCGTGTGCCAAAGGAAAACATGCTCCTTGGGGAAGGCCGTGGCTTTGAAATCTCTCAGGTACGCCTGGGGCCAGGTCGTATACATCACTGCATGCGCTCGATCGGCAAGGCGGAAAAAGCGCTCGAGTTGATGGTGAAGCGGGCCGGGTCCCGCGAAGCGTTTGGTAAGCCGATCGCGAAGCTCGGAAAAAACGTTGAAGTGATCTCGCGCGCTCGTATCGAGATCAACGCCATGCGCTTGGCGGTACTGCAAGCCGCCAAGGCCATGGACGTCCTCGGCAACAAGGAAGCCCGCGTCTATGTGAGTGCGGTGAAGGCAATGGTGCCGGAGAAAGTCTGTTTGATCATCGACCAGGCCATACAGATGCATGGCGCTGCGGGTATTTCTCAATGGACGCCATTGGCGGGTCTATACACAGACATGCGCCATCTGCGCTTTGCTGACGGTCCAGATGAAGTGCATCACATGGTTGTGGGGCGGGCAGAACTGCAGAAATACGACCTGTGGTAAGCTGAGTTCAAGCTTGGCGCGAAGCCAGATTTGGACGAGAAATGTGGAAACCCCTTACGAGCTTCGGGCTGGTGAGGGGTTTTTTAACGTGAAAAGCCTAATTTCTGGGCAGATCGCTAGTTGTATCAACGCTGATACAATTTCGCAGAAGAAAGGGTGCCTTCGGGACACGTTGGCCTGCTTTGACTCCTAGTCTTCTGTTGCTTGCGTCGAACTGGGAGAATATCGATATGCATGCATCAAGGCGCCAGGTGTTGATGGGCGCGGCAGCAACTTCTGTGCTGGCGACCGCCGGCTGTGTGGGAACCTTTGGATCCTCTTCATCATACCTCACACAGATCCTCGAACCTGTAAATCAGAATACGGTTTTTCATTGGACCGATATCGTGATGCAACAGGTGCGGGATCAACGTGTGCCGCCCCCACGCGCGGCATACAATTTTTCTCTGCCTTTGGCCGCAGGATTTCTAGCGGCAAACGGGATTGAGCAAAAATATGTCGAGCCCTTCGGGGTCGGCGCGGGTCCAGCAGGAGCAGACCCTGAAGTTGCCTATGGCGTAGCGTTCGCAATTGCTGCAGCTGAAGCTTTTCAACAGCCATTCATTTTCGAACGTCGAGCTTTCTTAGGCCAATTCCCTGATGGTGAGGCAAAGCAGCTTGGCGTGGAGTGGGGGGAGCGTGTGGGCAGCTACATTGTCGACATGCGCACCGATGATGGCTCAGAGCCCAGCGAGGCAAACTTTTATTTGGATCGCTATCAGCGCCGTCCAGATGAACTGCGCTGGAGTCCTACGGGCCCATTTTACTCAGCGTCACCGGGACCGGCCTTTGGCTCGTTTGCGCGTGGTGTTTTTCCAGGGCAAGGAAAAATCAAACCCTGGACAATGACGTCTGGGTCTCAGTTTCGGGCGGTTGATTTTTATGACCCCAAAAGCCCTGAATTCGCGAATGAATTTGCTACCATCAAGGCATTAGGTGGCGGCGACAGTACGATACGGACAGAGGATCAATCTCAGATTGCCCTCTTCTGGGAAGATGGTCCCTGGGGGATTACGCCGCCCGGCCACTTCATCTATATCGGCATTCAACTCCTGCAAGACCAAGGATTGAGTTTCATAGAACTGGCGCGGGCCTTCGCATTGATGGGCATGACGCAGGCGGATGCCTCAATCAGCGCCTGGGACAGCAAATATCACCACGATATTGTGCGGCCTGAGAGTGCCATTCGGGTAAGAGCACCTAAGTTCCACAATCCCGATCCGCGCGTGGTCGCCCAATCGGATTGGCAGAGCTATATCCCAACACCAGAGTTCCCCGCCTATACATCAGGTCATTCGACCTTTGGGGCCGCCGGTACTGAGATGATTGCACACGTCCTGGGGCGCGATGAGGTGACCTTCTCAGGAAGGTCTCCTGACCAGGTCCTTTGGCCGGAACTAACGGGTGTCACTCGACGCTGGACGAGCCTTAGCCAGGCGGCTGAGGAAAATGGGCTTTCTCGCCTGTATGGTGGTGTTCACTGGGAACTCGATCATGTGCAGGCCATGAAAGCGGGGCGTGCTATTGCACGTCAAGCCTATCAAACACTTTTTGTGAAGAGGGCTTGAGGCATGACCAAGAACAATCAGAAATTCTTGCTCTCGACGGCATCGACAGCTGTTTTGTTAGGGGCGGCAACGACCGCATATGCGGAGGGCGTGTCTCTCAACTATGAAAGACTTTCTTTCTTCGAGGAGCCTCTCGCGACAGAAGTAGGTGATGTAACGTTAGAACTCAGAGGTACTGTCGACCTGCCTGTATCAGTCCAATTGGAGGGCGATGACAGAGAGGACTACAACTTCACAGGAAACTTTCAGGTCAACGCTGAAACTCAGACAGCCAATCAGCTGACTCTGGGTGCGGCCTATTTCGGTCAATACGCGACAGAAGATACCGATGACCACTACACAGACAACGTGGCTGGTTACGTCGGCGGTGTTTGGGGAACGCTCATTGGGGGCAATGTCTCTGGAATTGTCCGTGAAGAGACAAGACGTGCGCGCGGTGTTGGCAATGCAGAGCTGGCATTCGATGCAACCTATGGTTCGCTGGATGACCTAGGTGGTTCCTATATTGGTCGTTATGGGCCGGTTGTGCTTAGCGGTACCATTGACGAAGACGCAAATGTGGACGTTGGTTTCATGTTCCAGAGGCCGCTTGGCAACAAGGACTATCGTTTCACGGGCCGCTACTCGGAAGGCACCTATACATCCGCAGATGGGTCAGCTGTCTTCGATACTCGAGCTGTTGGTGCGGTCGCAGAGTTTGTCTATGGCAGCTCAACATTTGATCTTGGCGTGGGGTATGAAGATTTTGCCGCGACAGCTGTGGATGTTGACCGGTGGTACCTGTCAACGGGCGCTCAAACCAAGATAGGTGTTACGAGCCTGTCTCTTGAAGGTCATTATGGCGAGGTAGAAGGCCAGGAAGAGGTCGCGGCCTCATTTGGCGCTGCCTACGACATCGCCCGGGGTTTGTCAGCCAATCTTGGTGTCAATTACAGCTATGCTCCCATAACGGTAAATGGAATCAGTTTTAACGACGCCCAGGAAACAAAGGGTATCGTGTCTTTGCGATATAGTTTCTAAGATAAGCTAGTCGGCGCGCGACAATGCTTGCGCGTCTTGCGCCGACGGTACTGAGAGATCGACAAAAGACAGGGGTTGTCGACGAATGGAGCGGTTCGCTCGCATTCTGGTTGTAGATGATCAGCCAGATATCCGTGAAGCACTCGGCGCTCATCTGGAGCGAAGTGGGTTTTCTGTCGCGCTTGCAGAAAACGCGAGCGCCGCGCGGTCGCTCATAGAGTCTGACACAATCGACCTAGTCGTGCTCGACATCATGATGCCAGGGGAAGATGGTCTAAGTCTTTGTCGGCATTTGCGCGAAACGCAGAACCTACCAGTAATACTTCTCACCGCGTTGACGGATGATACGGATCGCATTGTCGGGCTGGAGCTCGGTGCAGATGATTATGTGACCAAGCCGTTCAACCCGAGGGAGCTCGTAGCCAGGATTAAGGCAGTTCTACGCAGAACTCAAAATCCAGCGGAAATCACCCAGAACATGCATACCAGGCGGTTTGGTACATGGGTGCTGCACCTGCATAGAGGCGAGCTGACCGATCAGGATGGCACCATTGTTCCATTAAGCGCAGGCGAGATACAGTTACTCACTGTGTTTCTCGAAAACCACAATTGCGTTCTGACCCGTGATGAGCTGATCGACCTCACAAAAGGACGAGATGCGTTGCCGTTCGAGCGCAGCGTGGACAATATGATCAGCAGATTGCGCCGCAAGATCGAGCCCAACCCGAAAGAGCCGATCTATATAAAGACGGTTTGGGGTGGTGGGTACCGGTTTGTCACGCAGTCCGACGCGCCGTGATCGATTTTCTTCGACTTCGAACGCTGCCAGGGCAACTCATCACCTTGTTTGTCGTTGTCCTGCTGGTCTCTCAGGTTGTCAATGTCTTGCTGATAATTGGTGAGCGACGGATGCAAGCACGCTCTACGCTTTATGCCTCGGCCATTGAGAAAATGGCTAACGGGACTGAGCAAGTCATCGCATTTCCAGGCAGAAGACTTGGTCCTGAACCCAGAGATAGGCGGGGTGCCCCTGTTCGTATTGAGGTGAATCCATCCTCGGCGATTGGTCGCCTTTCAGAGATAGAATGTCTCTCTGCTTATGAAGAGCAGCTCAGTAATCTGTTGCACAGTCGGAGTATTCAATTTGAAACTGTGCGCGTCTGTCGGGGAGAAAAGCTGCGGCCGCCTGAGCGTCAATCTGGTACAGCGGGAGCGAGGCGGTCTGACAACGGTGTGGGCCGAGATGGCCAGCGAGCCATGCGTCCGCCGCCGCCAGGACATAGACCTCCGCCCGACCCGAGGGGGGCACCTGGTCCGGGTTTTGAAAGCATGGTGATGTCGGTCCATCTGGCGGATGGTCGATGGATCAATGGGATCACCGGACACTATCCACTGGAAAACATGACGCCACGCGTGTTTTTGGCAACTGGTGGCATGGTGTTGGTAACGGTTCTTGTTGTTATCTTTTTTGCAGGGCGCATTACCCGCCCTCTGACCAGCCTCGCAGAGGCTGCGGATCAGTTGGGCCGCGGTGGGCATGGAATATCTCTGAAAGAAGAAGGGCCAACGGATCTGCGCTCGGCGATTGCCGCGTTTAATGCCATGCAGGAACGGCTCACCCGCATGATCGAAACCCAGCGGACAATGCTCCGGTCCGTCGGTCATGACTTAAGGACGCCACTCACATCGCTACGCATACGGGCGGAGGCCATGGAACCGGAGGTCGAGCGTATCAAAGTGATCGCGACTCTCGATGAAATGAAGGCGATGATTGAGGAGATCCTTACCTGGGCAGAAGATGCCTCAGGTATGGAAGAGCTTCACCGCGTTGATTTGAATGCACTGTTGACTAGCCTAAGTGATGATTATCAAGACGCTGGCCAGAATGTGATCTACGAAGAGGGCGCGGCAATCATTGTGTTGTGCAGACGCGTTTCTCTCCGTCGCGCGTTGCGTAACCTTATCGACAACGGTCTGAAATATGGGGATGAGGTCAATATTTCCCTTTTTGTCGACGGTGAATCCGTTCGCATCTGCATCGACGATAAAGGACCCGGTATTCCAGACGAGGATCTGCGCGATGTCCTCAAACCGTTTGTCCGCCTGGAAACATCGCGGAACAAAGATACCGGCGGGTCTGGGTTAGGATTGTCGATCGCTCAGTCAATCATTCAGGCGCATGGCGCTGAACTGGATCTCCAAAATAGGAAATCGGGTGGTTTCCGTGCATCATTCAAGTTACCGCGAGAGACCTGAAAGCGACGAATCAATCGACGACCATCAGGTCGAATAGGATGGGTCGTACATATAGCCCTGGATGGCGTGGGCATATCCTTCAGGATGAGAAATCTGAGCAACGCCTTCGCGGTTTGCGGTGTCGGCGACGCGCTCGGCGATCTTTGCGGAAACATTTCGGATTGTTGGCAGTCTTGGATAGATTGCACCTTCTGCGATATCCTGATCCGTCACCTCGTCAGCGAGTGCTTCTGCTGCAGCCAGAAACATATTCTCAGAGATGACCGTCGCATCCGAGACAATAGCCCCCAATCCAATACCCGGAAAAATATAGGCATTGTTGCCTTGGGCGGGGCGATGAGTGTGGCCATTCAGAGAAATTGTTTCAAAAGGGCTGCCACTGGCAAAGATCGCCCTTCCATCGCTCCACTCGTATGCCTGCTCGGCTGTGCATTCAGCGCTCGAGGTCGGATTGGATAAGGCAAAGATAGTCGGCCGGTCGTTGATATCCGCCATCGCGTGGACGACTTCTTCAGTAAATGTACCTGGTGCACCGGTAGCACCTATCAGCACGTCCGGTTGGATGGTTCGGATCGCCGAGAGAAAGTCCAGTTCGGGATGTTTGTGTGCGTAAGGTAAGTTATGAGACATCAGATCTGAGCGGCTCTCAACGACAAGTCCCTCAACGTCGACAAACCAAAGTTTTGCGCGTGCCTCGTCATAGGATAGTCCTTTTTGCTGAAATGCCGCGCAGATGAGGTCAGCAATGCCAGTCGCCGCAGATCCTGCGCCAAGAAACATGATTTTCAGGTCTTCGAACTTTTTGTTTGATATGCGTGTGGAAGCATAAACGCCAGCGAGTGCCACGGCGGCAGTTCCCTGAATATCGTCGTTGAAACAGAGAACCTGATCCCGATAGGTGTTCAGCAGCCGATAAGCATTGGGTGTCTGAAAGTCTTCAAATTGAATGAGCGCTTTAGGGAACTTCACCTGAACAGCGTCAACAAACTCCGCCACCAGTGCATCATAGTCATCACCACCTACACGGGGGTAAGGGTAGCCGAGATAAAGAGGATCTTTGCGAAGCTCTTCATTTTCTGTCCCGACATCAAGCATCACTGGGAGGCATTGATGGGGGTGAATCCCAGCACAGGCAACGTAGAGAGCGAGCTTCCCAATGGGGATACCCATACCGTTCGCACCAAGGTCGCCAAGGCCAAGGATGCGCTGGCCATCGGTAATCACGATCACACGAATGTCGTTTTCTGGCCAGTTTTCAAGCATGGATGAGATATGACCTCTGTCTTCCGGCGTAATGTAGAAGCCCTGTGGTTTTCTAAAAATGTGGGCGAATTCTTTGCAGGCTTGCCCTACCGTCGGCGTGTAAACCAACGGCATGATCTCTTCGATGTGATCTATCAGCGTCCGGTAGAAGAGTGTTTGGTTGCGCTCTTGAAGAGCGGTCAAAAAAATGTACCGCTCAATATCGTAAGCCTTGCGACGCATGTTCGCCAGAACACGCATTTTCTGCGTATCAAGATTGGAAACGTTGTGGGGCAGCAGGCCGCGTAGGCCCAACGCATCACGTTCTTGCCGCGAGAAGGCTGTTGATTTTGTGCGCACCCTATCGCTCAATAACGAGCGGCCTACTGCCTTCCTCATAACGCCTGCCTCTCGCTATTGTCGCTCTGTGAACTTTGCAATTAGTGAGACTATAGATTTTGTCCTCTCCCGGAGACAATTTGTCAGTCAATTCGTGGTGAGGCACTGGTGATTGTGGGAACTGAGCATTCACCGTCGAGCAACTATCCTTTCCCACCTGCAATTCCGTCCCGCGGACGTTTTGGCAAGCGGCTCCAAATGGATTGGGCAACACTGAGGGCAATGACAAAAAGAAGAAAAACCGCGACGATCCGCAGGTCATTGAAGTCTGTGCCTTTGGTCCATGCGGGGAATTGGCCCCAGGCAAAATAAACGCCATAGCAGACGCCGGTGGCAATAGCGAGGCCAGCCACATGCCAGATCAATCGGTAGACCACTACAGAACCTCCACACTATTGAGGTCGACTTTGAAGACCATCAGGTCACCCCTGCGCTCAATCTGACCGTCGACACGCACTCGAGCAGCGACATATCTCTGCAGCTCCTCCTCAATTGGATTTCCATCTTGATCCGATAGGAGGAAAAATTCGGTTCCCTCAACAGGCGCGGTGCTAACAAAAACCGCTGGCACACCGCCATTCAGACACAAATTGGCGCAGGCTTTGTGAGCAATCCCGGTTCCCGGGCGCATAGCGCCCACATAACACTTGCCGTCGCAAACCTCTCCGGTCAGTCTCCACGTGCCAAGATCCGTAACAGACAGATCAATTGTGGCGCGCACATCATCAGTCAACCCTTCAGCCGACGCTTGTAGGGGGACTCGACGGCCTACCTGCAACATGTCGATCGTTCCGCGTTTCAGCAACACTCCACCGACATCCACGACTTGACCGGCGAGCGCCGCTGCTTTCGCCTGCACACCCCGTTTTCCTTGCCCCGCAAGAAGGAGCGTATGCCCATCGGGGTAGGTTTCATTGGGGGCAATGCGTACGAGAGGATAGGGCGCTGTTTCCAGAATACCTGTGAATGTTTTGTGCTGAAAGAAAAACCGGCCTGGCCCGGGATCGGGTTGCGTAGCAGAGATAAAGTACCCCGCACCCGCCATCGCTCCGACAAACATTACGATGATCAGAAGAAAGAGTGAACGGCTGCCACGCGGTACGCCCCGTATGTAACCGACAAAAAAATCATCATGCGTCTTGGGCATTAGGCACTCTCCCCAATGCGGACTGGATCAACATGCGTGCCCGGTGGGTTGGGTTTTGGATCAACCAGGATGTCGCCGTCTCTAAGCTGCAATCGATAGGTAGCGATTTTTTCGGTAAAGGGAGCGGGTGCACGCCCATCTTCAGGCCGGTACTGGAACCCGTGCCAGGGACAGGTGATACAACCATCGACAATGCGGCCTTCGCCTAAGGGACCGTTTTGATGAGCGCAGGCGTTGGATGTTGCAGACAGCTTCCCATCATATCGAAATATCGCGATGCGCTCGCCACCGGGCAGTGGCACCATGTGGCCATGCTCATCTTCAATTTCGTCTAACCGTGCGACATTGATCCAGTCACCCTCAACAGTAGCAGCGGTGATCCGGTCCGCGTCTGTCTCGCGCTTTCCGGCCGCAATGTGGAGAGCCAACACGGTTGCAGAAAAGAAGACCACGAGAATGGGGAAGATGGGGTCTGTAGCGCCCTGCATGTACCCAAAAAGCACATGCGCCACCAGGGAGGTGTAGCCCACATAAATGATCATATGGAGTGCCTTCCAGAACGGAGGCGTGAAGAACTTCAACCAGAAATCATGGCTTGTAACGGCGAGTACCAACAGGACGAACAGCGAGAATATACCGAAGGCTTCAAAGGGGAAGCCAAGAAACTGCCCATAGTCGACATTGCTGGTGAGAAGGGCGACATATCGGTCAGTCGGCGAGAAGACATAATACCAATCAATGACATAGCTTGCATGGGTCAGCGCGACGGCGAAAGTGAGGACGCCCAGGTGTCGGCGATTATAGAGCAGCGGCAGAAACCGCCTGTCGAGTCGGGCCAGCGGACCAATGCATAGGATGAGCGAGAGCAGTATGAACGCGCAGGTGCCAAACGCACGCATGCGCAGAATGGGATAGTTCACCTGTTCCGAGCGCTCAATCTCCATGGGCGCGTATTTGAGGAACAGAACGATGTAAAGCGCGATGCCTGCAAGTGCGACGAGATCATAAACATACTTGTTGGGGTTCCACTGGACTGGCGTGTATTTGACGCTCATCGTGTCCCCTCCTGGCTGGTGGCAGGCGGGGAGAGCTGGACCGGCGCGTGGTCAGCACTTTGCTGAGTGTGAATGACGCCTGCGATAGCAAAAAGCAACGGCAGGATGAGGGCCAGTCCGCGCCAGATCGCAAAATGGGCAGTTCTGTGTCGTCTTTTCACGGGCAGCCCCTAGCTTGCTTTAAGTTCAAGGCGGACCCAGCGCAAAACGACCAAAGGCCAAAGGCTGACAATGGCTGGGATAAGCAAAGGACGAAACAGATAGGCACCGCGGGCGTCTTCATCGATCCGGTCTACGCCGATCAGAAGAAACAAGGCAGCAACCCCGACACCCACAAGGGCGTACATGCGCAATGCAGCCAGCGTCACTTCAGCAAAATCCATATTCCCCCCAGATATTGACCTACGACATCAGCTCGTAGAGTTTTAAAGACTATTGAGTCTTGCTTCCTATGTGCAATACACAAGTGCAACATTGTGATCAGTTTCGCTCTCAATTTCGTCATGTGTTCGTGAACGGAATTTCCGCTACTCATTTCACAGTCGAGAGTTTTGTCTTGAGGGTCAGGTGTCCCGTTTTTTTTCTATCAATCTGCTCATAGTTTGTGCACTTGCAAGTTTCCTTGCGCAGCCCGCTT
The DNA here is from genome assembly GCA_032881465.1 of Parvibaculaceae bacterium PLY_AMNH_Bact1. NCBI lineage: Bacteria > Pseudomonadati > Pseudomonadota > Alphaproteobacteria > Hyphomicrobiales > Parvibaculaceae > Parvibaculaceae bacterium PLY_AMNH_Bact1. The sequence continues at coordinate 241,343 of CP126168.1, forward strand.
CGGCGTGTGGAACGAGCCAAAGAGATTGTGTCATAGGATCAGGTGACTATCGGATCTACCTGCCCGAAAATTTGGCTGGTGAGCCGCCTGCCGGAGCCGTCCTCTTTTTCCATGGGTGGAAGGGGTCGTCCCAGGGGGTCATGCGCAACGCAAGCATGCGGGCAATGAGTGATCGCCTCAACATCGCACTCATCGCCGCAAACGGTCTTCGCGGTGGTTGGTCATTTCCAGGAGCACCAGCAAGAACCAGAAACGAACTCGAGTATGTGGAAGAGGTATTGGAAGATGTGCAGGTGCGGTTCAACGTACCTAAATCCAGAATTCTGGCGTCTGGCTTTTCGCTAGGCGCTTCGATGGTCTGGAGTCTGTCATGTTATATGGGTGACAAGTTCGCAGGTTTTGCACCTGTGGCGGGAACGTTCTGGAATCCGCTTCCAGAAACCTGTCCAAGTGGCCCGCCCAACCTCATACATTATCACGGGCGAAAAGACGGTACTTTTCCCTTGGCAGGGCGTGCGATTGCTGGCGGTCTCTATCATCAGGGAAATACACATGAGAGTTTTGATCTCTGGCACTCTCAGGGTCAATGTGAGACAGAAGAACCGCTGATCACTGAATCCGGGATCTTTCAGTGTGAACGTAGATCTGGATGCGGGAGCAGCGTTTTGGAACTTTGCCTCCATGAGGGGGGGCATGTTTATCGCGCTGCGTGGATTGAACGCAGCTGGGGCATTCTGTCCGACCTCAAGGGTTGGGAGCATTAGGCTCAGGCCGTAGAGAAAGCAGCATGAAGACTGACGAGCAGACGCAAAATGGAGGTGGCCCCCTCTCTGGCCTGACAGTGCTGGACCTGTCCCGGATCCTTGCTGGTCCAACGGCGACGCAATTGCTGGGCGACCTGGGTGCGGAGATCATAAAGATCGAGCGGCCTGGCAAAGGGGATGACACCCGCGCATGGGGGCCACCATTCCTTCAAGACGCAGAAGGTAATGACACGGAAGAAAGTGCTTACTATTTGTCCTCAAACCGCAACAAGAAATCGGTCGCCATCAATTTGGCAAATGAGGAGGGACGGGAGCTCATTCGTCAATTGGCGGACAGCGCAGACATTCTGGTTGAAAACTTCAAGGTGGGGGATCTCGCGCGCCATGGGCTGGACTACAAGTCTCTCTCTCAGAGAAACGCTCGCCTGATCTACTGTTCTATTTCAGGTTTTGGGCAAACCGGCCCCTACGCCCCACGAGCGGGATATGATTTTCTCATTCAGGGCATGGGTGGGATTATGAGTATCACCGGTGACCCCGTGGATCAGGCGAACAGCACTGGGCCGATGAAGGTTGGGGTTGGAATTGCAGATGTCATGTGCGGCATGTATGCGACGGTCGGAATTCTGGCGGCACTGGAAGCGCGCCACAAGACCGGCACCGGTCAGCATATAGACATCTCGCTTCTGGACACTCAGGTGGCCTGGCTGGTCAATCAGGGTGCCTCTTATCTTGTCTCAGGAGAAACCCCGGTCCCTTTAGGGAATGGACATCCGACCATTGTGCCTTATGAGACTTTCCCCGGTTCTGACAAGGCCTTCATCCTTGCCGTTGGAAACGATGGCCAGTTTTCGAAGTTCTGCGCGGTGGCAGGTGCTGAGCACCTGTCTTCAGATAAGCGATTTGCCAGGAATGTTGATCGTGTGCGGAACCGTGATGTGTTGGTTCCTTTGTTGCAGGGGCTAACTCGAAAAAAATCAGCATCAGAATGGATTGAGCTATTGGAAAGTGCAGGGGTTCCTTGCGGGCCGATTAACACCATTCCGGAGGCTTTTGCGGATCCCCAAATTCAACACAGAGAAATGAAAGTCGAGATGCCGCATCCAACCTCAGGCAGTGGATCTGTTTCGCTCATTGGCAATCCACTCAAGCTGAGTAAGACACCCGTTCAGTACGACCGCCCGCCCCCAATCCGCGGTGCAGACACGAAGACTGTTCTGGCAAGCAAGCTCCATCTCTCTGAAGAAGAGATCGCTGAACTCGCGGCGGCCGGCGTAGTAGAGGACAAGAAGATATGAAAACCGGCGCGGAGATTATTGCAGATCACCTGCATGGGGCCGGGTGCCGGACGGCCTTCGGTATTCCGGGCGGCGAAGTTCTCGCACTGGTTGATGCTCTTAGCCAAAGTGGTATTCAGTTTGTCCTGACGAAACACGAAAATTCTGCAGGCTTCATGGCGGAGGGCGCATGGCATGCAACCGGTGCGCCAGGTATTCTTGTCGCAACGCTGGGACCAGGCGTTGCAAATGCGGTGAATGTCGTTGCCAACGCTCATCAGGATAAAGTGCCCCTCATCTTCCTCACGGGGCGCGTTGATGCGACGGAAGCTGAAACCTATACCCACCAGGTCTTTGATCATCAGGCGCTGTTGCGGCCGATTGTAAAGGCGAGCTTTTGTGCAGCATCTGGGGCGGTGGGTGCCATGATCGAAAAAGCCCTTCTCGTTGCGACAGAGGGTCAGCCGGGCCCCGTTCATATTGACGTGCCGATTGGTGTTGCCGAAGGGGCAGTACCAGAAGCGGAGCGGGTTTTTTCAGCCTCACCAGCTCTCGGTGCGCCAAATGCTGCGGGGCTTGAGCAGGTTGTTGCAAGCCTAGAGAATGCGGAACGCCCACTGGCGATTGCAGGCGTTGATGCGGTCAACGAAGAGGCGGGTACCGCCATTCAGGCATTTTGCGAGCGATATGGCGTTCCCCTCATTACAAGTTATAAGGGGAAGGGATTGATTGATGAGACCCATCCGCTGGTCATCGGTGGAGCGGGGCTGTCGCCCAAGGCTGACAAGGTGTTAATGCCGCTCATCAATAAGTCTGATCTGATTTTTCTGCTTGGTTATGATCCAATTGAGATGCGCGTGGGCTGGCGAAACCCGTGGGGGCCAGAAAAACAGGTGGTGGAAATAACACCAGTCGTTAGGACCCATGGCATGCACCGGGTCACAGAGAGTTTCCTCTCCCCGTTATCGGATACGCTCTCCGCCTTGTTTGTAGCTAAGCCGCGAGATACATGGGCAGACGGCGGGGCAGCAGAAGCGCGAACGGATCTCGCGAACGCGTTCGCAACCGCGGTTGAGAGTTTTTCTCCCGGTCGTGTCTACGACGCACTGCGCAAAGTGCTGCCAGCAACCACTGTGATGACGACGGATAGTGGCGCGCATCGCATTTTGCTCTCACAAAAATGGACAACCCATGCGCCTCGTACGCTCTTGCAATCCTCAGCGCTCTGTACAATGGGCTGCGCTGTGCCGATTGCAGCAGGCTACAAGCTCTGTGCTCCTGAGGTGCCGGTGGCAACTGTGTTGGGTGACGCAGGCCTTGAAATGATCTTGGGCGAACTCGCCACCATTCGCGACTTGAATCTCCCCCTCATCATCACCGTAATGGTCGACGAAAGCCTTGGACTCATTGAGATGAAACAACGGGCAATGGGCCGCTCGAATGTAGGGGTGGATTTTGACGGTACTGACTTTCCGGCAGTTGCAGAGGCCATGGGAGGCAAAGGCTTTTGGATTGATGATGTTGAATCCTTGGAGAGAGAAGCGAAAGCGGCTTTAAGCCGAGACAGCTTCACGCTGCTAGCTTGTCGTATTGGTCGCCGCGCGTATGATGGCGCTTTTTAGGCAGGCGTCGCCCATTTAGGAGGCATTTCCCAGCGCGGTGATCACAAATCTGTGTACGGTTGATGATCAAAAACGTGTCGCTCATCGCGCACTCTCAAATGCAAGTGAACAACGGCTGAAGTGTGTGGAAATCAACTTCTGATTGGTGCTACGGCTAGTACTGGGTACGCGGCATTAAATTGAGAGTGATCAATGACATACACAGACGCATTCGGATCAGATGTAACACTGGATAAGAAGTCTACGCTTGATCATTGGAATAGGGTATCCCGCGCATTCCTCTCCCATTCGTCTGCCACACCCAATCATCTGGCGTCTGTTCTCGAAGAAGCCCCGACCTTTGCTCTTGCTCACGCGTTTCAAGGCATCTCCTATCTGACACTGGGTCGCAAAGAGCTGATTGAGAATGCGCGCATGGGCCTGGCAAACGCGAAGCAGGCCGTGGCGACTGTCGGCTGCACCAAAAGAGAAGGGCAATACATTGAAGCGTTGGAGACTTGGCTTGCAGGCCATCCCGTTCAGGCTGCTGCTGTCATGGACGATGTGTTGGCGGAAACGCCAGGCGATGCGATGGCCTTGAAACTTGGTCACGCCATTCGCTTTATTCTGGGTGACGCAAAAGGCATGCGGCGATCCCTTGAAGCGGTTTTACCGGTATACGACAATGCGCATCCCGCCACGGGGTATGTACTGGGGTGTCACGCCTTTTCAGCAGAAGAGACTGGTGATTACGAGCTTGCGGAAGCCCAGGGTCGAAAAGGCTTGGAAATGGCGCCAGATGACGCCTGGGGGCTCCATGCGATTGCGCACGTTTTTGACATGACTGGTCAACCCATGGCGGGTGCAGGATGGTTAGGCGGTCAGACAGAGCGATGGGCTCACTGCAACAATTTCGGATTCCATGTCTGGTGGCATCTCGCGCTCTTTTTGCTCGCAATCGGCGCAACAGACGAAGTGCTTGACCTTTACGATCAGAAATTCCGCGCAGAGCATACCGATGACTATCGCGATATTTCAAACGCGGCGTCAATGTTGGTCCGCCTGGAGATTGAAGGCGTCTCGGTTGGAAACCGCTGGGAAGAGCTTACGGGTCTTTGTGAAAAGCGCACACAAGACGGTTGTGTTGTCTTTGCCGACCTGCACTACATCATGCCGCTCGCGCGCCTGGGTCGGCGAGAGGCGGCTGACGCACTGATTGAGACGCTGACAAAGAACGCGACAAGTATGTCAGGTCACATGAGTTCTGTTGCTCGGACATCGGGCGTACCTGCAGCGCGGGGTATTCTCGCTTACTATCGAGGAAACTACCGCGAGGCCTACAGAGATTTGGCCGCAGCACGTCCCTCCATGCAGAGCGTGGGCGGCAGCCATGCGCAAAGGGATGTCTTTGAACGGCTGACGGTAGATGCCGCGACGCGTGCGGGTCTTTTGGACGATGCAATCGCCATTCTTCAGGATCGGGAAAAGAACCGAGGTGCCCCTGATGCGTTTTCGACCGCGCGCCTAAAATCATCCAAGGCAGAAGCTGTAGATGAAGAGCCTCTGGTAGTGGGCGTTTCAGCTCCCCTCCTTGCCTAAAATTCGCCACTAGCCTTGGGCAATTGTACCCGGTGGGACGGTATGTATGGCCCTAAAAATGGTATTAAGCGGCTCTCTAAAAGGGTATGAGGACCGCTTAAGTGGTTCGACATGGGGATTTTTTACGTGACAGTAATTCAGAAGCGGCCAAGAGACCCTCGTCTCGACTTCTTTCGTGGGCTCGGAATGTTCATCATTTTCATTGCGCATGTTCCTGGCAACTCCTGGACGCTGTGGATACCGGCGCGCTTTGGTTTTTCTGACGCCACGGAGATATTTGTCTTCTGTTCCGGCATGGCCTCTGCCATTGCTTTCGGTCGCGTGTTCAACGAACATTCCTGGTCCATGGGGACCGCCCGCATTCTCTATCGGATTTGGCAGGTCTATTGGTCCCACATCGCTGTATTCCTGACCATCGCCGCCATGTTGGTGACCATTGATCATCTGGGTGGATTTGACGGTCTCTATGTCCGAAAGCTCAATCTGCAACATTTCTTTGCGCGACCAGCAGAGAACCTGGTGGGGTATCTAACGCTAACTTATGTGCCAAACCTGTTTGATATCTTGCCCATGTATTTGGGCATTCTGGCGCTGGTGCCGCTTGTCATGGCGTTGGGCATGCGCCACCCGGCTCTAGCCGGCCTTTTTGTCGGCGGTCTCTGGCTGGCTGCGAATTTTCATCTTTTGAACCTGCCTGCAGAGCCCTGGTCTGATCGCACCTGGTTCTTCAATCCTTTTGCGTGGCAGCTCATTTTTTTTACTGGGTTTGCGTTTGGGTTGCGCTGGTTACCAGCACCACCTGTGAACAAGACGCTTATCATTCTTGCGGCGCTATTCGTCATCCTGACCATCCCCTTTGCTTGGTACCGCGCTTACAATGCGCTTCCATTCTTTGCGGAATGGAGAGGCGAGATTTCGTTCCTCATCAACAAGACCCGGTTCGGCTTTTTCCGCTATGTGCATTTCCTCTCTCTTGCCTATTTGGCATGGGTTGCAGCCGGAGAGGGCGGCAAGCGTCTGCAAGGTGGTGCCGTGTGGAACAGATTTGTCTTGATCGTTCAAAAGGTGGGGCAGCAATCGCTGGCAGTTTTCCTTGTAAGTCTGGTCGCTGCGCGTTTTGGGGGCTTTCTGCTCGATCAGATGGGGCGCAACTTTGGGTCCGCGGCACTGGTAAACCTTGGTGGTTTTGTGCTGCTGATTGCGATCGCCTATACGGTCGGATGGTTCAAGGGGCAACCTTGGAAGCTGGCACCAAAAGCAGCACAAACCTGATCGAAAGACTCAATCAGGCAGAAGAAGGAACCGTGTCAGGTGCTGGGAGCGCCGATATGCCTTCATTCTCCGGCAGTAGGACAGACTCTGAAGGCGACAGCTGATGGTGATACTGGTCAGCCAACAGGACGATGGCCGGAGCCTTACGCTGTTCTGGCGCGACCAGAAGACCAATTCTGTCGAACAAGGTCCCAGGACGCCGCGCGAGCAGGCTTGAAAGCGGAGCAGCAAGAACAAGTCCCGTGACCACGGGAATGAGCCAAAGGGTAATCGCGCCCGCAGCAATCCCATAAAGAAGGCCCAAGCCCAAAATGGTTTCAACCGCGTGGATCCGGAACAGATCACCAAAATCGTCGCGTGTGGCAGACCGGCGCTGCGCATTCCAGCCCTGTTCCTGCCCCGCAAGAGTTCGAGCGACCGCAAGCGTCTGTTGGACCATCAGCACTGGTGCAACCGCTGCGGAAAGCATCACCTCGATGATGAATGATATCGTGATGCGAAGGCGCCCACCCCAGGCCTGACTGCTATCTCCACGCACAAGCTGGCTCAAAAAGCCCAGAGCTTTCGGAAGGAAGAGGACGCCGATGGTCACCGCAAAGATCAACTGCATGGGCGTCATGTCGGAATTGATGGTCAGACTGCGGCTCACACTCTGCCAATGATCCACCGCAAAGATCGACGCCATTGGATCAACAGTTGTGAACAAGCCCAGACAAATAAACATCAGCCACATCGGCGCAGCCATATAGGCCATAATACCGTGAAGTAAGTGGAAACGACTTATTGGATGCAGGCTTGCAGCACCAACAACGCCAACATGTTGGAGATTTCCCTGGCACCACCGTTGGTCTCGAACAACATGATCAATCAACGTCGGCGGTGTTTCTTCATAACTTCCACCGAGCTCGGTCAGGAGACGGACTTTCCATCCAGCACGCCGCAGTAAAGCGGCCTCAACAAAGTCGTGGCTCATCACCACGCCCCCAAAAGGACCATTGCCCTTCAGGTCAGGAAGGCCTGCGGAGGCGGCGAAAGCGCGCGTCCTAATGATTGCGTTGTGGCCCCAATAATTGCTTTCGCCCACAAACCAGGAGGCAAATCCTCTGGCAAGAGTTCGACCATAGGCGGCAGTCGCAAACTGTTGAAGGCGTCCAAATACGGTATTGGTTCTAATCAGACGTGGAACTGTTTGAATGAGACCAGCACTTGGGTCGGCGGCCATTTCGTCTGTCAGACGACAGATGGTTTCCCCCTCCATAACGCTATCGGCATCCAGCACGACCATAGTGTCATAGGCGCCGCCCCAGCGTCGGACCCATTCTTCAATGTTGCCGGCCTTACGACCGACATTATCTGCGCGCCGTCGATAGAAGAGGGCCGCGCTTGGCATAAGCTGTTTTGCTCTTTTTAGCATCGCAATTTCTTCAGCGGCTGCTGCCGTGTCGCGCGTATCGCTGAGAACAAAGAAGGAAAACTCATGCATGCTGTCAGTCTCATCGAGGCTTTTCAGCATGGCGGTGGCATTCGCAAAAACCCGCCCGGGGTCTTCATTGTAAGCGGGAACCAGGAGGGCGACCTTCATAGGTTCGGCCGGACTGGACGACGCAATGTGGTCGCGGTTGCGTCTCAGAAATCCGAGAAGCACATTCACGCCGGAAAGAGAAATCCAGAAGAAATTGGCTGCGAAGAGACAGGCAATGCCGATTTCCGACGGCGTGATCCCCCCCACAGAGAACGCCGCCAGCGTTTCGTAGAGTAGCCAGAGCGTTGTAAGAGAAGAAACCGAAAAGACACCTGCACGTCTCAACGAGAGAAGTGAGCCACTCCCAGCCTGTTGTTGCTGTGGCGCAATCGGATCTGTGAACGGCGTGTCAAAACGCTGCGCTGGCATTGCCAGCGGCGCTTCTGGTGGCATATGGGCTTCTGACGACACTATTGACGCGTCCATCGGTACAACCACTTCTCACTCACCTGTTTTCCATCTTGTCGAAGCACAATGCGAAACTCCGATGAGTTCTCTTCTTGCGGATCATATTGGAAGGTCAATCGAAGCCCTCCTCTATGCGGGTTGGTTTCAAGAACTGGAAATTGAGCGACGCCTTTGCTGGTAAAAATTTCTGGGACAAGAGCATCTACATTCTGTGCCGCGGCAAGACCGCTCTGGTGATCTGGGCTCTCATAATCAATGACCACGATTTTACCGCCTTCATGGTGTGCGCCAATGCGGGTATTGATCACTTTCAGGAGACTGTTTGTGACCGGCACCACATCACGCCAGGAGAGCGTGTAAGAGAATTCGTAGCGCTCTCCTTTCAGAAAGGGTGCGGCTGGTCGCCAATAAGCAACAATATTGTCAAAAGTTTCCGTTTCTGTGGGTAGCTCCACAAGGGTGACGGAACCTTTGCCCCAATCGCCATGCGGTGTCACCCAGGCGGACGGACGCTCGTGATAATCAAGCGACAGATCGCCGAAATTTTCGAAATCACGGGAGCGCTGGATGAGCCCAAAGCCATTGGGGTTCCGATCCACAAAGGCGCTTTCTTGAACACCTAGAGGATTGGCCAGTGGCCGCCACAGCCATTCTCCAGCTCCATTGTTGATCGCCAGGCCATCTGAATCGTGGGCACCTGAGCGAAAGTCGTCGAAACGATGTCGGTTCGTTTCGTCGAACAGAAACATGCTGGTAAGTGGGGCCAATCCAAAATTGTTTAGATCGCGGCGGGGGAACAAAACTGCCGATACATCCATGTCGGTTGTAGTGCCGGGTACAACCTTGAAGGTATAGATGCCGGTTATGCCAGGTGAGTCCATGAGGGCGTGGACCGTGGTCGGCTGACTTGTGTCTGAATTTCGTTGTAGCCAGAAATCAGTGAAGATTGGAAACTCTTCGCCGCTCTCTTCTCCAATGTCGATAGCGAGCCCGCGCGCCGACAGGCCATATACATGGCCTTTGGCGATCGCTCTGAAATAGGACGCGCCTTGAAAGACGAGAAACTCATCAAGGGTGTCAGGTGTATTCAGGGAGCTATGAAGGCGAAACCCGGAATAGTCCCCACCTACCTCAGAGAGGTTTTCTGGTGCGGTTTCCCCTAGGGAGAAGAACGCTGGATCAAAGGGAACGGGCACGACCTTGTCGTCCTCGATCAGATTGATGCGCACAGGGTTGTTGAGAGCCCGCCCTGGCGGCAGCAGTTGGGCGGTCACGGAGTCATTGGGGGACAGAGGCAGGGAAAGGTCGGATTTGAACCGGATTGCCCTGTGTTGATCAAAGCTCAGGGTCGCCCAGCGGTCACTTGTCGGCTTTGCTGGCTCGTATGCGCGTTCTGACAGATATTTTGCGTGTTGGACGAGGCTTTCGTACGTGAATGGCGCCATAGGTCGCGGCAATGGTGTGCCGACAATGTCAGCACTGTCAGCAAACCCTCTCTGGGCAAAGGGCACGCTGAGGGCGGTAGCCAATGCAACGGCGATGACAAACGCGATATTTCTTATTCTCTTAGACATGAGCTGCCCGGTATCGCGATGATTTGTGGAGGAAGTAAGGCAGCCACTGACGCAATCAAAGCCCTGGAGATTCTTCTAATGCTTGAGATAATTTCAGGAGAAGCGGTACTCGGCGTTCGCCAATCCGCGCGGCGATTGCAGAGATTTCGGATCGGTGTCGGGCCGTCTCCGTATTGTCCATAATGTCGGCTTGAAAGCCTTCTAGAAAGAAACTGGGCGGTACGTCGAGCACACCGGCCGCCTCCGCAACAAGCCGGAGGCTCAGACCTGCCTCTCCCGCTTCCATCTCTTCAATATGTGGTTTGGAGACCGACAGCAGCGAGGCCAGTTCAGAGGTTGAATATCCCTTGGCAGCGCGCGCATGGGCAAGCCGGGAGCCAACATGTTTTTCAATTGTCGAAGCCATAGGGTCTCCGAAGTGATCCAGGTACTTAATAGATGGGGGAGCGTCGACCGGTTTCTAGCATGTGAGGGGCCCACGGGCGTTCACGAGACCCTCGCTTTTGATGACAATTGCTTGTTCGAGCGCCAGGTGTCAGATGGGAGGCACGTTATAGGGAAAAATACCCATTTAGGGTGATTTCTTCAGGCCAAAGGGCGGGGTTCCGGTCACAAAACCATCGAGTAAAGACGCAAGAAAGGGTCAGTTTTGACATACCTCATGTTTTCTGACGTTTTGTCAGTTTAGTATCGGCGCCAACACAAAAACCAAAAAGAGGAAGCACGAGAATGGCGGAAACACAGACGCTGGCGAAACCGGCAGACCAGAAAACGGAGCATTTCGACGTCCTGATCGTGGGCGCAGGGATCTCGGGTGTTGGTGCGGCATATCATCTCAAGGAACAGTGTCCAGATAAGAGCTTTGTCGTGCTCGAAAGTCTTGAGAGTTTCGGGGGCACTTGGCACATGCATCGCTATCCTGGCATCCGCTCTGATAGCGACCTCTATACATTTGGGTACAGGTTCAAGCCATGGACTGGTGCTCCGATCGCAAGTGCTGAGGAAATCTTGAGCTATATGGGTGAGGTGATTGAGGAAAATAACCTCGATGACCACATCCGATATAGCCACAAGATCACGTCGGCAAACTGGTCATCAGAGGAGCAGCTTTATCGGCTGGAGGGAGTGCGTTCTGACACGGGCGAGAAGGTCCACTTCACGGCCAATTTCCTGTGGATGTGCCAGGGCTACTATCGCCACTCAGAAGGCTATACACCTGATTGGGAAGGAATGGATGATTTTGAAGGAAAGATCGTTCACCCTCAAACTTGGCCGGAAGACCTCGACTATAAGGGGAAGAATGTTCTGGTCATTGGCTCTGGCGCAACAGCTGCGACCCTTGTTCCAGCGATTGCAGGAGATTGCAATCACGTAACTCTGCTCCAGCGCTCACCCACTTATTTCATTCCAGGCCGTAACGAAAACGAGCTCGCGGACCAGTTGCGTGTTCTCGACATTGATGAAAGCTGGATCCATGAGATCACCCGGAGAGCGATTCTCTTTCAGCAGGCCGACTTCACAAGACGGGCTTTCGAAGAACCAGAAGTGGTGAAAGAAGAGCTGTTGGCCGGCGTGCGGGAATATGTTGGGCCTGACTTCGACATGGAAACCCATTTCACACCGAAATATCTGCCTTGGCGCCAGCGTATCGCCTTTGTCCCTGACGGCGACATTTTTGAGGGCGTGAAAGCCGGTAAGGCCTCAATCGTGACAGATGAGATTGACCGGTTCACAAAGAAGGGCATTCTGCTGAAATCTGGAAAAGAACTCGAAGCAGATATCATCGTGTCTGCAACCGGCTTCAATCTTTCCGTGTTGGGAGATATCGATTTCAGCATCGACGAGAAGCCGCTCAATTTCGCAGACACTGTGACCTATCGCGGCATGATGTTCACCGGTGTTCCGAACCTGCTATGGGTTTTCGGCTACTTCCGGGCCAGCTGGACCCTGCGTGTGGACCTTTTGGGTGACTTTGTTACGCGTCTCCTCAACCACATGAAAGCAAAGGGAGTCAGAAGTGTCACCCCAGCTTTGCGCGAAGAGGATGAGGATATGGAGCTTCTGCCTTGGATGGATCCAGAAAACTTCAATCCAGGATATCTTATGAGATCAATGCATCTGTTGCCAAAACGGGGAAACAAGCCTGACTGGCAGCATACCCAGGACTATTGGGCGGAGAAGGATGAACTGCCCAAGATTGATCTGGACGATCCAATCTTCGTTTACAAATAAAACCGCATCGCCGTCTCACAAAGACCTATATGAGAATAGGGTCTATCCGGTTTACCCTCCTCCGTGGATCGAATCGCGGGGGAGGGTTTTTCGTGGACGAGCAGAAAAATGGGTCATCAGAGAAAGATGCCCGGGGCAAAATCTACCATCATGATGGAGGGAACCTCCCAACCCACGGACATCATGATGAAGAAACGCTCAAAGAAGATGTCGTCCGGCTGTACTGGCGAGCGAACCTGAGGCTTTTGGGCGGGCTTTTGGTAATCTGGTTTGTGGTGTCTTTCGGCTTTTCCATCCTATTCGTTGATGCGCTGAATGAGATTCCTCTCTTCGGATTTAAGCTCGGCTTCTGGTGGGCTCAGCAGGGCGCCATCTATGTCTTTGTGGCGCTGATCTTTGTCTATGTCGTTCTGATGAAACGCATTGAGCGGCGCTTTGGCGTCGACGACGACTAGGAGGCGATCATGAGTACAGCAATGTTGACCTATCTTTTCGTTGGAGCGTCTTTTGCGCTCTATATCGGTATCGCCATTTGGTCACGGGCGGGATCAACCAAAGAGTTTTATGTTGCCGGCGGTGGGGTGCACCCAGTTGCGAATGGAATGGCAACCGCTGCCGACTGGATGAGTGCGGCTTCTTTCATTTCCATGGCGGGGATTATTGCGTTTCTCGGATATGACGGTTCTGTCTATCTTCTGGGCTGGACCGGTGGTTATGTGCTGCTTGCGCTTTTGCTGGCACCCTACCTACGCAAGTTCGGACAATTCACCGTCCCGGACTTCATTGGAGAGCGTTACTATTCCAAAGCCGCGCGAATTGTAGCGGTCATCTGCCTGATCTTTATCTCATTCACCTATGTCGCCGGACAGATGCGTGGCGTTGGAATTGTGTTCTCACGCTTTCTCGAGGTTGATATCACGCTGGGCGTAATCGTGGGGATGGGGGTTGTCTTTGTTTATGCAGTGCTCGGCGGCATGAAGGGCATCACCTATACACAGGTCGCTCAATATTGTGTGCTGATTTTCGCCTATATGGTGCCGGCGATCTTTATCTCAATCCTGATCACAGGAAATCCAGTGCCGCAATTGGGACTTGGTGCCACCGTGTCAGACGGATCAGGGCTCTCGGTCCTCGCTAAGTTGGACAAAACACTTCTGGATTTGGGATTCAGTCCCTATACGGAAGGTTCGAAGGCGACCATTGATGTCTTCGCCATCACCATGGCGCTTATGGTGGGGACGGCTGGCCTGCCCCACGTGATTGTGCGGTTCTTTACGGTACCCAAAGTATCAGATGCCCGCCTATCGGCTGGTTATGCACTCATTTTTATCGCGCTTCTCTATACCACTGCACCGGCGGTCGCGGCCTTCGCGCGCCTTAACTTTGTCGAGACCATCAACAATACAAGTTACGCAGAGGCACCTGGTTGGTTCAAAAACTGGGAAGAGATCGGCCTTATTGGGTGGATCGACAAAAACGAAGACGGAGTTATTCAATATGCGGCGGGTGCGGCTTTTGCCGGCAGCCCAACCTACAATGGCGAGAATGGTGTGAACGGTGAGCGCCGTTTGACCAACGCGCCGACAAACAGTGCCAATGAAGTCTACGCTGACAGGGATATTTTTGTGCTCGCCAACCCGGAGATCGCAAGTCTGCCTGGATGGGTGATTGCCCTCGTCGCCGCGGGCGGTCTTGCGGCAGCCTTGTCGACAGCGGCTGGCCTATTGCTGGTGGTGTCGACGTCTATTTCTCATGATCTGCTGAAAAAGACGCTGATGCCAGAGATCACCGAACGCCAGGAACTGCTTTATGCTCGCATTGCGGCCGCAGTGGCGATTGGTGTTGCGGGCTACCTTGGAATCAATCCTCCAGGATTTGTGGCGCAGGTGGTGGCGTTCGCATTTGGTCTGGCAGCTGCGTCCTTATTCCCCGCGATCCTGCTTGGCATCTTCGTGAAACGAATGAACAAAGAGGGGGTGATTGCGGGCATGCTGACGGGCCTCCTTTTCACTTTCGCCTACATCGTCTTCTTCAAGTTCGTGTCGCCCGAGCTTAACAGCTCCGAAAATTGGCTGTTTGGCATTTCACCCGAGGGGATCGGAACGATCGGCATGGTCTTGAATTTCCTGGTTGCCTTCTCGGTCAGTCGCGTGACGAGCGCGCCGCCAGCCTATATTCAGGATCTTGTTGATGATATTCGGGTGCCGACCGGCGCGGGGGTCGCTCATAAGCACTGACTTGCTGCTTTTGGGCTTTGGTTAACATGAGAGCAGGTGGGTGCCAGGGATACATCTGGTCGCTCGTCGCTCTTTTGCCGATATAGGCCTGTTGCGGCCATAATTTCCCTGCTATGAGAGGCCACTTGGCCGCTCAGGCGGCGCCGCACGAAGGAAGAAGAATGGGCAAGTCGGCACTGATCACCGGCATTTCGGGACAGGATGGGGCATATCTTGCACGCCTGCTCGTGGACAAGGGGTACAAGGTCTATGGGGCGCAACGCCGAGGTGCGAGCCTCAATACAGCGCGTCTTGAAGAGCTCGGTGTTCTGGGCGACGTCGAAGTTGTCCCTTTTGAGTTGTTGGAATACGCAAATATTTCAAGTGTTCTAAATCAGGTCGCGCCAGATGAGGTTTACAATCTGGCAGCGCAAAGCTTTGTGGGCACATCCTTTGACCAGCCTCTTTACACGGGGGATGTCGATGGAATGGGTGTCCTACGGATGCTGGAAGTTCTGCGGAGCATGGGAAGCAAGGCCCGCTTTTATCAAGCCTCGACATCTGAAATGTTCGGCAAGGTAAAAGAGACGCCGCAGAACGAGGAAACGCCTTTCCACCCAAGAAGCCCCTATGCTGTCGCTAAGCTCTATGCGCATTGGATAGTTGTGAACTATCGCGAGAGCTACGACATGTTCGCGACGTCAGGCATCCTGTTCAACCACGAGTCTCCGCTACGGGGCTCTGAGTTTGTGACCCGCAAAGTGACCCTTGCGCTCGCGCGCATCGTCCAAGGGCAACAGGATGTTCTGAGTGTCGGTAATGTCGAGGCGGAGCGCGACTGGGGGTTCGCCGGGGATTATGTAGAGGGCATGTGGCGCATGCTCCAGCAGGACAAGCCGGATGATTACGTTCTGGCGACAGGGCGCACCACAAAGGTCCGAGATTTCATAACGGCCTCTGCGAAAGCCCTTGACCTTGATCTCGAATGGGATGGCGAGGGAGAGCAGACAACCGCGACGGACAAGAAGTCCGGCAAAGTGATCGTCCGGGTTGACCCGCAATTCTTCCGCCCAGCGGAGGTTGAGCTTCTCCTCGGGGACGCAGCCAAGGCGAAAGAGAAACTTGGCTGGGAACCTACCGTTCAGCTCGAAGAGCTGACAGAGATGATGGTCCGTGCAGACTTTGATCGCATCAAGTCCGGGTCGCTCAAGTTCTGATGCGCAAGCCTTACTAGGCCGCTACTTCATCAACAGCGTGTGACCAATAGAAAAGGCGTTTTCCAGATAGTCGGAAAGCGCCTTTGCTGTTTTGGCAGTACTCAGTACTTCGTCGCCGGTTGCAATTGCACCAACAAACCCTTGCGTGTGCCAGTGTCCTGGCGCAGGCGCGTCAGGTAGAGCCGAGGCGTCCAAGTGAGGCCATGGATTGACGTAGAAATAGGGCTGCGCATAGCTCTCATCTCCAGGTGACATCCCGACGCCGATGCCCTTAGCCGTTTCCGCATCACCGGTCTCCAGGCTGACATAAGTGGCAATGTCGAAATGGTGAGGCCAACACCTTACAGGACTGGGGCCTGGGGTTAGTTCGGCTTGATCTGCGGCCAATCTTTCGAGCGCACCACCTGCAAGGTCAAACCACCCAGCGAGAGACGCAAGGCCTTCCGGGAGCGCGTCAGGTACCCTTGCAATAGCCGCGACATCGCTGGGAAGGTCATAGGGGAGTGAAACGTCGGCGGCGCGCTTCAATGCAACGCTCTCAAGTGCATCATCGAGCCAGGCGGCTGCTTCCGCGAAAGTGTGACCGGTAAGTTGGTAGGAGGATGTGCCGGTGGCGACGTCGATGAGGGTGAGCTCAAATGGAGAGAGCGAGAGGCCAACATAAACCTCACCATTTGCGCCATGGAGTGGCTGGGACACAAACCTTTGTGTCTCACCGTCCCAACCAAGGTTGGAGTGACTGTCGTCAGGCGATGCCTCAAGGTTGGCCCGGGCTGCCTTTGTCAGGAGTTGCGCCGCCCCATGGGCGAGTGCACGTGCGGGCCCGAGTTCTGTCGGTGGTGTTTCCTTTATCTGCTGGTGCTGTGTCATGTGTTCACCTCATTCCGCCATAGGCGATGCCAGAGAGGTCCGCCATTTCGTGCTTCCAGGTGGTTAGATCATCTTGCGAAAATTGGGACAAATGTGAGTGCCCGCAGGCGCGCGCCATAACCTTCATCAATTCTGTTGAAGCCTCAAAGAAATTTTTGAGTTGGTGGGCGGATTTCTCGATCACCAGGCGGTTCATCAGATGAGGCTTCTGTGTTGCGATGCCAACCGGACAATTGTTTGTATGGCAGGCGCGCATCGCAATGCATCCAATGGCTTGCATTGCGGCATTGGAAACGGCGATTGCATCGGCGCCCAGCGCAAGGGCTTTCACGAAATCTGCCGGTTTACGCAGGCCACCGGTGATCACGAGGGTCACGTCCTTTCGACCAGCTTGGTCAAGGTGACGTCTGGCGCGTGCAAGGGCCGGGATGGTTGGCACTGAAATATTGTCCCGGAAGATGATGGGGGCAGCGCCGGTGCCGCCGCCGCGGCCATCAAGGATCACATAGTCGACACCAACATCAAGCGCCGCATCGATGTCCTTTTCAATGTGTTGCGCGGAGAGCTTATAGCCGATCGGTATGCCACCCGCTCGTGACCGTACTTCATCGGCAAACTCTTTGATTTGCGAAACCTCCGTCCAATCTGGGAAGCGCGGCGGTGAAATGGCGGACTCGCCTTCATTGAGACCGCGAACCTCCGCGATCTTACCCTTCACTTTGTTACCTGGCAGGTGGCCGCCTGTGCCGGTTTTGGCACCCTGTCCACCTTTGAAATGAAACGCCTGAACCTTGTTTAGTTTGTCCCAATCAAAGCCGAACCGGGCAGATGCCAGTTCATAGATGTATCGTGAATTGGCCTGCTGTTCTTCCGGCAGCATGCCGCCTTCGCCAGAGCAGATCCCCGTCCCGGCGAGATCTGCCCCGCGCGCAAGCGCCACTTTGGCAGGCTCCGAGAGCGCACCAAAACTCATGTCAGACACCATCAACGGGATATCGAGTGTCAGCGGTTTTTGCGCGTTGGGACCGATGACGACTTCAGTTCCAACATCATCTTCGTCCAACAGGGGCGGCCTATGAAGTTGCGCAGTTAGCAGTTGGATATCGTCCCAGTCGGGAAGTTCAATACGGGGCACGCCCATCGCATCGACGACACCATGATGACCGGTCTTTGACAGGCCATCTTTTGCATATTGTTGAATGAGCCCGTTATAGGGTTCCTCTTCTGTGCCATGGCTGGTGTCGGCATAGAGGCCGAGATAATCATCCCGGTTGAATGGCTGAGGGTTTTTCTCCGCCCAGGCGGTGATCTCATCCTCGTCCACATAGACTTTTCCAGCTTTTACCCAGGATGTGAATTTTTCCAGCGCTTCAGAATTGTTGTACTCAGACACACCCGTATCGAGCCGATAGTCCCAATTGTGAACGCCACAAATAAGGTTGTCATTGTCATCAACGAAACCATCGGACATGAGAGCGCCGCGATGGAGACACCGTCCGTAGAAGACGGAGACTTCCTTGTCGAACCGAACGATCACAAGGTCAACTGTGCCGACGAGCGCGTAGCACGGCTCTCGGTCTTTCAGATCATTGAGTTTGGCGATCACTACTTTTTTCATCACGGGTCCTGTTGGTGAGTTAGGTGTCGTCAGTTATGAGCGGTTTTGCTGAATGAGTAATGGGTTCGGCCTCAGGGCATTTACCCTTTGCCCCAACGTGAGCGCCGTACCAGCGTGCAGCGGGCAAAGCGGAGAGGCCATGAAGAAACGCGCTGATCCATACCGCGTTGATCGCGATATGGAGAATGGGCTCAGCAATCTCC
Organism: Parvibaculaceae bacterium PLY_AMNH_Bact1; assembly: GCA_032881465.1. Classification (NCBI taxonomy): domain Bacteria; kingdom Pseudomonadati; phylum Pseudomonadota; class Alphaproteobacteria; order Hyphomicrobiales; family Parvibaculaceae; species Parvibaculaceae bacterium PLY_AMNH_Bact1. Next base: position 259,716 of record CP126168.1, read on the forward strand.
ATGTCGATTTGTTGAACAATTAGGAGCGCAAACAATGCGGTGGCGAGACCTCGAGGGCCAAACCAGCCAAAAAAGATCCGCGTCGTGGGGGAGGCATCGGTTCCGATAAGCGATATCCAAATGGCAAGCGGGCGTACGACAAACAGACTGATGAGGATGAGGGAAAGCGTCGACCAGGTGAGATGCTGGATTGCCTCTGGCACGAGCGCGGCGCCGAGAAGGAAAAAGGCGGCCCATGTCAGGAGCTGACCTTCGCTCTCGGTGAATTCGTAGATGAACTTACAGCGACCCTTCACCACATTGCCGAAGCAGAGGCCAGCTACAAAGGCAGAGATGAAGCCATTGCCATCGACCAATGTTGCGGCGAGATAGGCAGCGCCAGCCAGTGCGATGGCACCAACACCTTCATAAGTGTCGGACGTGAAGTCGCGGGATTTTGCCCAGATCAGAACCCGCCCACCCAGAAACCCCATGGCGATGCCGACAAGAGGCCCAAGGATCAGCTGTTTGGCACCAAACAAAGCCCAGTCGACACCGTTCTGGTCCATCGCTTCTGCTGTCAGGCTTGCAAAGAGGAGAATGGCCGGCAGGGCAATGCCGTCATTCAGTCCGCTCTCAACAGTGAGTGCGCGGCGGGGGCGTTCCGGCACATCTGGATTGGTGACCACCGCCTGACCTAGAGCTGCGTCGGTTGGTGCGAGAATGGCTGCGACGAGAACGAGAGCCACCAGCGGCCATCCTGGTAGAAACGGCACAGCGGCGATGGTACCCAATGCGATGGTAAGGGGCAGGCCGATCAGCAGCATGCGCTGTGGCCAGACATGCCGTTCTTTCAAAGCATCAAGATCAATTTGCGAGGCATCTAGAAAAAGCAGAACGACCAGCGCGATTTCCGCCACCAGATGAAGTGTTGTCTCCGCTTCGCCGTGCAGCATCATGCCTGACTGGGATAGAAGAAAGCCAAAGCTCAAAAAGACCATAGGCGCGGTAATGACGGTGGACGTCAACCGCTTGGCGATCATCGTATAGCCCATCGTAAAGACGGCAGCGATCAAGAGCACCGAACCCATGTTCCCCCCAGAAAGTCCGCAAGAGACCTGTCGCTCTCACCAAACTAGATCCAACAGGCTACACGGATAGGAGGGCGCGCGAAATCACGACCATGAGGGTGCTTGATCACATTTTCTCGCAATCCTGTGGCAAAGTGTGTTCGCAGGATTATCTGGGAGCAGAATGCGCATAAAAAAGGCTGTTCCCAAGGAACAGCCTTTTGTCACATTGCCGGTTGATGGCAGGTTTCAGCTTAAGCAGCTTCTTTTGCTGCATCCTGTTTTGCAGCGGTACCTGTCGCACGGGAGAATGTCATCGTGCCGTCTTCCACCTTGCCGTAACCAAGCGTCACAATATCAAGCGCGTAATTTTGATGCTGTTTCCACGGCGCATTGGCACCCTGTTTAGGTAGAATATTCTGTGCACGCTGGATATAGCCGGAAGAAAGGTTCAGCCATGGTTCTTCTTCCATGCTGTCATCTTCAAGGACGGGCATGCACTGCTGCGTGCCTGTCTTATCCATGTGATTGAGCAACCGCGCAACATAGCCACAGGTTAGGTCACACTTCAGCGTCCAGGACGCATTTGTGTAGCCAAACGAAGAGGCGAGGTTTGGCACATTGGAATACATAATGCCTTTGTAGCTGATCGTGTCGGCGAAGTTCACGGGCTTCCCATCAACACTCACCGTCATGCCGCCGAGCACTTCGAGTTTGAGGCCGGTTGCGGAGACCACAAGGTCGGCTTCCAACTCTTCGCCGGAAGAAAGCGTGATGCCAGTTTCCGTGAAGGTCTCGATTGTGTCTGTGACAACAGACGCTGTGCCGGCATTGATGGCATCAAACATGTCGCCGTTTGGCACGAGGCAAAGACGTTGATCCCAAGGATTGTATTTTGGAGTGAAGTGTTTCTCCACATCATAGTCAGGCCCAAGCGCTTCGCGAACCTGATTGAGCAGCAACTGTTTGACCTTTCCCGGTGCTCTCTTGCAGAGATTGAAGAAATACATGCCGAGCAACACGTTCTTCCAACGGGTCAGACCATAGGCGAGCTTTGCCGGTAGGTTGCGACGAAGGAAGTTTGCAATCGCATCCTGGGATGGACGCGCGGCCATATAGGTTGGCGAGCGCTGAAGCATGGTGACATGTTTTGCTTCGCCAGCCATTTCCGGGATGAGTGTAACGGCAGTCGCCCCCGACCCGATCACCACCACGTTTTTGTCTTTGTAGACAATGTCGTCAGTCCACTTTTGCGGGTGAACAAAACGACCCTTAAAATTGTCAACACCAGGGAAGTCCGGCGTATAGCCTTCCTTGTAGCTGTAGTAGCCGCTGCACATGAACAGGAAGTTGCAACTCATCTGGATCATCTCGCCATCGCGTTCGACATCCAGTGTCCATTGCCCGTCTGCGGTAGACCAGGCAGCGTTTTTCACCATGTGGTTGTAACGGATCTTCTTGTCGATGCCGTTTTCAGCTGCCGTCTCGTGAAGGTATTTCAGAATGGACGGGCCATCTGCAATTGCCTCTGCGTCACGCCAAGGTTTGAAGGAATAGCCCAGCGTATACATGTCTGAGTCTGAGCGGATGCCGGGATACTTAAACAGATCCCAGGTGCCACCCATCGTGTGGCGGCCTTCGAGAATGACATAATCTTTGTTCGGGCAATCCTTTTGCAGGTGATAGCCCGCGCCAATTCCGGAAATTCCAGCACCGACCACTACAACATCAATATGTTCCATTCGTGCGCATTCCTATAAAATGACAAATTATCAGTTTGGCGGACCATAGCACGAATCTTGGGGGAAGAAGCAAGGGGTCAAAAATGACCGAAAAGGGGGACTTTTTGGGACTGAGATACGCACTTAGATCCAAAACCACTCGATTCGAGCAGGTGATTGACGCTCTGGCGGGCAGTTTGCGGGCCGAACAAACAGACAGGTGAAACGATGCCGCTACGGAAGCTTGGGCCTTTGGGAGGGTGTTTGAATTGTCCAATCGCTTGTGATGAACTCCGCCCGCGTCGCGACGGGCGGCGGCAGCAAAGTCGGAGGCGGTAACATGAAACTCTACCATTGTAAGGGCGCACGATCTGTCCGCCCGCTCTGGACAATGGAGGAAATGGGCCTCGACTATGAGCTTGAGTCGATGAAGTTCCCGCCTCGGTTCCTGCGCGAGGGGTATACAGACCTCAACCCGATCGGAACCGTTCCCTATTTCGTGGATGGGGAGGTTGAGATGACAGAATCTGCGGGCATCTCCCAATACCTGGTGGATGTGCATGGACCGTCGGACCTCGGCTTAAAGCCCGGCGACCAAGACTACGGCACCTATCTCAATTGGCTCCACCGAAGCGATGCAACGCTCACCTTTCCGCAAACCATCGTACTGCGGTACACTCAGCTGGAACCCGAAGAACGCCGGATCAAACAGGCAGCAGACGATTATGCCCAATGGTTCTTTTCACGACTGAAGTCTGTAGAACTAGCGACGGCAGACCGGGAGTATCTGTGCGCTGGACGGTTCACCATCGCCGACATATGCGTGGGCTATGCCCTTTATCTGGCTGACACGTTGGGCTTCCGCGATGGTTTCAAACCGAACACCGAAAAATATTATGCACGATTGACTGAGCGCCCAGCTTTCCAGCGCGCCATCGAACTATAGAAAAGCAAGGACGCCCAATGAGCACGATCAGCGAAAAAGAACTGAGCGATTATCGCAGCGACGCGGCGGCTTGGTTTGCAGAAAACACAAATGCCGATCCTGGTTTCATGCTCCCGCTTACCTTCATGGAAGTAGGGACAGATCAGCAGTTCAATTTCCTCCGCGAGTGGCAACACAAAGTCTATGAAGCGGGTTATCTAGGTGCGGCGTGGCCGAAAGAGTATGGCGGCGGCGGCCTGGACCAGAAGTTCCAGACCATTGCGACAGAAGAGATGGCAAAAGCCAACGGCCCGATCATGCTGAATGCGATTGGGCTCAATTGGGCCGGCCCACTCATTCTGGACATGGGCACGGATGAAGAGCGCAAGCGGTATATCAAAGGCATCTTGTCGGCAGAGGACATCTGGTGTCAGGGCTTTTCGGAGCCGGAGAACGGGTCTGACCTTGGTAACGCACAAACCAAAGCTGTCCGGGACGGCGACGATTGGGTGCTGAACGGTTCCAAAATCTGGACCACCCAGGGCAACTACGCCAAATACATGATCCTGCTGGCGCGAACCAATCCGGACGCGCCAAACAAATATGCTGGCTTGAGTTTCTTCCTCTCGCCGATGCAGGTGGATGGCATTGAGACCGTGCCAATCCGTAAGCTCACGGGTGAGTATGGCTTCACACAAACCTTCTTCACCGAAGCGCGGATACCCGGCGACAGCCTAATGGGGAAAGAGGGCGAAGGGTGGCTCGTTGCCATGCGCACGCTGGAATATGAGCGCGGCGTGAAAGGCGGACAGCCTGGCGGCTATGTGATGCGTGCGTCGGACCCGTTTGAAATTGTTGAGCTTGCGCGCAAGGCAACACGCGGCGGCAAGCCTGCTCTGGAAGACCCGGTCATCAAGGATCAGCTCATCCAGCTGATGATTGAAGCGCGGTCCTTGCAGCTCAATTCTAAGCGAGGGCACATTCAGCCGCTTGTACAGGACAAACCTGCATCCCTTGCGCTCTCAAGCAAACTTATGGCGACTGAATTTATGCGCCGCCTAAATGAATTCGCCATCACGCTGCAGGGGCAGCGCGGCGCTTATTATGTGGGTGAACCGGATGCCTATGACGAAGGTCTTTGGCAGCGCGCCTATCTGAACTCGTTCTCGGCAACCATCGGCGGTGGCACGTCGCAGATCCAGCGCAACATTATCGGCGAGCATGTGCTCGGCTTGCCAAAAAGCTGAACCGGTTTAAGGAACAAGACATGTCAAAAAAAGCAACCATCGGTTTTAGCGAAGAGCAGGCTCAGCTGCTTGAAGTGGCAACAACATTCTGTCGCGATAAATCACCTATCGAAAAAGTCCGCTCTCTGCTGGAAAACGAGCGTGGCTACGACGATGCGATCTGGACAGAGATGGCGGAACTCGGCTGGCTTGCCATTGCCGTGCCGGAAGAATTTGGCGGCATCGGTCTGGGCGTGGCTGAAGTTGTGCCCGTAGTTGAACAGATGGGCCGCACCATGATGGCGGGACCCTTTGTGAGCACGACCCTTGCGGCGCAAGCAATGCTTGTCGGCGGGACGGACGAACAGAAACAGAAATATCTGCCCGACCTTTGTGCAGGCACCAAGGCCACTCTTGCGCTGAGCGAACCCCATGGAGACTGGGATCTCACACATGTGGAATGCACGGCTGAGCGCCTAGGCGATACACTCAAGCTCTCTGGTCGTAAGACTTTCGTGGAAAACGCAGACACCGCTGATCTTTTGCTTGTCTCTGTGTCTCTTGAGGGCGCGCCAGCGCTCGTAGTGGTTGAGCGGTCTGTTCTGCCGGAAGGCACGCTGCGCCGTGAGGTGGTGATTGACGAAACACGCCGCTCCTATCAGGTAACGTTTGATGGCGTAGAGGTCCCCGCTTCGGCACTTCTGGATCCGTCAAAAACGACAGCCGCGCTTGTCCATGTGGATCTTTGCGCGTCGCTTTTATTGTCCGCTGAAATGTGCGGCGCGGCGGCGAGCTGTATCGACTATACGGTCGACTATCTTCAGACCCGGAAACAGTTCGGCAAAAAGATCGGGTCCTACCAGGCCTTGAAACACCCGATTGTGGATGCCCATGTGGGGTACGAGCAGGCACGGTCCCATCTCTATTGCGCGGCTTTCAACTTCACCCAGCAGGGCGAAGGGGAAGTCGCAACCCGGATCGCCAAAGCACAGGCTGGGGAGGCGCTCTCCTACGCTGCTGATCGGGCGATCCAGTTCCATGGTGGTTTTGGTTTCACATATGATTGCGATGCGCAGCTCTATCGCCGTCGCTCGCTCTGGTGTGAAAACCAGTTTGGAGACTCTGCCTATCAACGGGCGAAGCTTGCAGAGCTGCTTCTTTAGCGGGCAGACCCTGCATTGACGCAGCGTCCACGGACTTGTTCCTTAGCATGAAGTGCCTTGTTCAGGCGCGGGCAGGGTGCTGCACGAATTTGCACGTGAATGATGGTTGCCCGATGAGCCTCCTTGGTCCATTTCTATAAGGAATGTGCGCCACTGCGGGCGCTACAAGGGAGGAACATCATGTCCGGCACTGACCGCTACCCACATCTGTTTGCACCCCTTGATCTGGGTTTTACCACGATCAAGAACCGCGCTCTCATGGGCTCGATGCACACCGGGCTTGAAGAACGCGAAGACGGGCATCTGCGCATGGCAGAGTTTTTTGCTGAGCGCGCCCGTGGTGGTGTTGGCATGATTATCACAGGCGGCATCTCACCGAACGAAGAAGGGGGACTTGGCGCAAAGCTTTCAACATCGGAAGAAGCTGCCCGGCACAAAGTCATCACCGATGCAGTGCATGCAGCCGACCCGGACACAAAAATCTGCATGCAGATCCTGCACACCGGTCCGTTGGCGCCCCATGACAGATGTGTTGCGCCGTCACCTGTCCGCTCCCGCATCGCGCGTTTTGTGCCCAATGAACTTGACGAAGCGGGCATCGAAAAACAGATCGCCGATCACGCCAACTGTGCCGCCCGCGCCAAAGAAGCAGGCTACGATGGGGTTGAGGTGATCGGCTCCGCCGGATATCTGCTTTCTACTTTCCTGGTTCAAAAAACAAACCAGCGAACGGACCAATGGGGCGGTTCCTATGAAAACCGGATGCGTTTCCCGCTGGAAGTTGTCCGTCGCATTCGGGCAACGGTGGGCGATGACTTTATTCTGATTTTTAGAATTGCTGCGATGGACATGCTCGAAGGCGGTATGTCCTGGGAAGAAATTGTGTTGCTCGCCAAAGAGTTGGAGAAAGCAGGCGTCACCATCATCTCCACCCACTTCACCTGGCATGAGAGCGCAGTGCCGACAATTGCAACCATGGTGCCGCGTGCGGCATTTACCAGTGTAACGGGGCGCCTTCGCAAGGAAGTGAGCGTGCCTTGCATCACTTCTAACCGCATCAATATGCCCGATGTGGCCGAAGGCGTACTTGTGAACGGCGATGCGGACATTGTCTCCATGGCGCGTCCCATGCTGGCGGATGCAGAGCTTGTCAAAAAAGCTGCTGAAGGCCGGGAAGATGAAATCAATACCTGCATTGGCTGTAACCAGGCCTGCCTTGATCATACATTCGGCGGCAATCAGGAAGTGTCATGCTTGGTCAACCCCCGGGCCTGTCATGAAACGCTTCTGAAATATGAGCCAGCTAAAGCGAAAAAGAACATTGCAGTTGTCGGCGCCGGACCTGCAGGGCTTGGTTACGCGACGGTCGCAGCTGAACGCGGCCACAAGGTGACGCTCTATGATGCGGCCTCGGAAATCGGTGGGCAGTTCAACCTCGCAAAACGCATTCCCGGCAAAGAAGAGTTTTATGAGACGCTTCGCTATTTCAACAAAATGATTGATGTCCATGACATTGATCTGCGGCTGAATACTCGCGTGTCAGTGGGTATGTTGCAGAACGAGAATTATGACGAAATCGTTGTGGCGACAGGCATTGAGCCACGCACACCGGATGTGGAAGGCGTCAATCACCCCAAAGTGGTGCGCTATGTGGATGTCATCACCGGTAAAGCAAAAGTGGGCAAGAAAGTCGCGATCATGGGTGCGGGCGGCATCGGCTTTGATGTTGCTGAGCTTGTCACTCATGAAGGGAAGTCGTCAGCGCTGGACATTGGTCTTTTTGCCAAAGAATGGGGTGTTGATTTCGAAAACCATCCCCGTGGTGGCGTGACGGGGGTTGAGCCCGTCATCACCAAGTCTGATCGGGAAGTGACGCTGCTCCAACGCAAAACATCCTCCGTGGGGCGGGGGCTCGGCAAGACGACGGGCTGGACTCATCGCCTAACCTTGGCACGGCGCGGCGTGAAAATGATGAATGGCGTGGAATATCGGCGCATCGACGATGATGGTTTGCATGTCCTCATCCACAATGAACCGCAGACGCTGGACGTCGACACCGTGATCATCTGCGCCGGTCAGGAACCGCTGCGAACACTTTTTGATGAGTTGGAAGCTGCCGGCGCCAAAGTGAGCCTCGTAGGTGGTGCTTATGAAGCGATGGAGCTGGATGCAAAGAGAGCGATCAACCAGGCAAGCTACCTCGCTGCGGCCGTTTAAGGGTCGGGTATCTGACGCCGGGCTTGAATATGGTGAAGTCTCGTGTGACCTTCTCCGCCTAATCTTGGTCGGGGGAGACACATGCGCGCGACATTGACGACAATTGGAAGTCTGCTTGGGATCGTGCTGTTGATGGTTGTCGGGGTCGTGCTGCTCAGGGCAGAAGCTGAGGCGCCACCACCTGTTGATCCTGCACCTCTCATTGCCAGAGCGAACGACTACCATGTCACGATCCACCGAGATCACTTTGGCATTCCCCACATCTACGGCAAGACCGATCCGGACGTGGCCTTCGGCCTGGCTTTTGCTCATGCGGAAGACGACTTTGCGACCATCCAAGAAGTGGCGATTGCCTCGAGAGGCCAACTCGCTGCGACCAAGGGGATAGACGCCGCGGTGACCGACTATCTCGTGCACCTTCTGCGTGTGTGGGAAGCGGTAGATGCTAAATACTATACTCATGTATCGCCTGAAGCCCGTGCATTGGCAGAAGCCTATGCAGACGGTGTGAATTATTACGCGGCCCTTAACCCAGGTGAGGTTGAGGCTGGCCTTCTGCCCATGACCGGTAAGGATGTGGTCGCGGGCTTCACATTCAAGGCCCCGTTTTTCTATGGCATGCAAAACCACATTCTCGAGCTCTTTGAGCCGGAGAGAAAACGTGAGATCTCCTTAGGGCCTGAGCGCGCGTTCCTGCTGACCGACGAAGCGTTCGCCCATGCTGGATCAAACGGATTTGCGGTGGCGCCCTCGCGTTCGGCAGACGGGAAGACGCGTCTCCTAATCAATTCCCATCAGCCTTATAAGGGCCCCGTTGCCTGGTATGAAGCACGTCTGAAAAGTGAAGAGGGGTGGGATGCCGTTGGTGGTGTGTTCCCTGGGTCGCCGCTCATGCTACACGGTCACAACCGCCGGGTCGGGTGGGCCTCAACCGTCAACAAGCCAGACCTTGTCGATACTTATGTTCTCACCGTGAACCCGGACCATCCGGATCAATACCTGTTGGATGGCGAGTGGCGGGAGTTTGAGAAAACGAGTGTGGACATCAAGGTGCGGCTCTGGGGACCCTTCTGGTGGACCGTTTCGCGCGATGTTGAATATTCCGAGCATGGACCTGTCATCCGTCAGGAGCATGGAACCTATGCAGTACGGTATGCAGGGATGGGCGAAGTCGGAAACATCGATCAGCGTCTCGCCATGAATAAGGCGGACTCGCTGGATGAATGGCTGGCCGCTATGGCCATGCAGGCACTGCCCTCTATCAACTATGTCTATGGGGATGCCGATGGCAACATAGCTCTCCTCTACAATGGTCAGATGCCAAATCGGTTGGAGGGTCTTGATTGGCAACAATATTTGCCCGGTGATCGTTCCGATCTGATCTGGAAGGAGTACCTGCCCTTTGATCAGGTGCCTTTACTGCTCAATCCAAAGGCGGGCTTTGTTACAGAAGCAAACAGCACGCCCTTCAAAGCGACCGCTCCAGAAGACGACTTGAAGCTTGAAGACTTCTCCGCAACGCTTGGCATCGAAACACAGATGACGAACCGTGCGTTTCGCGCGCTGGAACTGCTTGGTTCCGATGGGTCCATCAGCGCAGAAGAGTTCCGAGCCTACAAATATGACCATGCATACTCGACCGAGTCAGAACTCGCTTTGATGATCAAGGAAGTGCTCAAAGTGGACGCGGGCAGCGATGAAGATCTGAAACAGGCTCAGGCGATCCTTCGAGAGTGGAATTTGGAGACCGACTATGAAAGTCGCGGTGCGGCGCTCGGCGTATTGATGGGGGAGCCGGTGGTGCGAGCCCGGCTCGGTGGAAAGGAACCTCCCGCTCCGCTCGATAGCCTGCAAGATGCCATTGCGCATTTGAAAGAGCACTTTGGCCGCCTTGACCCCAAATGGGGTGACGCAAATCGCATCATCCGGGGCAGTGTCGACATGCCGATCCAGGGCGGGCCGGACATTCTGCGCGCCGTGTATGGTCAGAAATCCGAGGAAGATGGCCGTCTCGGCGCCGAAGGCGGCGACACATACATTATGTTTGTTGAATGGGATGAAGACGGCAATGTCTCTTCGGAGAGCATTCATCAGTTTGGCTCCGCGACGATTGATGAAACGTCGCCCCACTTTGCAGATCAGGTCCCGCTGTTTGCCGAAGAAAAAACGACGCCTGTCTTGTTGGATTGGGAGGCGTTTGAGCCAACGATCGCGGAGAGTTATCGCCCTGGAATGCGGGCGGCGAGATGAGTTGCTGACAAAACAACGTCAATCTGATTGAGTGCGGCGCATGACAGATGCGTTTCATGCTACAGATGAATTTGCTTCGCAGTTCGATAGTCTGCTTGCCTGGCGGCGCGACGTGCGTCGGTTCAAAACAGATCCATTGGAACCTGGGCTCCTCGAAGAACTGATTGATCGTGCCTGTCTCGCCCCAAGTGTTGGAAATGCGCAACCCTGGCGGTTCGTCTCCGTGGAGAGTCCAGATCACCGGAATATGGTTGCAGAGAGCTTTGCGCACGAAAACGCTGAAGCAGCCAAGCTCTATAAAGACGAGAAAGCGCGTCTATATTCTGAACTAAAGCTTGCGGGCCTAAAGGAAGCACCGGTCCACCTTGCTGTCTTCTCAGACACTGAAACGGTGCTCGGGAGTGGTCTCGGGCGTCAAACCATGCCAGAGACGCTCATCTATTCGACCGTCTGCGCTATTCACACACTCTGGCTGGCTGCGAGAACCAGAGGCGTCGGCGTGGGTTGGGTCTCGATTCTCGACCCAAAAGTAATCACGCGCACATTAAATGTGCCTCCAAATTGGCAGTTTGTTGGCTATCTCTGCCTCGGCTATCCCATTGAAAATCATGATGATCCGGAACTTGTGCGCCACGGATGGCAGGGCCGGATAGGCCGATCGAAAGTCCTATTTCGGAAGTGACAGGCAGGCTCCTGCCTTGCCGTCAGCTGGTGTATGCGCTACACCCTCCCGCAATGGTGCCCCGTTCTCGGGGGTAAAAGGGAATCCGGTGCAACCCCGGAACTGTACCCGCAACTGTAAGTGGGAAGTTTTCTGCCACCTCTAAATGTCACTGAAGCGCGCTCGGCGCTTTGGGAAGACAGGCAGAAAACGTCGATCCACAAGTCAGGAAACCTGCCATTGCGTCGTCCGTCCCCGGACCGGGTGTGTCCATGGGAGCGGTTCTCGCAGTGACGACAATGTTTGGATGAAGGACGGATGGTTCCGTGCTCCACACATTGTTGTGGGCCGCTGGGCCGATGTCCTTCCTTAAAAGGGGACACTGATAATGTCATTGCTAAAGAGAATTCTTCTAACAACAGTGCCCGTTTGGGCGGTGGCGCAACCTGTTCTTGCCGCTGAGCAAGCACCGGAAATCGTGGTGACCGCGACGCGGACTGAAATTGCTACGACGCAGGTGGGCAGCTCCATCTCAGTCTTAACGGCAGAGGAAATCGAAGAGCGTCAATATGCCTTCACGGTTGATGCAATTCGCTCATTGCCTGGCGTCATAATCAATCAGAATGGTCCTTTCGGTGGATCGGCATCAGTTCGAATTCGCGGCGCTTCTTCAGATCAAACTTTGGTTCTGGTTGACGGGGTAATCGTCAATGATCCAGCAAGCCCAGGCGCCGGGTTTAATTTCGCTAATCTTGACCCGAATGATATTGAGCGGATTGAGCTTTTGAGAGGCCCTCAGAGTACGCTCTACGGATCTCAGGCAATTGGCGGTGTCGTGAACATCATCACAAAACGGGCGGAAGAACCGTTTGCCTACAACGCATTTGTTGAAGCGGGTTCATTCAACACACTCCGTTCCGGCGGCAGCGTTTCAGGCGAAGTGGGTGATACCGACTATAGAATCTCGCTAAGCGGCATCCGCACAAACGGGATTTCCAAGGCTGATGAAAATGATGGCAACATTGAGGAAGATGGCTACAAGAATTACACATTCAGCGGCAATATTGGGTCAGATCTGACCGAAGTTTTGCGTGCTGAAGGTGGCATTCGCTATTCAGACAGCCGAAACGAGTTTGATGCCGGCGGTGGTGTCGGTGGTGACGGAGATCGGGTTGGGCATACCCGTGAGCTGCAGGCAAATGCCTCACTTCACCTCAGCACATTTTCAGGTCAGCTTCAGAATAGCCTGACCGCCAGTCACTCTCTGACTGACCGTGACAATGAATCAAATGGAGTGCGCTCTTTTAGTGCAACTGGTGAGCGCACATCTCTGGAATATCTGGGCGCCGTGACAATGTCGGATACCTGGAACGCGATCGTCGGGTTAAAAACTGAAGATACTGAAATAAAGGGTGGATCGTCGATCCAAACCGACAGCGTTTTCGGCCAGGTTCAGGTGCTTCCGCTGGAGGGTCTCTCGCTCATTGGTGGTGTTCGCCATGACGATCATGAAACTGCTGGCGGCGTTACCACTTTCCGTTTCACAAGTGCCTACGAGTTGACTGAAACCGGAACTGTCTTCCGAGGGTCTTGGGGCGAAGGGTTCAAGTCACCGACGCCGTTCCAACTGACCTTCTTCTGCTGTGGGGCGACAGGCTCCAATGCCAATCTGAAGCCTGAGGAATCTCGAGGTTGGGATCTGGGTATTGAGCAGGAGTTTTTGGGCGGCAAAGCTGATGTTCAGGTGAATTACTTCCAACAAGATGTCGAAAACCAAATTGATTTTTCTTTCCCGGCAGGCGGGTACTTGAATGTTGATCAGGTTGAAACAGAAGGGTGGGAATTCATTGCTTCAGCACGCCCGGCAGATTGGATTGATCTGAGTGCGAACTTCACCCACCAGTCCGCGATTGATGTGTCTACCGGGAGTCAGCTTGTACGGACACCGGCAAACATTGCGACGCTCAATGTCACGACCTACCCGACAGAAGCGTTGGCTGTTGGCGGCGCCGTCACCTGGAACGATGATGAGACCGACAACAATGGACCTGTCCAGGACTGGTTCCGAGTGGATGTTCGCAGTTCCTATCAACTGAACGATGAAGTGGAACTCTTCGCGCGCGTAGAGAACCTGCTCGATGAACAATACCAGGATATTCTGGGTTTTGGGACGCCGGGCATTTCTGGTTTCTTCGGACTTCGGATCAAAGGATGATCAGAGCGACAATCGGATTAGGGTTCGGCCTTCTGGTCAGCGGTGTGTCCGCTGGCCAGGCGGCCGGCCCGTCGGTCGTCTCTCTTGATTTTTGCGCTGACCAATATGTCTTGGCACTGGCTGATGTCGACCAGATCATTGGTGTCTCACCCCACGCAGAGACGGAATTTTCATACCTCGCAGAAAAAGCAGTGGGTATACCGAAAATCCGACCAACTGCAGAAGAGATTCTAATCCTGCAGCCAGAAGCGGTCGTGCGCTTGTGGGGTGGTGGCTATGGTGCAGCAGATACGCTGGAACGCTATGGCATCCCCGTGGTGCAGGTCTCACTGGCTGTGACATTGGAGGAGACCAAATCAAACCTCCTGGCAGTCGGCAAGGCACTTGGGCATCTGGACCGGGCAGAGGCAATTGCAGCTGATCTGGAGGCGCGGATCTCATCAGTTCAGACCGATCCCCAGGGAGAACGCCCCGTCGCACTTTATGTGACCCCTTCGGGAACAACCACCGGCCGCGGTACCTTCATCCATGAGATGATGACAATCGCAGGCGTCGATAACATGTCTGCTGAGCTGGGGACGTCACCTTGGCACCCGGTGAACTTGGAAGCTCTAGCGCTCAGTCCGCCCGACATGATTGTCGCTGGGTTCTATGACTTGAGGTCGGGGAAGCTGAGTAACTGGTCTCTCTCTCGCCACGAGTTCTTGCGAAGACAGGGCGACGTCAGACCTGTGGCGCGTATTCCCAGTCGTGAGATTGCCTGCGCAGCCTGGTTTGTTGTCGACGCGATTGAAGAAATCGCAGCCACGCGCAGGGCCTTGTCATTGGACGCGGTGGACCGGTGAATGTTGTTTGGCCTCCATACGTCTTGGATACTGCTGGGTGCCCTCGCGCTTGAGGGCGCAGTAGGATATCCGGCTTGGATATGGCGAAGCATTGGGCACCCTGTTTCCTGGATGGGGCGGTTTCTGAGCTTCGGGGAAGCTTGGTTAAACTCCCATAGCCGTCATCCCCGGCGGGACTTCTTGAGCGGCATGGTTTGGCTGGCTGGTGGGATCACGTTACTTGGCGCGATGACCTGGACCCTGAGCGCAACACTTGGCCATGTAGCCCATGGATGGATGGTGGAGCTTCTCATCATCGCAACGCTGGTCGCGAGCCGGTCGCTCCATACACATGTCCGTGACGTTCAGTCTGCGCTTTCCTGTAACAACATTGCGGACGCGCGCCAGAAAGTGTCTCTCATTGTAGGCAGGAACACAGATGCGTTGGAGGCGCCTGCCATTGCCCGAGCAGCGGTTGAGAGCCTCGCGGAGAATGCCTCAGACGGCGTTATTGCGCCTCTCTTCTGGGGGCTTGTGGCGGGCCTACCGGGCATCGCGGTTTATAAACTGGTCAACACAGCAGACAGCATGTGGGGCCACAGAAGTGATCGATATGAATGGTTTGGCAAAGCTGCAGCGCGTCTGGATGATTTCCTAAATCTTGTCCCGGCGCGCCTAACCGGCATTCTTTTTTGCCTGAGCGCGGGAAGCCTGCGGCGGAGCAGGGCAGCCTTCCGAGTAATGAGCCGCGATGCATCGAAACACCTGTCACCCAATGCGGGTTGGCCGGAAGCGGCAGTGGCGGGGGCATTGGATTGTCGCTTGGGCGGGCCGCGGATGTACCAGGCGGGAATCACCCAGGGCGTATGGCTTGGCGATGGTTCTGAAGACCTGGAGGCAAGCGATCTTGATCGTTCGTTGAAACTCTATCTGACAATGCTCGGAATGATTGCGGCGATGATTTTTGTTATTGCCCTTGTGGGAGGAGCGCCGATATGAATCCTCTCCTCCACGGTGGTGATCTCGAAGCGTTCGGTCGTCAAAACCCAGAGGCCTTGAGGCCTTTGATAGATCTAAGCACGGGTATCAACCCACGTGCCTATGAAGTTTCAATCGATAAGGATTGGTTGGTCCGACTGCCAACTCGCTCGGATGACGAAGCGTGCTGTGCCGCATTCGCAAACTACTCAGGCGTTGATCAGGCGTTTGTGCATGTTATGCCAGGCACGCAGACCATTATCTCTGGTCTGCCTTATCTCTTTTGTGAAAAACGCGTGGCCGTGTTGTCGCCCACCTATGGGGAGCATGAAGCTTGCTGGCGGGCCGCTGGGCACACTGTTTCAACATATCCAGCATCAGAGATTTTAACCGCGGATGCTGATGTCATTGTTGTGACCAATCCGAACAATCCTGATGGTCATGTATTTGAGGACGCCGCGCTGCATGCCTGTCGGGCACGCCAGCAAGCACGAGACGGGTGGCTGATTGTCGATGAAGCCTTTATTGATTGCATGCCTGAACTCAGTGTCGCGAAAGAGGTTAAGCGAGGAGGTCTGCTGGTCTTGAGATCCTTTGGGAAGTTCTTCGGTCTAGCAGGCCTGAGGTTGGGCTTCTTGCTCGCCCCAGAAAACATAGCGGCACCATTGGCGCAGCGCCTGGGTCCCTGGAGCGCGAGCACCCCAGCGCTCCGCATCGCGGCAAAAGCCTATGGAGATGTGGACTGGATCGCGGAGACGCGATTGCAGCTCAACCAACAGATGGATCGTTTGCTCGAAAGGGTTGTCCCGCGCTGTGGTAGGGAAGTCGGACGCACACCTCTGTTCGCGCTAGTAAAGGTTGAGAACAGCGCGGGGTTAGCGCGCCACTTGGCTGATCATGGAATTTTCATCCGGACATTTCCGAATATGCCAAACTACCTTCGCTTCGGGTTACCGGGTGAACCGTGGGCGTGGGATCGTCTCGAAACAGCTTTGACAGAATGGGAGTGCAAACATGAGTGCTGAAGACGAGAACGTGACACACACAGAAGAAATGAAAAAGGTCCAGTCTGCACATCGCGAGAAAATGTCTGAGAAGAAAGAAGCTGATCGTGGTCTGTTTTTGATCCTCACTGGGGATGGAAAAGGCAAGTCCAGCTCAGCTTTTGGGTCAATCATCCGCGCGCTTGGCTGGGGCCATAGCGTCGGCGTCGTGCAATATGTGAAGGGCAATTGGAAAACAGGGGAGCGACAATTCTTCGAGAAGTACCCGGACCTTGTCACCTGGCATACAATGGGACAGGGCTTCACCTGGGATACGCAAGATCGTGAGAAGGACATGGCGGCGGCACGGGCCGCCTGGGACGTATCAGCGAAAATGCTGGCATCCGGCGATCATGACTTAGTGGTGCTTGATGAGTTGAACATTGTGCTGCGCTACGACTATTTGCCGGTTGATGAAGTGCTGAAAGGCCTCATGAAACGTCATCCGCGCACAAGCGTTATGGTGACTGGACGGGATGCGAAAGAGGAGCTTCGCGCAAAAGCCGATCTCATCACTGAAATGACACCAATAAAGCACCCGTTCGAATCTGGGATTAAGGCAAAGCGAGGCATCGACTATTAATGGGCCTTCGCTCAACATACGCTGCCTCAATACTTCTGGCGGTCCTGCTGCTGACAGCAATGACGGCGAGCCTGTTTCTGGGCTACGCCCCCCTGGGCGTGGCTGACGTCTTTCGGGGGCTTTTCGGTACGGGAGACGAACGCTATGTCTTCATTGTGCAGGACATCAGAGCACCTCGCATTTTATTGGGCGCAATGGTAGGTGGTTCGCTGGGGCTTGCGGGTGCTGCCATTCAGGGATTGCTCAGAAACCCGCTGGCTGACCCAAGTGTGATCGGGGTGTCCTCCAGTGCAGGGCTTGGTGCCGTGGTGGCCATCTATTATGGGTTTGCCGCTTCGTCTGCGATCATCGTTCCTGTGTTTGCGATCAGTTTTTCTATCGCCGCCATGTTGGTGCTTGTATGGCTTGCGGGAAAAGACGCCAGTATCCTGACCCTCATCCTCGCGGGCGTGGCAATTTCAAGTCTCGCAGCAGCCTTGACGTCTCTGGCAATGAACCTCTCGCCCAATCCGTTTTCTCTGAACGATATTGTGCTCTGGCTGTTGGGCTCCCTCGCAAATCGCAGCTTCACGGAGCTTTGGATCGCAGGGCCTTTCATGGTTGCAGGCTGGGTGTTGCTTCTCTCCACGGCGCGCGCTCTTCCCTCTCTTAGTTTGGGGGAGGATGCGGCAGCCTCGCTGGGTGTTGATCTGCGGCGGGTGCGCCTGCAAACTGTTTTTGGTGCAGCCTTCGCGGTTGGTGGTGGTGTTGCTGTGAGTGGAGCGATTGGTTTTGTCGGCCTTGTTGCGCCACACCTTGTCCGTCCTCTCGTGGGCCATGACCCGGGGCGCTTGCTGTTGCCGAGCGCACTGTCAGGCGCTCTCCTGCTGGTTCTGGCGGATATTGGCGTGCGGACAATCCCGGGGGATGCGGAACTGAAGCTGGGCGTGGTGACAGCCCTCCTCGGCGCACCGTTTTTCCTCTGGCTCATCATCTATACACGACGGACCATGCGATGATTGCCGCTCAGAACATATCTGTCTCGCTGGGGACTCATGCCGCCGTTCGTGATGTTTCCATCGCCATCAAGGAAGGTGAGATGGTTGGGTTCGTTGGTCCCAATGGTGCGGGCAAGACGAGCCTCCTGCGATCTCTCTTACGACTCGTGCCGGTAGACAGCGGCTCAGTGCTGTTGGATGGCGCAGACATTACAGCCGACGCCGCCCATAAGCATGCGCAAGCGATTGCTTATCTGCCACAAGGCCAAAACGTTGCCTGGCCGTTGACGGCCCGGCGCCTGGTGGCGCTCGGACGTGTGCCGCATCGCTCAACCTGGGAAACCCTGAAGGTTGAGGACAAACACGCAATCGACGCGGCGTTGGCGGCAACAGACGCCGAAGCGTTTGCGGATCGCCCTGTGACCGAACTCTCCGGAGGGGAGCGCAGCCGGATCCTTCTTGCTCGTGCCCTTGCGGTAAAGGCGAGGGTCCTGCTAGTGGACGAGCCAACAGCGTCGCTCGACCCTTATCATCAACTAACCACCATGGAGGCATTGAAGTCGACCACAAGCGACGGAACAGCCGTTGGTGTCGTTCTGCACGATCTCAATCTGGCAGGCCGCTATTGTGATCGGCTCTATCTGATGCATGAAGGAACTGTCGTTGCAGACGGGACGCCAGATCAAGTGTTGAGTGACGAAAACCTTGCACGCGTTTATCGCATCAGTGTGCGTCGGGATGATCGCGGTGACGTGGTGGTTGATCGGCGTCTAAGCGACATCCCATGACCAAGGCGTTGATGCTTCAAGGCACAGGCTCAGATGTCGGAAAGTCTGTGTTGGTTGCGGGGCTTGCCCGCGCGGCCGTTAATCGGGGGCTCGCCGTTCGACCGTTCAAGCCGCAAAACATGTCGAACAATGCAGCTGTGACCGTAGAAGGCGGGGAGATCGGTCGCGCCCAATGGTTGCAGGCGCGTGCCTGCAACGTGCCACCAAGCATTCACATGAATCCAGTCCTTCTCAAACCACAGAGCGATACTGGTGCGCAGGTTGTGGTGCAGGGGAGGGTCTGGGGCACCGCTGAAGCCCGGGATTATCAGACCCGTAAGAAGGACTTATTGGCGTCGGTTCTTGAAAGTTTCGAAACCCTGAAACGCGATGCAGATCTCATTCTGGTGGAAGGGGCGGGCAGCCCTGCCGAAACCAACCTGCGCGCTGGCGACATTGCCAATATGGGCTTTGCAGCTGCAACAGGGACGCCGGTCGTCCTCATTGGTGACATAGACCGAGGCGGGGTGATCGCGAGTCTTGTTGGCACCCATGCCGTTTTGGATTCGATTGACCAAGGCATGATCAAAGGATTTCTTATCAACAAGTTCAGAGGCGATGTTTCTCTTTTTGATGATGGGATGAAAGAGATTGCGCACCGCACCGGATGGCAAAGTCTCGGCGTGCTTCCCTGGGTTCGGGCAGTCGCTGATTTGCCAGCAGAAGATGCGGTTGTGCTGGAGCGCGGCCAGCAGAAGAAGGCGGGTCAGCTGAAGATAGCTGTGCCCATGCTCTCGCGTATTGCAAATTTCGACGACGTCGATCCGCTTGCTCAGGAGGAGAGTGTTGATCTTCAGTTCATTCCTCCAGGCGAGCCGTTACCAGGCGATGCCGCACTGGTGATCCTGCCAGGGACGAAGTCGACAATTGCTGATTTGGAGTTCTTCCGCGCGCAAGGGTGGGACGTTGACCTTCAGGCGCATATCCGTCGCGGTGGATGGGTGTTGGGCCTCTGTGGTGGATTTCAAATGCTGGGAAAGCACGTGAATGACCCAGAAGGACGTGAAGGTGCGGCAGCCATGACGCCGGGGCTAGGGCTTCTTGATGTGGCGACGGTAATGCGGCCGGAAAAGCTACTACGCACAGTAACTGGAAGAGCAGCAACCTCGGGCGCACCGTTTTCCGGTTACGAGATTCATATTGGCGAGACCAAAGGGCGAGATCTAGAACGCTCATTCCTGGAAGTCGAAGGTGCACCCCATGGCGCCATCAGTGAAGATGGTCGCATCATGGGCGCTTATGTTCACGGGCTGTTTGAGAACGGTGCATTTCGCAAAGACTTCTTGGGAGGCTTGGGCGCGACAAGTGATGGTCAAGATCACGACGGGAAAGTCGATCGCGCCCTGGATCGTCTGGCAGGTGCGATGGAAGAGGCTCTCGACATCGATGGGTTGCTTAACCTTGCGGCGGTGCCTTCAGGATGAGCGGAAGTCCCGCCATGACGACGAGCACAGCATCAATCTCCGCAGCCAACGATTGATGAAGCCATCCGGCCTCGTCCCGGAACTGTCGAGCCAGGGCATTGTCTGGAACGATGCCTTGGCCCACTTCGTTTGAAATAAAAACCAGTCGCCCAGGGCAGGCTTTTATCGCCGCTAGAAGCTCAGCCGTGGCCGCCGCAATATCCGCTTCTGCCTCCATCAGATTGCCGAGCCAGAGCGTTAGGCAATCAATCAGCACGACATCTTTCTCACTCACCTGATTGCGCAACACGCCCGGTAGGTCGAGAGGTTCTTCTATTAGTCGCCAGACAGCTCCGCGTCGGTTTTGGTGGTGTGCAATGCGTTCCGCCATCTCATCATCGCGGGCTTCTGCCGTGGCCACATAGACAAAATTGCCTTTGGTTTCCGTAACCAAGTTCTCCCCGTATCGGCTTTTGCCCGAACGCGCACCGCCGAGAATGAGAGTTGCGAAGGGGCTTGTGTGCGGCAGATGGAATGTGTTGGTCACTGGGTCAACCTCAAACGAAAACTACACAAGCCAGAAGCAAGAGGCTTTCTGAGACTTCAATCCCTGCACCCAGACAATCACCGGTTTGGCCCTTCAACCGTATCTGCAGGTAAGCCCCCCAAACCAAAAGAACGAAAGGAGCCGCCAGAAAAGCGGGCGCCCCCCAAGCGCTGATTAGGAGAAGGGCCGCCCACGCCCAGGGAGTGATGGGATTGATCTCCCAGGAGAACCGTTCCCCCATGCCATCGGTTTCTGCGGAAGCCGGGCGCAGGACAGGCAGGAAGTGTGCCCAGAAAAGAGGACCGAGTCGGGACCAGGCGCACAGCGGGATCAAAACCCAAAAGAGTTCTTGTTCGGCGATGAGCATGAGCAGGGTGAGCTTCATCGCCAATTGCACGATGAGGGCTACAGCACCAAAGGTCCCGATATGGGGATCTTTCAGGACCTCATGAAAGCGTGTTTCGTCTCCATGTGCAGCGCCAAGAGCATCGGCAAGGTCTGAGAGTCCATCAAGGTGAAGTGCTCCGGTGATGAATGCCCACGCGCCAAGCGTCAGCGCAGCACCAGCCCAAGGATCAATCAGCGATCCGCTCCAAAGGACGAGCGACAGAAGCACACCCACGATGAGCCCAACTGCAGGGAAAAAGCCAGAGACACGGCTAAGGGCCGCCGGTTCGAAGCCGTTGATCTGCGGCGTGGGCAGGCGCGTGAGAAACTGCACCGCGAGTATGAAAGAGATGAGGGGCTTGTTCACGCGTCCCCCTTGAGTGCCGTTAGCTGGACATCGAATGTTGCGTGGTTTGGATCGTGATGCGCCGTCATCTCTAAAATTGCTGCTGTTGGCAGGGCGACTTTCCAAGCAGAGGCAAAGGGAAGACCAAGCTGTGTCACCAGTAAAGATCGCATGACACCTGCATGGGTCAGAAGAAGTAGGCGCTCGCCTTGTGCCGCGCGCCCGATTTCCTCAAATGCCTCAGATGTGCGGGCACACATCACCGCCCAGGGCTCACCACCGGGCGCCGGGTTGGCGGTGGGGTCTTCCCAGAAGGCAGTGAGTGCTCTCCGATCGGCATTCCAGACTTCTTCCGTGGATTTACCTTCCCAATCGCCAAAGTCCATTTCTCTGAACCGTGCATCAATTGACAATGGAAGTTCCAGGCTTTCAGCGAAGGCATGACAACGCTTGAGCGGTGAAGTGATAACCCTGTCCCAGTCCCCTTCTTTTGTGCGGCCAACGAGTGAAGCCCATCCGGCTTCTGTGAGCTCCGGATCGCTGCTGCCGCAGAAGAGGCCCGTAAGCGGCGTCTCACCATGGCGCAAGATTGTGATATGGGCGGGATTGCTCATGTGATCGACGATACGCCCGCACTGTCAAACGTTGCCATCTCATTGTGAAGAGAGCAGGCAAGCCGCAAGAGTGGCAGGGCAAGCGCCGCGCCGCTACCTTCGCCAAGTCGAAGACCAAGATCAAACAGCGGGTCCGCATCGAGCGCGGTAAGCACACGCGCATGACCGCTTTCCGCAGACCGATGAGAGAAAAGAAGCCAGGGACGAATAGACGGATTTGCGGTGACGGCAGCAAGCATGGCGGCTGAACAGATAAATCCGTCGACGAGCACAGGGACACGTGCCTGCGCAGCGGTAATCGCAGCACCGGCCAAAGCGGCGATCTCATGCCCGCCAACCTTTTGAAGCGACTGCGCCGCACTGGCGCTCCCGCTATCAAGCTTGTGGAACGCCAGGCTCTCTGCAATGACCCGCGTTTTGTGAGAGATGCCCTCCGCGTTAAGACCGGTTCCGGCGCCAGCGAGCGCCGCGACATTCCCATCTGTTAGCGCCGCAGCGACAGCGCTTGCAGCACTCGTGTTCCCAATGCCCATTTCTCCAAGCAGGAGAAGATCAGCACCTTCGCCAATAGCGCGGGCCGCCGCGTTCCGACCAGCGCCCAGCGCGTGGAACAGTTCATCTTCAGTCATGGCGTCACCACGCCGAAAATTGTCAGTGCCATAGGCAACCTTATCGGCGTGGATGCCCCCCGGCGCCTCTGTCGCAAGGGTGCCCACATCAACAACCTGCAGTTTGGCTCCTTGTTCCCGCGCGAGGACGGAGATGGCAGCGCCGCCAGCCACGAAATTTGCCAGCATTTGACCGGTGACTTCAGACGGATAGGCGGAAACGCCTTCAGCGGTAATGCCATGGTCCCCGGCAAAAATCAGAATATGAGGGGTGGCAACAGATGGCCGGTCCGTATTGGTCAGGCCCGCAAGCTGGATCGCAATATCCTCCAGCTGCCCCAGAGATCCCGCAGGTTTGGTGAGGCGCGCTTGGCGCGCCAGCGCCCGAGCTTCGGCTGCCCCGTCTGGCTTTGGCGGCGCACTGGTCACCCAACTTGGAAATTCACTCATAACCCGCCTTCAAACTGGTTTTGCGGGCTCTTTGTAGCAGAAACGCGCGGTGTTTTGAGCGTCAGTCCGAGATTTAGCGCCAGCCCGCTCGGTCATATATTCTAATCGCAAGCGATTGGTTTTCCCCAAGGGCAGAGGCGTTAATCTCGTCCTCTTTGAAGGTACCCAGCGTAGTCACGGGGCCTTCCACATTGACACTGGCTACAGCCGGGTATTCGTTATTGCCATCGGCAAGGACCTTCTGAGCCCAGTCACTGGTCAGAAACTCAAGAAAGCGAACAGCGTTGTCTTTGTTGGGGGCATGAGCGAGCAGCCCGGCACCGGAAATATTGACATGGCTCCCTCGGGTATCTTGTTCGGGGAAGATCACGCCGATTTTTTCAGCCACAGCGCGATCTGCCTCGTCTTCCGATCTCATCAGTCGCGCGACATAATAGGTGTTGGCAATGCCAACGCGGCATTCGCCAGCTGCAACCGCACGGATCTGCGCCGTGTCATTGCCCTGCGGGGCACGGGCAAAATTGGCGACAACGCCTTCAGCCCAGGCCTCAGCTGCCTCTGCGCCGTCGTGCGCAACGATCGAGGCAAGAAGGGAAATATTGTAAATATTGCTGGATGATCGAACACAGATTTGGCCCGCGAGGGAAGGGTCCGCTAGATCGGCGTAGGTTGTAAGGCCGTCAGGCACGCCCGCATCCTTGTTGTAAATCACCACACGTGCGCGCTTTGAAATGCCGAACCACATTCCGTCTGGGTGCCTGAGATGGGCTGGTATGCGCTCTTCAATA
This sequence comes from Parvibaculaceae bacterium PLY_AMNH_Bact1, assembly GCA_032881465.1. Classification (NCBI taxonomy): domain Bacteria; kingdom Pseudomonadati; phylum Pseudomonadota; class Alphaproteobacteria; order Hyphomicrobiales; family Parvibaculaceae; species Parvibaculaceae bacterium PLY_AMNH_Bact1. The sequence continues at coordinate 283,518 of CP126168.1, forward strand.
AGGGGCGACGTGATAGGGGCAAAAAGCCCTGCTTCTTCCGCCCGCCAGAGGCGTCCGGCATCAACGGTGAGAAGGACGTCGCCGGGGCTGAACTCACCCTCTTGGCGCAGACGCGCCAACAGCTCTTCACTCTTGCCTTCGATCAGGTTGAGTTTGATGCCCGTCTCTTCCGTAAACCGCTCATAGAGCATCAGGTCCGTGTCGTAGTGACGGGCGGAATAGATGTTGAGTTCTTCAGATGCCCGACCATTGGAAACGGCGAAAATGACCAGAAATACACCGATAATAGGGATCAGAGCTTTGCCGAATGTTTTGGACACGGGGCGGGCACCTTTTTAAGAATGACTATCAATTCTGAGAAATGTAGGACCGCCGCAAGCGCAAAACAAGGGATATTGCGACCGATGGGTCAGTTGGCCGCGGGAAACAGGAAGACACCTGTTCCCTCAAAGGACGCCTGAACCGGTGTGCCTTCCTCAAATCCCGATGCATCAGCCATATGAACCCGCAGCGGCGTTTTGGTCGTGTCGTCGGTGCCGACAAGCACGAGCCAATGGCTTCCACGAAACCGGGTGTCGAGAACATGAAGACCTGTGCCATCTGGGTTTGGCGTCAAGGTCACGCTGCTGGGGCGCACCACCAAGTCTGCGAAGCATCCATCAGGTAGTCCGCTTGCCGACGGGGAAAGCGGGCACGTGCCATAGTCGAAATGGGCGTCGGCCCCAGAGACTTTCGCTCGGAACGTCTGGGCGTCGCCGAAAAGCGATGCGACAAGCGCTGTCGCAGGCGCGTTGTACAGCTCAATAGGCTGACCGCATTGCAGGATGCGACCGTCATCCATCACCGCAATCTTGTCGGCCATATCCAGCGCTTCGTCGGGATCATGTGTCACCATAATAGTGATCGCGCCGGATTGTTTGAGCGCAAGACGCGCATGTTCGCGCAGTTGCCGCCGTCGCGTTACATCGATGCTTGCAAAGGGTTCATCCAGCAGGATTACAGAAGGCGCAGGTGCCAATGCGCGGGCGAGGGCGACACGCTGTTGTTGGCCGCCAGAGAGCGTGTGAGGGAAACGCCCACCCAGGCCTTCAAGTCCGACATCGGCGAGTGTGCGCTGAACAATCCCGTCGCGATCTGGATCGGTACGCGTCAGACCAAATGCCACATTTTCTGCGATGGTCAAATGAGGGAACAGGGCATGGTCCTGAAAAACCATGCCGATCTTCCGTTCTTCCGCCCGGACATCTCGGCCTGGCTGCGATAGCACCTTGCCATTGAGCGTGATTGTACCCGCTTGAAGGGCCTCAAGCCCCGCCGCCAGTCGCAAGAGGGTTGTTTTGCCGCTGCCGGACGCGCCCAGAAGGCAGAGTATCTCACCATCCGCCGCCGACAGGCTGATGTCAGACAGTACCTTTTCAGTGCCATAGGCGTGGGCGATAGTGCTGAAATCTAAGGGCATGCGCGACTTATTGGCTCTGCATAGGCTAGAATTGCGACTGAGGCGCAAAATTACTTTGCGCAGGCGAGCGCTATTTGTATCAAGTGTAGAATGTCAGTCACCCAAAAAGATCATGGTCCCTCAGAATTGCCCGCCGTTGAGCGCCCGCGATTTGCCTCGACCATAGGCTGGCCCGTGGCAACAGCCTTGGTGGCGCTGTTTGTCGCGGCCCCCATTCTGGCGGTGCTGTGGAGCCTCACTCAGACAAGCGGGGACGCCTGGGTGCACTTGGGCAGTACCGTCTTGCCAGGCTACGTGGGCAACACGCTCTTGCTTATGGTGCTTGTGGGTGTGATGACCATCCTGTTGGGCGTTGGCAGCGCCTGGTTGATCGTCTCCTTCGAATTTCCTGGGCAACGCATCTTGAGTTGGGCGCTCGTCCTGCCGCTCGCCATGCCAGGCTACATCATCGCCTATGTCTATACCGACCTCCTGGAATTTGCCGGGCCGGTGCAATCTCTGCTCCGGGATGCAACCGGCTGGAGGGCAGGGGAGTACGCTTTTCCACCGATCCGCTCCCTCGGCGGTGCTGCTCTGATGCTGAGTCTGGTTCTCTACCCGTATGTTTACCTCCTCACCCGTACAGCCTTTCAGCGGCAGTCTGTCGCTCTGGTTGAAGCGACCCGAGTGCTCGGCGTTTCGCCCACCCAAGCGTTTTTACGCGTGGCCCTTCCTTGCGCCCGTCCGGCTATTGCGGGAGGTGTTGCGCTCGCCCTAATGGAAACGATCGCTGATTATGGCGTGGCCGACTATTTCGGTGTCTCGACTCTGACAGCGGGGATCTTTCGCACCTGGCTTGGCATGGGAGAGCCTGTCGCAGCCGCGCAGATCGCGGCAGTCCTCTTTCTCTTTGCAGGTGCCCTTGTGTTGTTGGAGCGTTTGAACCGCCAGGGCACTGTGGCGAACCCGCTCGGGCGCGACGTGGCCGCCGCGCGCATCATACTGCCTCCTCTGAAAAGCCTCGCTGCCTTTCTGGCTTGTGCAGTACCCGTGACGTTTGGTTTCCTCGTCCCTGCATTCGTCCTGGTTCGGTACGCGATCAATGTGGGGGACCCGCTTCTGGGATCCCAGTTCCTCGCTTTCGCTGGGAATTCGCTGACCGTTGCTGCAGGCGCAGCACTCATTGCCACCGGTATCGCATTGTTCCTCTCCTATGCAGAGCGCAGAGATGCCTCGATGGCAAACCAGCTGCTCATTCGGTTGGCAACGCTTGGCTATGCCTTGCCAGGTGCCATGATTGCCATTGGGATCCTGGCACTTGCTGGCACGCTTGATACAAAGCTCGCGATCTTCATGCGAGATGTGTTGGGCATGGAACCTCGATTGCTGCTGACGGGAACGATTGCCGGGCTTCTGTTCGCCTATGTGGCTCGTTTTCTGACAGCGGCATTCAACAGCACGCAGGCGGGGCTCGAAAAAATTCACGGCACCCTGGATGATGCGGCCCGCATGCTGGGAGCGGGGCCAGGCCGTGTCTTGTCCGCGGTCCATCTGCCATTGTTGCGCGGACCACTTCTGGCTGGCTTCCTCCTTGTGTTCATCGATGTGATGAAGGAACTGCCTGCAACGCTCCTGCTGCGCCCCTTTAATTTTGAGACCCTGGCGACGCGGACTTACAGGTTGGCATCTGATGAAAGGCTGGCGGAGGCATCCACCGCCGCCCTGCTCATTGTGGCGCTCGGACTTATCCCCACCATCATGTTGAGCGTGTCGATTGCACGCTCAACATTCAGGCGGTGACAGGTACGTCAGCTAGCTGCCGGAGAGAACCAGATCTTTCTTCAGGTGTTTCCCGGCAACGTAGTAGTGGAACGCCGCCCAGATATTCACAAACGTGAAGATCACCAGGCTGTAGCGGAGCGCTTCCTGTCCATAAGTGGGTTCAAGAAGGTCTGTCACCACCCCTACGAGCGTTGGCCCCAGTCCAAGACCAATGATGTTGATGATGAACAACAAGATACCCGCAGCGACGGAGCGCATCTTCAGTTCAACCAATCCTTGAGTCTGACTAAACGTCGTTGCCTGATAAAAGTTGCCTAGGAAGATCGGAATTATCATTGCGATAAAGGCAATGGTCGCTGTCCCAGCCAGGTAGGCATAGACGCTAAAGGGAATGGAAATCACAAGGGCGACGGCAGTTGTCCAGAGATACCAGCGTGTGTCCCTTGCGCCAAACTTGTCAGCAAAATAGCCACCGAGTGCAATGCCGAGGCCACCTGGAATGCCCAAGATGAGCCCAAACCAAGTGCCGATCTCACCTGTTCCCAATCCGAAGGACCGGATAAGAAAGGTCGGCACCCACGTTACAACGCCGTACCCGACAAAAGCCGTGAGGGCCGCAGCAAAAGCCAGATGCCGGAAAGACGGTTTTTTCCAAAGATAGGAGAGGGTTTCTGAAATGGAGGGCTGTTCGCTTGATGCGACGCGGCCTTCAGCCATGCCGCGCTCAGGTTCTTTGATCGCAAACCGCACTAAAAATGCGAGCAGAATGCCAGGAATACCGACGACAAAAAATGCCATCCGCCACCCGAAAAACTCATTAATCCAGCCGCCCGCAAAAAGCCCGAACATGATGCCAACAGGGATGCCGAGCGAATAGATGCCAAGGGCGGTTGCACGGCTTTCCGCAGGGAAGTAGTCAGCAATCATTGAGTGGGCGGGAGGGCTGCAGCCTGCCTCACCGACGCCGACGCCAATGCGTGCGATGAGCAAATGCCAGAAATTGAGCGCAAGACCAGAGATTGCCGTCATGAAACTCCAGACGCCGAGCGCGAGCGCGATCAGGTTCCGGCGGTTGCCGCGGTCAGCGTAACGGGCAATGGGGATGCCGAGTGTTGCGTAAAAAAGAGCAAACGCGAACCCGGTTAAAAGCCCCATCTGCGTATCACTGAGTCCGAGTTCCAGTTTGATGGGCTCAATCAGGATCGAAAGAATTTGCCTATCAATGAAGTTGAACGTGTAAACAACAACGAGCAGACCAAGCGCCAGATGGCGTCCAGCATGGCTCCGTCCCTGAACGGTAGCGTCGACCATAATTCTCCCCCCGAGAAATTTCGTGCATTCACTCTAACGAATTTCGAACAGGAAGGAAGGGCTGCGACCGCTGATGTTAGGTCGGCCACCATCGGTGTGCTTGTAGGCAACAATGTATACTGGATACAGGCTTACATACGGCCAATGACGATGTATTTGCTTTCCCGGTCATCAAGGCAGTGAATGTCTTCAGGCGCAAGAAATTTCTTTGCGTTGTATGCAAGGTCACCAACTTTTTCAGTTGTGATTTGTTCGTTGGTAAACTGGATGCTCTTCAAATAGGTATTGGCTCTAAGTGCGGAAGCCTTGTCCTTGCATACAAATATTCTCATCTGATTTGTCATCTTCAGCTCCCCTGTTTCCATGTAGGAATAGCATTGTGGAGTATCTCAATATGGCTGGGTCGTCCCCGGAGGTAGGTTCGCAAAGCATCCGATGTTGTCTTTGCGCTGATCTGGTTGATTTGGTTCGGGTTGAGTCCTTCACTGGCTGCCACCAAACCCGACAGATCTTTTGCAAAATCCTCTCGGGAGCCGAGGACCCCAATCAGCTCGTTGAGTTTTTGCTGGTCTGTTTGGGCGTCGGCCTCACCCTGCTTTATGGCCTCCTCAATTTGTTCATTGGTTAATCCATCTCTCAGAGCAATCAGTGAAGTCGCTGTGAATACATCTCTGATTGCGTCTTTTTGGGCGAGATTTTCAGCTGCGAAACCAGTTGCGAAGAACTGCTGGTTATCCAGTCCGACGCTTTCTCCTGCATGGGTTACGTTGTCTATGGAAGCGAGAACAGATGGATATTTGTCTTCTTCTGTAACGGGATCATGCCCAAGGGGCAGGATTGAAGCTTCTTTGCGCCGGAAACCGAAATTCATACTAATGGGCGCTCCGCCTGCTGCTGATGTCACATTGAGTCCCAATGTTGTTGATGTGCCAAAGAACGCGTTCCCATCCCGGCGTCGCAGAAGCGGTTTTCTGGGCTCTGGCGAGGGAGTTTTTGCAGTGGCCAATTCGGCGGCATGGCCGGTTGCATACACCTGACGGATCTCCGGCGTAAAGATATCTCCACCCACTTCTATTGATCCAACGACAGGTGGGAGCGCCCCATTCTCATAGGTTGGAGCAAAGTATCCTTCAATACGGTCATAGGCGATACTCGCGGAGTTTGTTGTTGCGTCGACGTTGAGACCGAGATTGGTACTGGTGACAAAAACTACTCGCTCTTTCCCGGCGCACCCAAATGTCAGTGTGGCGAGCACGCACGCTATCAAAAGAGATTTCATGCTCATGGGGTCAGGCTCCTTGTTTCGACAGCGGGGATGGGTGTGGAAGAAAAATCAGCACAGGGACCCATCGCGGCAAGGTCCACACAGGTATTGTTTGGGACGGTCATGAATGTGGCATCGCCATAGCCAAGGATGACCCCGCTGGAGTCCGGATTTGAAAACGCATTCACCCCGAGGGTTCGGATGCGTATGGCAGTTGCTCGCGGCCTGGTGCCCGCCTCATCCGGGGGCAATGCAATTTCCACCAAGCCGATAATGTGTCGAACATTGTCATCGTCTGTATAGGAGATGGCCATGCAATTGCTGAGTGACAGACAAGCCAACAGTGCCATCAGAATCCGGGTGCGGATCATCCTTGAGACTCAGCGGTTGAGGGTTGGTGTGCTTACGCATGATGATCATTGCCCTATTGATCATCAAAACTGATAGATTCAGTTTATGAAGTGGACGAGAACGAGTCGAGTCTAAATCGGTGTGTGGGCGAAGCCGTTAAAGTTCAAGCAGTCCGGAGATGTTTTGGAGGTGCAATCCGTTCAAGGAGTGCAGCAAGGGCAGGCAGTCCTACAATCGCGCAGATCATGTTGGCAATGAACATGAAGGATAGAAGGGCTCCCATATCTGCTTGGAATTGCAGCGGTGAGAAGATCCATGTTCCGACGCCACCTGCAAGCATGATGGAGGCGTAAACAACGGCCATGCCTGTACTCAACAGTGCGCCATGATAGGCATCCGCAATCGGAAACCCTTCGCGTTGGAAGATGCGGATCTGACTGTAGAGATAAAACGCATAGTCAACGCCGATACCCGTAGCCAGCACAAGAACGGGTAGGGTGGTGACCTTAAGGCCAATGCCGAACACGACCATAAAAACATAACCAAGAGACGTCGCAAGCAGGAGCGGCACGCAGCAACAAATGATGGCGCGCCAGTCTACATAGGCGATGAGCACAAGGATGATGATGGTCAGGAACACATAAATCAGGAGCGGAGCTTCCGACGCTTCCACCACCTGGTTTGTGGCAGCGATGACGCTGACCCCGCCAAGACCTATCCGCGCATTTACACCGTCTAGTGGGTGTTCTTCTGCATAAGCCGTGATCTCTTCAATAAGTCGATCAATTGTCTCTGCCTTATGGTCGACAGTGTAGATAAAGAGAGGCAGGATCGTGCAGGCGTCGTTGAGCAATCCGAGGGCCGGATCAACTTGTGCCGTGGCAGAAATGAGCTGTCGCTCAGTCGAAGGCAGATTGCGCCATTTCAAATTACCAAGTGCGGAGACAGACGAGGCAAAGCGCGCGGTGGAGGCCAGCGAGTCGACCTTCAAGACGCCATCGATTGACGAGAGGTCTCTCGTCATCGCGTCGAGATATTTCATGTAACCCGGATTGATGCAGGCATCCGGTGGTGTCTCCAGCACGAGCACCAATACATCCGTCCCGATGTCGAAATGTTGTGTGATGAAGGCGGTGTCCTGATTGTATTTGGCATCTGGGCGAAGTTCAGACGCCGCCGGGGTCAGGTCGCCCACATGGCGGTATTGCGCTCCAATTGCAGATCCAACGAGCACAACAACCAAGCCGCCGGCAATCAGCGGCGCAACGCTAGGCTTTGCGACGCCTGCGATCCAGGTCATGACCCGCTCGCGGAAAACCCGTGCCTTGATGAAAAGGCGTACCTGTTTTTCGTCCCGGCGAAAGTAAGAAGCCAGCAGCGGCAACATGATGAGGTTGGAAATGATTTTAAGCCCAACGCCGATGGTCGCGATGATGGCAATGTCGCGCACAACACCCACAGGAATGAGATAGAGCGTGATAAACCCGACCAGGTCTGTAATGAGCGCCATGGAGCCAGGGACAAGAAGGCGGCGGAAGGTTTGTCTGGCGGCGTTAAGGCCATCGGAGCCTTTCGCAATCTGGGTCGCAATCAGATTGACCTGCTGCATGCCGTGGCTCACCCCAATCGCGTAAACCAGAAAGGGAACGAGGATGGCAAGGGGATCAAGCCCCATCCCAATCAGATTAAGGACACCCAATTGCCAGACGACTGAGACCAGCGAACAGCCGATCGCCAGGGCTGTCAGGATAAACGACCGCACATAGGCAAAGACGGCAACACCTGTAATGACAAAAGCAAGCAGGAAAAAGCTTGTTGCCACGATCGCGCCCTCGGCAATGTCGCCGATAAACTTTGGGAACCCGATAATGGCAACGTCGCTCACCTCATCACTGAAAGGCGCTCTGATCTTGGATTCCAACAGGCTTGCGACATCGAGAGCGGTCGATTGTGCACTTTCAATGTCACCTGAAGCACCGCCGGGCGCCTTAATCTCAAAGACAACCAGAGCAGCTGTTTCGTCTTCCGAAACAATGCCACCGATCCAGCTGCTCGCAATCGTACGCTCGCGGATGTCTGCAATATCTTCATCTGTCAGGCGCTCAGGCGTAAGGGTTCCGGGGATCAGGTCTTCCATCTGGAAGCCGAATTCATCGATCGTCAGCGCGCGGGTCGTTGGATACCAGAGCGAATAAAGGCGTGAGCGGTCGACGCCCGGAAGGAAGGAAACCTCCTCAGTGATCTTGTGCAGCCGCTGCAGGATTTCCCTGTTCCATATGGTGCCCTCTTTCGCCTTGAGAGCCACGAGTACCAAGTTAGCGCCCGGCATGTCCTGCTGGTACTCGAAATAGGTTTGCAGATAGGGATGCTCGGTAGGAACCTGTTTCAGGAACCCTGCCTCCAGTTTCAGGCCTGTCGCGAAATATCCGGTAGCAATGGTGAAGATCGCCATGATGACGAGGATTGCGAACCGAAACCGGAATATGAACTCTTCGAACGCCTTGACCATCAACTCCCCCACTCGTCAGCTTCCCCAAAAGCCGGTCACCCCCAACGCTCATCGTGGCGGATCAGTTTGGGCAGGATGACAGCAACCAGAGCGCCCAGCAAGAGGGAGAAGGGCGGATCACGGGCAGATTTAAATTGATCATTGGCAATTGCGTTTGGGCGGTCATGTGTGAACAATCGGCCCCTAAAGGGCCGCAGGATGTCAGAGGTGCAGGCCAGCGGGTAAGGGGGGGCTGAACATGCTCAAAGGTTTTAGAAAAGCTGCACTGAAGGCAATTGGTGCTGGGAAAAAAGAGCAGTCAGCTCACCAGGGATTTGACCGCACTGTCGTCGCGGCGGCGACGTTGATGGTAGAACTTGCCCATCTCGACACGGATTTCGATGAGAGTGAACGCAAACACATCATCGACATCATCCGCCACCGTCTGGAGTTACAGCCCGACCAGATCGAGGAACTGCTTTCAGTAGCGGAGGAGCGGCATGAAGAAGCCTACGCCAATTGGATCTTCACGAAGACCATCAAAGAGAACTTTGACCTCGCCGAACGCGGTGAACTCATGACCTATCTGTGGGAAGTCGCGTTGGCAGACGGAGAGCTGCATGATCTTGAAGCCGATTTGCTTTTGCGTATTGGTCAGGCCATTGATCTGCCCGAGAACGAGCGCATCAAGTCCCTGCTGCGGGTCACAGCGCGCTTGAATGCGTCCTAGACTGACCCAATTCATTGGACCCAGGCCTAAGAGTCGATAATGCCTGGCAGCAGGGTGCATATAACCCGGTCCGCTTCGGCCAGGCGCTGCAATTGACTTTTGGCCTGATTTTTCTCGGTGGCCTGATGCGGGTTGCCTCAAGCAACCCGGAAATCGTTTTGAGTGCGGATATTATTGGGTCATGGACAGCCGAATTGGTCGGCATGCCAATCTTATATATGTGGCATCGCCGCTTGGTACGCGGCGACACCTCAAATGCTGACTGACTATGGGGCGACGATCAGCGTCTCTACAGTGCCCAGCTTGTCTGCCCGCAGCACAACCTGATTGCCAGGTGTAAGGAAGGTACCGCTCGTTTTGGCATCCTCAATAATTGTTTCAACCACCCATTGTGGAATGGAGCGATCCCATCCGCCAAACAGCCAGTTGAAGAAGGCGCGAACGTAGACAGAGAACCCTATGCCACCCTGGAAGATAGTGCCACTTGGCGTGCCACCAAGCAGGGCAGTACGAAGGGGAATGGTGCCATTCTCAAGCGGCAGCATGACGGGCTCGCCCCGATAGTCCCAGACCACATCGCGACGCTGATCAATTTGGACAAGCATCTCGTCAAAGTCCCAAACCGCCTGACGGTGAAAGGCGCGCTGGCGTTCGGTCCCGTCAACAAAAAGCGTGAGCTCAATGTCGGGAACAAACCTCTTCCGATCACGAGGAATCACAAAAAGGTCCCCAATGGGCATGAAGCCAGGCGCGCTCTTGCCAGTTGTGAAGCCTTTGCCTGAGGCCGGGTCGAACGGATCAAGATGACGGAGAAGTGCCGCACGGTCCGTGAAGTCATTGCAGAGAAAGAGTCCCACATGTTCCGGCGGGCTGCTGAGATCAATCGGCTCAAAACCGACAAAACAGAGCTCCACCTCATAATCCAGTAGCCATTCATCAGAGTGGGTGAGTTCTCCGCGCCGCGTTGGTTGGACCGCTTTGGTGAAGAGAAAGGGGCCGTCTTCTACTGTTGCTTCCTCGGCATGTTCGGGAAAATTTGTGCCTGCCGCGATATGTCGATCCGTGAGCGCGACAGGTATCAATAGGTCAGTGGCTTCTATCTCGATCCGCGCGCCTGCCCGTTCGATCAATGCGTCAAGCCCCTCAAATCCCAGCTCCTGAAAGGCGGCAATCGGATCATCCGGTGCGCCGGTCAGAACCACACCGGATACTTTGCCATCTGTGTAGCTGCTGACGGAGATGAGCTGTGGTGTACCGTCCACATTCACCCGTGCAAGTGTCAGAGCTTCGGCAGATGCCGCCACTTCGACAGTTGAAGGTGACGCAGAGGCTACCCCTGAGGCGAAAATTTGCACACTGAGAAAAGCCGTGGCGAAACCAAACAGGATGGGTGAGAAAAAATGTCTCATCTGGATCGAACTTTCGTAGTTGGAGTTTATCAAGATCAGGCGATGAGCAGGTAGACGCCCAAGCTATTGATCGTAAACAGGATCGTACCGCCGCCGAGATTTGTGTCCACAAGATATGTCTTCCCCAAAATCTTCCAGCGCCAGGGTTTGATCCCGTTCACATCTTTCAGCGATCCCTCGAACAGGCTCATCGACCCAAGTGTCGCATAGAAGGCGATAAACCAAACATAGAGAAGGCAGACCGCAATCCAGGTGTGGGCTATCTGGTCCGCTGCCGGAAGCCAGAGTAGCGTCAAGATAACCATCGACACACCTGCTTGAGTGAGTACCTGCCAGACAACATGGAAGCGCGCATGAGGGGTCCAAAGAGGATTGGTCGCATGAGTCTTGTTAAAGTCGGCAATCATCGGTCCAACGCTGATGGCAATGGCAATCAAGGAGAAAATGATGCGGGCAACAAAGGTCGGTTCCATAGTGTGATCCTCTAGATAAGACCGGCGTATGAGCCGCCGTCGAGTTGAAGGTTTTGACCGGAGATAAAGCCGGCCTGGGCACTGCAAAGAAATGCACAAGCATCTCCAAACTCCTCTGGATCCCCGAGGCGTTTTGCAGCAATGGTCTCTGCCATTTCCGCGCGGGCTTCGTCGCGCGTAATGCCTTTGAACTGAATGGCAAGCTGGGCCATCTGTTCCTGCCGGTCCGTGTCAAACCGCTCCGGCAGCATGTTGTTGAGCGTCACGTTGAAGGGTGCGACATCCTTAGAGAGCCCTTTTGAGAGGGCAGTCAGACCGGCGCGAGCTGTTGTCGACAGCCCCATGGCACCAATGGGTGTCTTCACCATGGCAGAGGTAATGTTGACGATGCGTCCAAAGCGGCGCTCTTTCATGCCGCCAATGAGAGCCTTGATCATAAAGATGGGGGTTAGAAGATTGGCTTCTAATGCCGCTTGCCAGTCATCACGCTCCCATTGTTCGAAAGCGCCGGGGGGGGGACCACCATTATTGTTGACGAGAATGTCCGCATTGGGCGCCGCGGCAAGGAGCTTGGCACGGCCATCCTCTGTGTTGAGATCCGCAAGAACGGGAGTAACCGTTCCTGCTGCAACAGCCTCAATGTCAGCCTTTGCTTTTTCTAGCGTTTCCTGCGTCTGGCCGTTAATCACCACATTGGCGCCTTCGCCCGCGAGCGAGGCTGCACAGGCTTTGCCGAGACCGCGAGATGACGCGCAGACGATGGCTGTCTTTCCTTTAAGCCCGAGATCCATGAAGGAGCTCCTTTTCTTTGTGTGAGAGAAGTGAGGTCAGGTCGTTTGAGAGCTGCTCTGCCGAACAGACTGAGGCATACCGTTGCGCAATATGCCGATCAGGCCGTATGAGAAGGGCTCCCTGATCCGGCAGGTCGGTGAACCCGTGCCACCCGGGGTTAATCTCGAAGTCCAGCCCTTCGACCAGCAATGCGATGGGTGTTGTGAATGCTTTAACCCGCTCTGCCCACTCACCACCATCTGGACCCGCCAAGAGAGTGAAACGGTCCATAGGAATCAAAGACAGTAGCGACTCGGTTTCACCGTCCTTCTGCACCCATTGGTGAGGAAGAATGGCGCCAGCCTGTGTGGATGGGACGTAACGGCTGATGTCTATGGGGGCACTTCTGTCGACAGGTGCTGCGCCAATGACCGCATCTGACACATAGCGGTAGCCAAGCTGGAGATTGAGACTGTCAAAATGGGGTCGCTGAAGCTCAATGGCCGGGGCGAGCTCCGGGAAAACTGCCGGGTCCTTGCACATGGCGTCAAACCGCTCCCGCGTTTTCTCTGGGTCAGCACCATAAAGCGCGGCGAAGAGGTCGAACATCTTCCCAGCATTCTCCAGACTCTGTTCGGTATTGATTTGCGCAACCGGACGTCGTTCGGTCTCATAGCTGTCCAATAGGGTCTCACCCGCCCAACCGCTTTCTACAGCAGCGATTTTCCAAGCAAGGTTCTGCGCGTCGCCAATGCCGGTATTGAGCCCAAGGCCGCCGGTGGGTGGAAACCGGTGGGCAGCATCGCCAGCAAGGAAGATGCGGCCCGCGCGATAGCGCTCTGCAACCTGCGCGCACATAGTCCAGGGGCCAACATTCTTGATCTGAACATCAGGAAGGTCTGCGCCTACCGCTTTCTTAATCAGGGAAATGCATGTCGCATCGTCGAACGTGTCTGGCGAAGTGGTCGCTGGATCAAACCCATGCATCAACACCCACGTCTTGCCCTGATCATAGGCAATCAATGCGCCCTGAGCATCCGGCTCGAAGAGGAAATAGAGGATGCCGGGCCTGTCTGCCACAAGAGGGCGTAAATCCGCTTCGAAATGGATCATCACATTGTGCTGGAGGCCCTCAGGACCTTCCAGCCCAATGCCAAGCGCAGAACGAATAGGTGAGTTGGCACCATCGGCGGCTATCGCATAGCGGCAAGAGACCTTCTCCGGCCCCGCTTCTGTAGGCGCCAGAGAGGCAATGACACCATCAGCGGTTTCCGTAACGCTTGTGCATTCCGTTCCCCGCAGAAGGGTGACCTGTGGACAGGAAGCCAGTTCCGTCTCCAACAGCTCTTCAAAATCAGGCTGAGCGATATTGGAGAGCGGGAAGGGCGTCAGGTCTTTGACATCGTCTTGCTGGCGTTCATAGGGCAGATGTCCAAACTGTGCCCCAGTTAGCGTCGAGACAAAACGGACCCATCCGGCTTCATCCGGCGGTGCACCGGTCGTGCGTACTTTTTCAGCTGAAATGCCTGCCGTCTCGCAGATCTCTAGTGTTCGCGAGTTCACTGCATGCGCTTTGGGCGCGGTCAGGCGAGTTTGGCGACGATCTACAATGATGGACTGAACGCCCTGGCGAGCCAGTAGAAGTGCGGCCATTTGTCCGACGGGTCCAGCACCTACAATAAGCACTTGCGTTTCAAGCATGATATCTCCATAAATGAGAGAACTCTCAAAAATGAGAGATATGTCATAAATGGAAATGAGTCAAATCACGAGCATTTCTGGGGTTTAATAGGGTCCAATTGACCGGAAAGGAGATTCCTACGTGTCATCACAGGTACTTTTTCGAGATCAGGGCAAAGGATTGCCCAAGCGCGACCGCACGCGCCTGGCGCTGATCGACAGTACGGTGGAGGTGATCGCGCTGAAGGGGATGGACCTCGCAAAGATCAGCGACATCACGGAACATGCAGGGCTCGCCAATGGCACCTTCTACAACCACTTTGCGGACAAGGATGAAATCCTGACCGAAGCAGCTCAGCGTGTCGCCGTTGAGATAGCGCGTGAGATCGACAATGAGATGAGGTCCGTGGAAAGCGCTGTTGCTCGGATGGTTACTGCGACGACGCGTGCGATCCGTATGGCAGTTGGTGAGTCTGCTTGGGGTGCCGTGATCATCGGCGCGCTTCAGCACCTGCCGCCTGTGCGCGGTGACATTTTGCAGTTTCTAAGAGCTGATCTTCAGCGCGGTGTCGATCAAAAGACATTCGATATTGAACTTGATGAGTTTTTCCTGGATCAGATCGCAAGCCTGATCATTGTCAGCATCCGCACCCAAATTGAAACAGGTGTCGATCCTGTTAAAACCGCCAGGACCTGCGAAAGCATTCTGCGTCTTTGTGGGTTTAGTCGGGCCAAAGCCCAGAAAGCCGTAAAAACACACACACCGGTTTGATCTGGTTTATGCTGTTTGTTTCTGCTCCTCTGACTGCCTACCATGTGGTCAACATTGATGGGGGGGTGGGTAAATGAAACAGCAAGTCAAACAGTCAAACGCTGGTGTTGTGGTGGCTCTGATCGCCGCACTTACAATAGTGGCGCCCTTCGGTCCCATGTCTGCGCGGGCAGAGGGTCTGAAATACATCGATGCCAATGGCATTAGCTTTGCCTACCTCGAAGAGGGCGAGGGACCACTTGTGCTTCTGTTTCATGGATACCCGGAAACGGCCCGCAGTTGGGCGCAAGTACAGCTGCGTATTGCGGCGGCGGGCTATCGTGTCGTGGCACCCTTCACGCGAGGGTACCCACCAACATCAGCTAGTGAGACGGGAGACTACAGTGTTCGCGCGCTGGGGCAGGATGCATTAGCGCTGATCGGAGCCTTAGGAGAAGAGCGTGCAATTCTGATTGGTCATGATTGGGGTGCATCGACCGTCTATGAAGCAGCCACAGCAGACCCATCCAAAGTTGAGAAATTGATTGCTCTGTCAGTTCCTCATGCGCGGGCGGTGGCAGATGATCCGTCAATTTTTTTTGAGGCCCCACACTTTCTCTACTACCAGCTGCCCTTCATCCGAGAATGGGTGGCAATGAACGACTTCTCGCACATTGATGGCATATACCAGTCTTGGGCACCAAGCTTTGATGTGCCAGCGGCCGAGCTTGCCGATATCAAAGCGACCATGGGCGAGCCGGACGCGATAGATGGAGTGCTCGGATATTATTGGTCACTCTTTGACGCAGAGCTGAACGAGGGACGTGCGTCATCTGCCGAAACTGAGATTACCGTTCCTGCGTTGGTGATCGCCGGCGATGCTGATGGGGCGGTTTCGATTGACCGCTATGCCCTTGCAGAACCCGCCTTCACAGGCGGATATCGGTTCGAAGCCCTAAACGACATCGGCCACTTTCCCCAACTTGAAGCGCCGGAAAAAGTGGCCGATCTGATAATCGATTTTCTGACAGACTAGCTTGCCAGCTTCACGTCCATTGTGTTCCGCAGCTCCTTCTTGAGGAACTTGCCGCTTGCATTGCGCGGCAGGTTTTCCGCTTGCGTCCAGATGTAGCGCGGGATTTTGTAGGCAGCGAGTTTTGCTTTGCAGAATGCCCGAAGTTCTTCTGCTGATACCGACTTGCCTTTCGCAGGAACAATCACCGCACCGACTTCTTCGCCAAGGCGATCATCTGGTACGCCAAAGACAACACATTCAGCAACTGCTTCATGCTCAAAAATGGCACTCTCTACCTCGGAGCAGAACACGTTTTCGCCGCCACGTAGCACCATGTCTTTGGCGCGATCAACGATGAAGATGAACCCGTCTTCGTCGATTTTCACAATGTCGCCGGTGCGCAACCATCCATCCTGGATGGCTTCTGCTGTGGCTTCTTCCCGGTTGAGATAGCCTTTGATGACCGGTGCGCCTCGCACACACAGCTCGCCAGCTTCCCCAGGCTTCACTTCGTCGCCATTAGCATCAATGCACTTGGTTTCGAAGACGGGCATCGCACGGCCCGCACTTGCTGGTTTGTCGACGAAATAGTCAGCGCCAACAGATGTGATAATGCCGCAGGTTTCGGTCATGCCATAGCCGGTTGATGGCCGCGCATTTTCCATTGTGGTGTCGAGCTTGCCGACCAGGTCAGGTTGCAGCTGTGCCCCGCCACCGCCGATGGAGACCATGGTTGATGTGTCTGTCGTTGCAAAGTCGGGATGTGCGATGATTTCTCGAGACATGACAGGTACACCGCTCAGGTGGGTGATTTTTTCAGCTTCAATCAGACGAAGCGCTTCACCTGCATCCCAGCGATACATGTGTACAAGTTTGCCGCCGCTGACTGTAGCCGCGTGCGCCACGCAATTATTGGCTGTCACGTGGAAAAGCGGTGTTGCCACCAGGGCTGTCATGGCTGCCGGTTCCGCACTTTGCAGTTCTTTGACAGCGGACTCACCTTCAACCATTGCTAGGGCAAGGCCCTGGCATTGAGCGGAGAAGGCGATGTTCATAATGTTGTTTACGCATCCGCGATGGGTGAGCTGGGCACCCTTCGGGCGACCTGTCGTACCCGATGTGTAGAAGATGCAAGCATCATCATCAGGTGCGATGGTGACGTCGGGCATATTTGGCGTCGTCGCCTTGACCTCAGACCAAGGCGTCACGCCTTCGGTACCCTGTAGCTTCTCAGGAAGACGCACGCCGGCAACCTTCATGTCTGGGAAGGCATCCCGAACTTCAAGGAACCGCTCCAGACGTTCGGCGTCGGCTAGCAGAACCTTGGAGTCGGAGTCTTCAAGCCCATACTTCATTTCATCGGCAACCCACCAGGCGTTCATGCCGACGGCAACAGCGCCAATGGAAATAATCGCCCAATAAGCGAGCATCCATTCTGGGTAGTTTCGCATTGCAATGGCGACGCGGTCATGCTGTCCAATTCCCTCGGCCGTCAGCCATGCAGCAATGGCGGCCACTTCGTTGTGGGCATCCGTGTAGGTCCACCGTTCGTCTTGGTAGACAAGATGGTCTTTGTCGCCATGAGCGGCTGTGAGCAGCCAGATATCCCGCAGGCTGGCTGGTGCATGTTTGAACGTTTTGATCGTCCGGCCGAGCGCGTCAACGGTATCGACTTCGAACATTTGTCCTGGCTGCGTCAATTCAGTCCACGCAGCATCCAATTCTTTATACATAGGCTGGAAACCTCCCCAGGTTTTCGTTTTCCCATCGATACCCGGAATTGCGAGCAAAAACAACGAGATCACGCAAATGAGCGGGTCACAATGTGGATATTTCGCCACTCTGCGCCCCGCCGCTCACTTTGTCAGAGCATTGATCCTAAGAAGCTAGGGCGAACTCCTGGAAAAGCACCCCGTCGTCATAGAGCTTGGATAAGGTTAACAGGAAGGGCATCCGATGGAGATGCGACCCAAACAGCCTGACCCCGGATCCATAGAAAACCGGGGCACGCTTCAGTCTCAGCAGATCTATGCGCCCGTGCGATAGGAGCCAGCCAGCAAAATCGCCACCTCCGCACAGATAAATGGGCCCAAGGCTTGTTCGTCTCAGATCGTCAATCCGCTCAAGCGGGGATCGGTCGACAATCTCAACTTCAGCATCTGTTGGAAGAAGTATGCTCTTGGAAAAAACCAGAGAGCGCATAGTCGGATAGGGATTAGCGCCCGGTGGAAGCCCATGGGCATAGCCAAACTCATAGGTTCGGCGCCCCATAAGGGCGTGAGAATAAGATGCCATCCGCTCCAGATAGTCGTCAACCACGGGGCCGGAATGGGGAAAGAGGGACACGTCGTCAGACGCACCGCAGATAAAGCCGTCCGCCGAAACGGCGACGTCATAAATTATCGGTTGCATGAAAGCTCCAAAGATCAAATAGCCAGAAAGGGCGGGCGGCCTAGATGTGGGGCCCGTCTTTGAGAATTTTCTGGTGGTTACTTGATCACTGTCAGAGCACTCCTAAGAGAAGATGCGATTGTATCACAGTTTCTCTTTTTGGAAAGGCGATCGCTCTAGGCTTCGCGAACAGCTTCTTCGGTCCAATAGCGAATTTTGTCCAGCAGTTGATCAATGGCGACAGGTTTTGCGAGATAGTCATTCATGCCAGCGTCAATGCACCGCTCGCGATCACCTGCCATGGCGCTTGCCGTGATTGCAATGATGGGCACACTGGCAATCTCTCCGCCGAGCTTGCGAATGCGTTTGGTGGCTTCGATGCCATCCATGTGGATCATCTGTACGTCCATGAGAACCAGATCATAAGGCAGTGACCTGGCCGCGCTCACAGCTTCCCGGCCATCACCAACCGTGTCGACGGTTACCGGATGTTTTTCAAGTGCACTCTGAATAAATTTCAGATTGGTTGGATTGTCATCAGCAAGAAGAATACGACACCCCGCGCCGTCACCGGATGGCCTCTTCGGCCTGGGCGCTTTCTTTTTGACCTTCTTGGGTGCAGTCGCCTCCGCTTTTGCCTTTGTAGGCATGCTTTCGAAGAAACGGTTGAGCGTGTTGATAAGGCGTCGCTGGCTTATAGGTTTGGGCGCGATGGCATCAAAACCCCATTCCTCTGCCTGACTTGCCGTGGCAATGCCAGACGAGGAAAGAATGAGTTTCACAGGCTTAACGTCATCGTCTTCCTGAAGCTGTGCGGCCAGCTGGACACCATCCATACCCGGCATCATATGGTCGATGATAATCGTCTCGAAGGGTTTGCCCTTTTCCTGTGCGGCAAGAATGGCATCACGGGCACCCATGGGATTGTCGATCGTCTCTACACGGCAACCATATGCCGCCAGCATAAGGCCGATAACCCGGAGGTTGACCTGATTGTCATCTACAACCAGCAATCTGCGTCCGCGCAGCGTCTGTGCATCTTCAGAGTCGAGGTAGCGCTCATCTCCGTCGTCTGCTTCCAGGACGATGCGGGCTCTAAATGTGCTGCCTTTGCCAACCTCGCTTTGAACCTCAAGCGTTCCTTCCATCAGTTCGACAAGGTCGTGGCAGATGGAAAGGCCGAGGCCCGTGCCGCCAAACTCGCGTGTGGTCGAAACATCCGCCTGCGTAAAGCGCTCAAAAAGTTGAGCCTGTTGCTCAGCTGATATGCCCATGCCGGTATCGCTGACACTGAAAAGAATTGCGACCTTGTCGCCTGGAAGGCGATCTTCGAGGCGTACCTCAAGCGAGATACCGCCCTCCTCTGTAAACTTGATCGCATTGCCGATAAGGTTGACCAGGATCTGGCGGATGCGCCCCTGGTCCCCGACCAGGGAGACGGGGATGTTCGGGTCGACATAGGAAGCAATCTCAAGGTCTTTCGACTGGGCGCGCACGGACATCAAGGCCATGACGCTGCGAATGAGCCTCTCAATATTAACTTCGGTTTCGTCGAGGTCGAGCGCGCCCGCTTCAATTTTCGAGACGTCCAGGACATCGTTCAGGATCGCAAGAAGAGACTCGCCGCTTTCAACAATGGTCTCGACATAATCCGACTGACGCTCATTAAGCTCCGTATCTTTGATGAGGCTGGCAAACCCCAGTACGGCGTTGAGAGGTGTGCGGATCTCATGGCTCATATTTGCAAGAAATTGAGACTTGGCGCGGGAGGCAGCCTCTGCCTCTTTCTTCATCTCTTTGAGCTCTTGCTGGCGCACCAACTCGTCCGTCATGTCGATGGACGTTCCCACCCAGCGCTCACCAGTCATTGGGCGATGAGTAATGAGGAGGGTGCGCCCGTCAGGCATAGCTGTTTTTAGAGGCTCGCCCTCCAGCAGCATATTGACCGCGGCTTCCGCAAGCTCCTCCAGGCCATCGTCTTCGGAGTATTTTGTGATGCTCACCAGAGATGCCAGCATTGCGTCCTTGAATGTTCCGCCTGCTTCGATAACCCCGTACCAGTCTTTGAAGTCTGTTCGGGCTTGTGCATTGGCGTAGAGCACCCGGAATTCGCTGTCATAGATGGCAAAACCATCATCCAGTGCCTCAATGGCCTCCGAAAACAGCGCCTCAATATCGCTGGCGCTCGCATCATTGGCGCTAGGCTTTCCTACAGCGTCGACCATCTCACTCCCCAAAAAAACACGGGTGTATTTAGTCAGTACAAGGTTAAAAAAGGTAAAACCAGATCTCTATTTGGCCTTCCAAAGTGGCTAAAAGCCCAGAGAAACCGAATATTTCTCAGCATTCACGGTTTTCGCATGCTCCGCAGTCAGAGCAAATCTGAGTCGGAGATGATTTCGACCAAAGCGGGGCCATCGTGAGCCAGGGCCTCCTTGATGGCCTGAGCGAGCTCCGCCTTGTCTGTCACCTTTATGCCGTGTCCTCCACAAAGGCGCGCATAGGCAGCGAAGCTTGGATTGTGAAGCGTGGTCTGCCAGACGGGCCATTCGCCTGCTTTCTGCTCCTTTGAGATCTTTCCGAGCTCTGAATTGTTGAGCAGAATGTGGGTGATGTTCATGCCGTATTTCACCGCTGTGGTGAATTCCGCCATGTACTGCCCAAACCCGCCGTCGCCGGAAACCGAGACGACAGGGCGGTCCGCATATTCCGGGAAATCCTGAACAGCCGCCCAGGCCCCCATGGCAGCAGGGAACGAGAAGCCGATAGAACCTAGATATCCCGACATCAAGACGTCCTGTTCAGTGCATTCAAAGTAGCGCCCGAAAGAATAGGTATTGTTCCCAACATCAACGGCGATGACCGCATTTTGAGGTACCAAGTCTGTGAGGGAGGCAAAGATGCTGGCTGAGTTGAGGCCGTCACCCCTGTCATCCTGAGCACGGCTCTTCTTTTCATCGCGCCAGATCTTCCAACGTTCGGCGACCTCTCCCGTTTGGTCTTCTGCAGCAAGTGTTTTTGGCAGACCGGATTCAAACGCGGCGAGTGCGCGCCCGATGTCGCCAAGCATCGGACAATCAACAGGGTGTGTCTTCCCAAGATGCATCGGATCGAAGTCGACCTGCACAATAGGCTTCGATTTTTCGATACCTGTATGGTCGGAGAATGAGCTTCCCAGCGCGATGAGCAGATCAGCCTCATTCATGAACCAGCTGGCAATCGGCGTGCCTGAGCGACCAAGTACTCCCGCACCACAAGGATGTTTGTCGGAGATCAGCCCTTTGGCCTTGAAGGTAGTAAGAACTGGCGCCTTGAGCCGATCGGCAAAGGCAATGACCGCATCCGACGCATCGCGTGCACCATAGCCAGCAATGATGACCGGGCGCTTGGCCTTTGAGATGAGGTCAATTGCTTGTGCAATGGAGGCGTCAGACGGCGTCACCGCCATGTCGCCGAGCCGTCCGTCAGGGCTTCCTGCTTCGACAGCATCATCAGCAGGGATGGTCTGAACATCATCAGGGAAGATGAGATGGGACACATCTCGATTAACAAGCGCGCTGCGACAGGCAAGCGTCATCAGCTCAGCATGCTTGGAAGAGTGCAAAACTGTTTGGGAGAAATGGGCGACGCTTTCGAATGCCGACGCCAGATCGATCTCCTGGAAAGAGCCAGGTCCGAGCACCTGAACATTGACCTGTCCCGTCAGCGCAAGCGCTGGGGCCCGGTCGACTTTGGCATCCCACAAACCCGTAAGAAGATTGGTGGCACCTGGACCTGCAATTGCAAGGCAGGCGGCAGGCTTGCCGGAGAGTTTTGCATATCCGGAGCAGGCGAAGGCGGCAGCACCTTCGTGGCGAATGCCAATATAGCCAAGCTCACCGTCACGCTCTTTCATGCGCAACGCTTCGGCCACGCCAAGATTGGAATGGCCCACCATGCCGAAAACCCGTTTGATGCCCCAATTGACCATCGTGTCGGCCATGACATGCGAGATCGTACGTGGGCTTTCGGGTTCGGCGGGCACTTCTACATAAACCCCGTCGTCCCGCACATCGACTGGATACATTTGCTGGCCGGTATCTTCATGCCCACCAGGGGGCTTGCCGGTTAGTGGGTCGAAATCCCAGCCGTGCCAGGGACAGCGCAGCCAGCATTGCCCGTCAATGCCATCTTCAATGGAGCCTTCACCCAAAGGTCCACCTTGGTGGGGACAGCGATTGTCCATGGCAGCGTATTGACCGGAAAAATGGGTCATCGCGAGGGAGAGTGTGCCAGCCGTGACCGTCATAACGCGACCTTCGGCAAGGTCGTCGACTTCAGCCACTTTCACCCAGCTTGTTTCGGAATTCTCAGCAGTCATGAATGCCTCCCAGCAACCTTATGTCCCCAGACACAATCTGGTGTCTTGTCGGATCATTGGAGGGGATGTCAGTATGACCGTCAAATCACACTTACTCGGGAACGCGTTACTTTGACTTACGATCATTTCACATTACCGACATCGCCAAATGATCAGTGTCCGGTCGTTCACCGCTGGCAGGGCGAAGAAAAGCCACGCGCCATTCTCATTGTCGCTCACGGTATGGGCGAGCACGCCCTGCGCTACGCACGACTTGCCGCTGCGATGAACGCAGCTGGCTTCATTGTCTATGCCAACGACCACAGGGGGCATGGTGCAACCGTGCCCGATGCCTCAAAATTAGGCGAATATGGCGAAGCGGGCTGGCGCGGTCTTGTGGATGATGAAAAGGAGGTGATTGCACGTGCAAAAAAAGACTTCCCCGGATTGCCTGTTGTTTTGATGGGGCATTCAATGGGCTCTATGGTGGTGCAGCATCTGCTGACAGAAGCCAGTGACCTGGTCGATGCGGCCGCTTTGAGCGGAACGACAGCTGTGGACGTCATGGCCGCCGCTGTTGCTGATCCCGAAGCGAATGTTTTTGAAACTTTGAACGCGGCATTTGCGCCAACACGGACAGAGTCTGATTGGCTCAGCCGTGACGAGGCAGAGGTCGACAAATATGTCGCCGACCCCCTCTGTGGATTCACCGTATCAGATGCCGCCTCTGCCTCTTTGGGAGAGGCAGGCATCGCCTATTCAATGCCGGAAGCAATCAGCAAAGTGCGCAAAGACCTGCCTCTTTACATCTTCTCCGGAGATCTCGATCCGGTGGGCTTAAACGGTGAATTGGTTCGCCTTGTTGCAGAGCGATATCGCGATGCGGGGATTCGAAATATAGATCTAAAGCTCTATAAAGACGCCCGCCACGAGCTGTTTAATGAGACGAATCGACAAGAAGTGACCACCGATTTTGTGGACTGGGCCAAAAAATCTGTCGGGTTAGGCTAAGAATTCTAATTTCCAGGCCCAGGGCCGGTAAACCGCAGAAATCCCCCCATTTTTGATAGGTATTTATTCCCGCAAGCATGTGGTTTGGCGATGAACTGGGCGGTTTGATTAACATATTTGACGCGTAATTTACACGAAGCGTGCCAAATGGGGCTAGCATGCGCTCTATTCGCACTGCACAATTGTTGCTGATGTAAACAGTCGGAGGCCCATTCCAGATGAAGAACGCGCAAAAAAGGATGGACGACGCCACCAGTTATGCTGAGTGGAAAGAAGCGGCGCACGAGCACGACGTGCTTTCAGGTGCAGAAGACTGGAAGCGCCAGGAGCATTCTAGTCGCTATGACTATGCAACCATCCGCGAGCGTCTTCGGGAAATCCGTAAAGCTCGCGACACAGGTGATGATCGCGCTCTGCTGTTTGCCCTAAATGAAGGCATTCACGGCAATCTGGGCGGCATGGGCAAGCCCTCGCTCTATACACAGTCCAAGATTGGCACCAAACGCCTCATCACTGACTATGTTGAAGAGGTGACACGCTCTCTTATTCACATTTCAAAAGTACGTTCCAACGTCATTACCAAAGCTGAGAAGCTCGACTTTTTCCATAGAGCAAGCCATTGCTTCGGACGGTCGGCTCTGATGTTGAGCGGCGCTGGCGCGTTAGGGCCCTTCCATATCGGTGTGATCAAAACGCTGGCGCAAGAAGGTTTGCTGCCGCGTGTGATTTCTGGATCAAGTGCCGGCGCTCTGACAGCAGCGGTGATCGGGACCCATTCTGACGAAGAGCTTGTTCCTTTCTTTGAAGCGGACATAGAGATTGAAGCGGCAATTGAAGAGGCGCATGTGACCTCGGTGCTGGGGTGGCGTGACCGCATCCAGACAGAGGATCTGCGCGAGATGGTTGAGGCCTGGATCCCAGACCTCACATTTGCCGAGGCGTTCCAGCTCACAGGTCGCCACATCAATGTCTCAGTCGCACCCACCAAGAAGCTGCAGGCCTCACGTCTGCTGAACGCGATTACCTCGCCGAATGTGCTGGTGCGCGAAGCCGTGATGGCATCTTGCGCTGTGCCTGGCGTCTTTCCACCGGTCATGCTGATGGCGCGGGATGCTGATGGGGAAAAACAGCCTTATCTCTCAGACATGCGCTGGATTGATGGATCGGTCACCGATGACATGCCGGCAAAACGCCTGGCGCGCCTCTATGGTGTGAACCACTTCATTGCAAGCCAGACCAATCCGATCATCCTGTGGACCATTCAAAACCCGAATGGTGAAAGTGGCCTGTTTGGCCATCTTTGGAATTTGGGCAGCAGGGCCACGAAGGAATGGTTCCGGGCTACCCGCAACTTCTCTGACCAGATGACCCGCAGTCTTCCGAGCGTGAACTCAGCGCTCAACATGTTCCACTCTGTGGCATTGCAGGAATATACGGCAGACATCAACATCATCCCGCGTCGTCGCTTCTGGGACCCGCGCAAACTCCTGGCCCCACTCGATCGCGAAGAGATGGAATACCTCATTGAAGAGGGGGAGGCCGCGACCTGGCCACAGGTGGAGATGATCCGCAATTGCAGCATGATCAGCCACACGCTGGACAATCTGTTGGAAGAAATCGAAGGCGACGTGGTTGGCCTCTATCGGCCGACGGCAACGCCAGTCGGGACGAAAGCCGCATAAAGCTAACCCGGATCAGCTTCTGACCCGGCGGCCATTCTGAGCAAGCCGCGGAACGCCCGCTGCGGTGTTGAACCGTTCTGCACTACGTTGAAGACTTCTGCGGCAATCGGCATGGTGACGCCTGCCTCTTCGGCAATCTTCATAACCACCGGTGCACTCTTCACACCTTCGGCCACCATGTGCATCTCGTCGATGATCTGCTCAAGCGACTGGCCTTTGCCGAGTTTTTCGCCCACATGACGGTTTCGACTTTGTGGACTGGTGCAGGTCGCGACCAGATCGCCCATCCCGGCCAGACCTGCAAAAGTTTCCGCCCGGCCGCCGAGCGCTTCACCGAGCCGGGTGAGTTCGGCAAGGCCGCGGGTGATAACAGCCGCACGGGTATTGTCCCCGGCACCTAATCCATCACCCATGCCGACCGCAATCGCGATGATGTTTTTTAAGGCGCCGCCCAGTTCGCAGCCAATCAGGTCGTTGTTCGTGTAGACCCTGAAAAGTCCTGACTGAAAGACTGACCGAAGTGAGTTGCAGACGGTCTCGTCTTCCATGGCAAGCACACTGGCGGCCGCTGACCCCGCCATTATCTCGCGTGCCAAGTTGGGACCGGTGAGGACGCCCGGCGGATGACCGGGCAGTACTTCAGAAATGATTTCGGTCATTCTTAATGATGTACCCTGCTCCAACCCTTTAGACAGGCTGATCACCGGAACCCATGGGCGGATGAAGGGTTTTGCATCTTCGAGCACTTTTCTGAATTGCTGGGAGGGTATCCCCATCACAATGACGTCTGCCTGGGCAACCGCTTCCTCAAGGGATGTTGTCGCGGTCAGGGTTTCCGGCAGTTTGGCATCTGGCAAGTACTTCTTGTTCGTATTGAGAACGTTAACTTCCGTGGCTGCATCAGGGTTCCGCAGCCAGAGCTTTGTCTCGGCATTGCGGACAACAAGTGCGGCAACGGTGGTGCCCCAGGACCCGCCCCCTAGCACGCTGACTTTGAGATGCATCGGGTTATTGCGCTCTTGGCGATTGCGGATCTGGTCGTTCATATGGATGGCGTCTCCCCTTACCAACTTGTTTTTAAGGATGTTAAGCGTAAGTCACGGGTTCTGCCAACCGAGGGAAGGCGGTCGGTGGCGGAAAAATGTCGTAAAAGCAGGAAGTTGGACTGACATAAGGTAAGTCTCTCTGTGTACGATCAAAGGCAAGACGGGCAAGCGATTGACGAATTGTCAGTTGTGGGGAGCTGATCTTGCCGGAGCATTTCCAGCTGAACGATTCAGCGCCAGGAAATGCGACGAAATAGAGATCTAGAGCGGTTGTCGTGTTTTCAATCATGCGAGAAGCGATCTAGCGAAGACAAGAACACGCCTGAAGGAAGGGCTCCATGCGGCGCATATCAAATACTGACGCTTCGTTTTTCTACGCAGACACGCAACGCACACCCAGCGTGGTGGGTGGGTTGATGATCTACGATCAATCAACCGCAGGTCGCGGAAAGGTTCGCTTTAAAGAGGTCCTTTCCTGGATAGAGGACCGTCTCCATCTCTGGGCACCTTTCACACAGCGCCTGGTGCGCGTGCCTTTTGATCTTGACCTGCCTTATTTGGCAGAAGATCCAAATTTCGATGTGGAGTTTCATGTCCGTCACCTGTCATTGCCGAAACCAGGCGATTGGCGTCAGCTTTGTATCCTCGCATCGCGTCTTTATTCTCGCCCGCTGGACATGAACCGCCCGCTTTGGGAAGTGAATGTTATTGAAGGATTGGACAAGGTCGAGGGACTGCCAAAGGGAAGTTTCGCGGTTCTGGTAAAGCTTCATCACATGGTGGTCGACGGGATGGGGACCGTCTCGCTTTTGCAGGCGCTCCACTCAGAGAGCCAGACTGCAACGCGGCCGCGTGCACCCGTAAAAGAAGCTTCCAGCGCCAAGCCATTGCCAAGTGATATGGCGATGATCACAAAATCGCTGCCGTCGCTGGCCAGGCAGCCACTGACGACAGCACAGTCGGCGCTCTCGCTGGTGAAGGGCGAATTAAAAGCCCGGCGGCTCAAGTCCGAAAACAACGTAGCAAGCGCGCCGTCGGCGCCCATGACGAGGTTTAACAAAGAAGTCTCGCCTTACCGCGTCTTTGAAGCGGTGGACTTCAAATTGGATGATTTCAGGCACATCAAAAAACTCGTGGAACGGGCCTCAGTAAATGATGTGGCCATTGCTGTTTGCGGGGGTGCAATGCGCCGCTATCTCGCCGCAACAAACGAGCTGCCAGAAGAGTCACTGGTCGCGATGTGTCCAATTTCTGTGCGGACGGCACCAGCAGGCATGGAAGCTGGCAACCAGATCACGGATATGACCGTTGCCATGGGGACAGACATTGCCGATCCCCTGCAACGGCTTCAGGCGGTGAAAATGCGTACCGATGATGCCAAGCAGTTGGCTCAGACCCGTGGCTCCGAAATGCTGGAAAGTGTGATGGGACTTGTCAGCCCCGCTACGGCATCTTGGTTCTTCCGGTCAGCAGAAGGTATGAAGTGGATTTCCCGCATCAAGCCGGTCTGCAATACGTTTGTCTCGAACGTGCCCGGCATTCCCCATGACATGTATTTCTCCGGCGCGAAGCTTGTCAGGTCTTATGGCCTGGCACCGCTGGGCGACGGCATGGGGATTTTCCACGCAATCACAGGATACCAAGATCAATTGTCGGTCTGTGTCACGGCCGACAGAGAAATGCTGCCTGATCCGTCCTTCTATGCGGAGTGCGTGCAGGCATCGTTTGACGAGTACAAAGCACTGGTTGAAGACGACGATGGGGAAGATCAAACAGTCGTCTATCTTGAATAGGGAGAGAGGTTTCCTGAAAGGAGACCTGGAGGAGAAAGCGTGTCGGAAAACGTAGTAGTGCAGATGCCGGAAAGGGAAACGGAAACCGTATTCCTTGTGGAGGCCGGCAGCTCGTTTGAGCTTAATTGCATTCGTAAGTGGATCGAAGAGCATCCGCGCCATTCAGAGAGTGACGCGAAGCTCGTCGTGATTGGCGATGCGCGCGATGGTGGACACAAAGAACTGAAGACGCTGATGGATGGCGGGGACATTTCAGGCGACCCCTGGTTGCAGCCACTTCGGGTCATCTGGAAGCCCAGCGAAGATGTGCGCCACGGCAAGTCATTTGTGAATACGTGGTTGGCGACTGTTTTTGAAAAGCCTGGCCGCATCAGACAAAAGCTGATGGGCGGTTCCGCGCCAGACCGATTGCGGGTGGCGGAAGGACAAGGCGCTTTCTTAAGTACAGTTCGTGAACGCTTTGACGAGACCTGGGGGTCAGAGGGTGTCCGCACCACTCGCTTGCCAGAGTTCGTTGTACGTCAGGCTGTGATTGCTCTTGACCGCGCGGAACGAAGTATTCGTGGGGCACGCTACAAAGTTGCGCGGCTTCTGATGGGAGATGTTGTCTCCAGCCCGTCCTTCCAGCGGGATCTGGGTGCACTTGCAGGAACATTGGGCCGGTCTTTGTCAGAAGTCGAGACAGAGACAAAAACCTATCTGGACGAAATGAGCGCGCGCCAGACGCCGGTTTCTCTCGACATTGCCATGGGGCTCTATCGCCGGGCCTGCCGTAGTCATCACGACGGCAACATAGATTATGATTCAGAGGAGCTGGAGCAGCTCCGTCAATGGATGGAGGAGGGGCCAGTCGTTCTGCTGGTCACTCATAAGTCCATGCTGGACACGATGGCTGTTTCAACCGTGCTCTTTGAGCACAACATCCCTGTACCGCTGACATTTGGGGGCATCAATCTCAATACGTTTGGCATTGGCCGCTTGGCCGCCAATTCAGGCGTCATATTCCTTCGTCGTGCGTTTCAGGACAATGACATCTACAAAGCGACGTTCCGTCGGTATGTGGATTATCTGGTTGAAAAGCGTTTCTCGCTTATGTGGGCGCTGGAAGGCACGCGCTCACGGACCGGCAAATTATTGCCGCCCCGCTATGGCCTGATGAACTATGTGGTTGAGAGCATTGTCCGAACCAAGACCCACGGGCTTCGGTTCGTGCCCGTTTCTGTGACCTATGACCAGATCACCGAAGTCGACGATTATGTCATCGAACAAAAGGGGCAGGACAAGAAACCCGAAGGCGCCAGCTGGTTCCTGAAATTCATCACTGGCAAAGGCTCTGATCACAAAATCTACGTCCGCTTCGGAGAGCCGGTTACCGCGCTGGATGTCTTGCCGGCCGAAAGCCTCAACGAGAACCTGCAGGATACGGACAAGAAGAAACTCGTCGAGCAGATTGCCATTCGCTCCGCCGTGCGTCTGAACGATGCGTCGCCGATCAACCTGACCTCCTTGCTGACCTTAATCCTGTTGGCGAACGGACCACGGGCCAGAACACTGGAGGGTTTGACCCGAACGGTCTGTTCCTGGATGGACCTGGTGGACAGTCGGAACGTTCCGGTTGTGGGTGGAAATGACAAGCTCCGCACGCCAAGCCAGATTGAAGCGACTCTGACCGCATTGGAAGAAAATGGAGTCGTGACCCGTCATGACTCAGGGCTCGGTGCCGTGTTCCACATTGCGGCTGGTCAATATCACAAGGCGGCTTACTACCGAAACACAGCGATCCATTTCTTTGTCACCGACGCCATTATTGAACTGGCACTGCTCCATGCGGCAGAACAGAAAGACACGGAGATGGCGTTCTGGCGTGAAGCCCTGGCGCTTCGCGACCTCTTGAAGTTTGAGTTCTATTTTGCCACCCGCGAAGACTTCCTGAAGGAAGTGCGCGAAAAAATGGCGGAACGGGACACCGATTGGCAGGCCCGCCTCCAGGAAGGTGAGGCGTCAGCCCGGACCCTCCTGGAAGCCCGTGAGCCGGTTGTCTCACAAGGTGTGCTTCGGTCCTTCATTGATGCCTACCAGGTGTTGGCCGATGCGCTGGTGCAGCGCGGTGGGCAACCCATTGAAAATAAAAAGGAATTCTTGCAGATCTGCATGACATACGGGGCCCAGGCCCATTTGCTGCAGCGGGTATTTTCTGAGGAGTCTCTTTCAAAGACCCTTTACGAAACTGCATATAAACTGGCGGATCATAGAGGTCTCATGGCCGAGAGCGGTGAAACCCTGACGAGTGACCGGAAGATTTTTGCTGATCAGGTGCGTTCTGTCAGCCGCCGCCTGGAGATTTTGTTGGGGCTGTCCATCAGCCGCCAGACGGATTAGGCGCCAAACAGACCCGATGGGCCAGATAGGCCAAACAAGTTGCGACCGACCAAAGGACCGAGCGAATGCCAAGCTATCGTTTTCTGATCGATGAAGTGGAAAAGGGACCATCCGGTTCGCATATTGCCGCTTTTTTCGACATGGACCGGACGTTGATTTATGGCTTTTCCGCACAGGATCTGATGATAGAGCAGGTGACCAGTGGGGAGCTCTCTATTGGTGAGGTTGTTAATCAGGCCTCTCACGGAATTCAGTTTGCCCGCGGCAAGATCGATTTTGCGGAAATGGTGAATAGCACCGCGAAACACCTGCGCGGCCAGGTTGATAGCCGAAATTATGAATTTGGTCGGCGCGTCTTCGAGAAGCGTGTTGCTTCTCGTATTTACCCAGAATCCAGACTTCTGATTGATGCACATCTCAAAAAGGGCCATGTGGTCGTAATTGTATCCGCAGCAACGCCCTATCAGGTGGAACCCGTCGCAAATGATCTGGGCGTTCACAGCTTTCTCTGCACCCATCTGGAAGTAAAAAACGGTATCTGCACCGGCAAGGTGGTTGAGCCTGCCTGCTATGGCGAAGGGAAATCCATCGCCGTCCGCAACTTCATTGCCGATCGCAATGTCGACCTCGCGGAAAGCTATTTCTACAGTGATGGGGATGAAGATCTTCCGCTCCTGGAAATTGTCGGCAACCCGCGTCCACTCAACCCGAACAAGAAGCTGACCTCTGTCGCTAAGTCTCGTGACTGGCATATCACGCGCTTTGAGGGCCGTGGACGGACGACCGCGAAAGACGTTGCGCGGACAGGGCTTGCTTATCTAAGTGCCGCCCCGGCCGCAGCGGCTGCCTTGTCGGCCTATTCCATCAATGGCTCGGCGCGTCAGGCGCGGAATATCTTCCAGGGTCTCTGGGGAGAGCTGTCATCGGCCTCCATCGGTCTGGAACTCGACGTAAAAGGGCGGGAGCATTTATGGTCTCATCGCCCAGCAGTCTTTATGGCTAACCATCAAAGCGCGGTGGATGCCATCGCCGTCCTGAAACTCGTGCAAAGTGACTTTACAGCGATCGCGAAAAAGGAAGTGCAGTCGCAGCCCGTCATCGGTCAGATGTCCGAAGCCATGGGAACCATCTTCGTGGACCGGTCCGACAATAAAGCGGCCCGTGAGGCGCTGCAGCCAGCGGTGACAGCGCTGAAGAGCGGCACATCGATTATCATTTTCCCTGAAGGTACGCGCAGTCCCACAAACAAACTATCCAAGTTTAAAAAGGGCGGTTTCCATCTGGCTATGCAGGCAGGCGTACCGATCGTGCCGATCGTGCTGCACAATACAACGGACGCAATGCCGAAGAGTGCATTCATTGCCCGGCCAGCGACCGTCCATGTCACGGTGCTGCCACCTGTTGAGACGGCGGATTGGCAGATCGAAGACCTGAATGAAAATATCGATATGGTGCGCAAAATGTTCCTGAAAGAGCTTGATCAGGACGCTGTTGATACGTCTAAGGATGTGATCTGTTTGGCTCAGTCTGGCAACAAGCCGACGCCGCCGGTCGAAGATCATGGAAGCAAGCCTAAAAAAAGTAAGGGCTAAAGGGTTTCTCTAGACCGTCGATTTATCCCCGGGCTGCCGGGCGAATAGCAAGGCGCCCTGTGCGTCTCATTTATCAAAAGTTCCTACTTTTCCTCGGCTTGTTTCTCGGGCGCCGCAGCCCATTTCTATAAGAAGAAGCAAGAAAAAGAGGGCACCTTTGTGGGCGACGCAGTACTTTCCAAAATCCAGGAATTTCTGAAACTAGAAGCCGCAGGTGGCATCGTTTTAATGGCCGCGGCCGTCCTGGCTCTTGTCATCGCGAACTCTGTTTTCGCCGGATATTACGACGCCTTTCTGGCAACGCCGGTCGCTGTGGAGTTTGGTGCGCTCAAGATCGCAAAGCCTCTTCTCCTTTGGGTGAATGACGGCCTGATGGCGATCTTTTTCCTGCTGGTTGGCCTCGAGATTAAGCGGGAATTCCTGCAGGGCGAGCTCTCATCCCGCGATCAGGCGGCGCTTCCCTTTTTCGCGGCTGTTGGCGGCATGGCGCTGCCTGCTCTGGCTTATGTTTTCATTGCCTGGGGGGATCCGGTTCATGTGCGCGGCTGGGCGATCCCAGCAGCAACAGATATTGCTTTTGCGCTCGGCATTCTTTCGCTCATTGGTGCCCGCGCGCCGCTCTCGCTCAAGGTACTTCTGACAGCGATTGCGATCATTGACGATTTAGGCGCCATCGTCATTATCGCGCTGTTCTACACAGAAAATCTCTCGGTCATGTCCTTGGGCCTGGCTGCCCTCGGACTGTTTGGCCTAGCGGCCCTCAACTTTGCAAATGTAAGGCGGTTGGCGCCCTACATCATCGTTGGTGTTTTCCTCTGGGTCTGTGTTCTGAAATCCGGCGTCCATGCCACCCTTGCGGGCGTTGCCATCGCGATGGCATTGCCGCTCAGGGGCGACACGACGCGCGACGAGCATGGTGAACCGCCTCTGCTTAGGTTGGAACACTCTCTGCTTCCCTGGGTGGCTTTTGGCATCATGCCCCTCTTTGGCTTTGCGAATGCCGGTGTCTCCTTCGCTGGCATGGGACTGGACAGCTTCGCCCATCCGGTCACCGCAGGCATCATCGCCGGGCTCGTAATCGGAAAAATGGCAGGCGTCTTTGGCTTTGCCTGGTTGGTCATCAAGTCCGGCATTGCGAAAATGCCCATAGGTGCCAACTGGATGCAGATCTACGGCATTGCCTGTCTGTGCGGTGTGGGCTTCACCATGAGCTTGTTCATCGGCACGCTGGCCTTTGAAGACCCAGCCTACGCGGCGACGGTGCGTCTGGGCGTTTTGACCGGGTCGCTCATCTCAGGTGTCATCGGGTATGTCTGCCTGCGCTTCCTGTCCGGTGCGCCGGCCGCGGTCACTCGGTGACCTTTGACAATGATCTCAAACGATAAGCACTTCTTAGAAGTGTTCGTCCCGGAGCACTTCCACGTCTGATGCGTAAAGAACGCCAATGGCATCGCCAATGGCTTCGTTGATCGCTGTCATGACGGCCCCAGCGATGGATGCGTCGACCACGCAGATCACCATGACATTCTCAAAGGCGCCGCTCAGCCCGCTGCCGCGCCGGTCGCCATGGGTGCCACTCCCCTGAAGGTTGGGGAGGACGGTATAGCCCTTGGCGCCTGCATTCTTGGCTGCTTCCACCACACGGGGCGCGTAGATCGCTTCGACGACCACTTCAATTTTCTTTTTGGTGAACATCTGCATGATCGTCTCCCGTTAGCTGTAAAGGGTGGCTATTACCGCCGCGTAGAGCGGAATGCCGACCAGCACGTTGAAGGGAAAGGTAACCCCTAGCGAGAGGGGGATGAATATACCCGGATCGGCTTTGGGTAAGGCAAGTCTGATGGCGGCAGGCACCGCAATATAGGAGGCACTTGCTGCCAGGACGGCAAGCAATGTGGCGCCGCCTGCTGACAGACCAACTGCGTATCCGGTCGCCCCACCAAGCACGGCACCGATGATCGGCATATAAAGCCCGAATGCAATTGCGGAGGGGCTGAGCGAGGAGGCTGTGCGCAGGCGGTGTGCTGCCACAAGGCCCATATCCAGCAGGAAGAGACAGAGCACACCCTGGAAAGGGTCGACAAAGAAGGGCGCAACCGTCTCCAGCCCTTGTTCACCTGTCGCCCAGCCGATGACAAAGCCGCCGAGCAACAACATGATTGAGCCATTGAATAAAATTTCCCGCAGCATCTCGCCTTGAAAAAGTGGGGTTTTTGTTCCGCTTTCGGCGTCCTTTTTGCGGGCGAGCAGGAGACCAGACACGATTGCCGGAGTCTCCATCAAAGCCACCATGGCAACAATGTAGGCCTCATAGGTAATGTCGAGGCTGGTGAGAAACTGCGTTGCTGTGACAAAGGTTACAATACTGACCGAGCCATAGTGGGCAGAGACGGCCGCGGCGTCGATGCGGGTGAATTTTGTGGTAACGCGCAGCAGGAAGAAGGCGATGTATGGGATCAGGAAACTGAGAAGGACTGCGGCGATCAATCCGGGAAGGATCGACATGCCTGCGTCTGAAGACGCCAGGCTGGCGCCTCCTTTGAGACCAATGGCCAGCATGAGGTAGATCGAGAGACCTTTGGCGATTGCCTCGGGTATCTCCAGATCGCTTCGCAGGAACCCCGCGAGGCCGCCGAGCAGGAAAGCCATAATGGCTGGAGAGATCAGGTTGCTGGTCGCCACCGCGAGTACATCAGCCATTAACGCACATCCCTTCTTGCGTCGGCACCTCTAAGACGAGGTCATCTGTCAGAAAGTCATCGGCAAGATAGAGCAATTTGAACGCTGCACAATGCCAACCAATGAATGAAGGGCATTTCTGAGTGTACAGAAATGCCCTTATAGAAGGTGTCCCGAAAGTTTTTGTTGCGACGGGCTAAGCGCCCGCGACTTTTTTCTAAATTCCGATAAACGGTTGTGCGAGGCGTGCACCAAGGCTCTTAAATCTGAGTGGTGCATCTGTGATGGCGAGACAGATGCAATCTTCGCCAGGCCCGGCGACGGGCATGTGCTCAATATCATCATCTGCGGCTTCAACGTCACCGCGCAGGAACTCGCCCTGATGTGTCGTGAAGGAGCCTGTCAGAACGAGGGTGAGTTCTTCCCCTCTATGTCCATGGGCTGGAACAGGCTGGCCTGCAGGTACTTTCAACAGACGGGCCTTGCCCTCACCATTCCGAATGGCGATAGGGATATGATACGCGCCTTTGCCGAGCCGCTTCCAGTTCAACGCATGAAGGTCCCCTCCGACATAAGACTTAAGGGGTTCAGGTAAGACGGAGGGAATTTCAGCTGCCTGCTTCTTTGCGGCGACGGGTGCTTCTTCGGGCTCTGTAGATTCAAGTTTGTTCATCAGCTTGTCAAAGGCATCGTCGCTCAAATCGACAGGCGCCAGATCATCCAATAGCGCGCCGCCGAGCTCTTCCACATGCGCCGCCGCCTTCCGGCAGGCAGGGCAAAGGGCCAGGTGGGTTGCGACCAACAGGCTCCAGGCTTCCGGCAGGCTGCCAGAGGCGTAGGAGACAAGGATTTCGTCTGCAATGTGGTGGCGAATAGTCATACGCGTCGTCCGTCGGTAGGAGGTAATCTACTATCATCTAAAGTGGAGCGGAGTTTACCCAGGGCAAGTCTCAGCCTCGATTTCACGGTACCGAGCGGGATATTCAGATGCTCGGCAATGCGCCCATGAGACATGTCGTCAAAGAACGATAGTTTCAGGATCGCTTTTTGGTCTTCAGAGAGATGTTTCATGGCTTCAAGAAGCTGCATCTCTGATTGTTTCTGCTCGATCACACTATCTGCCGCTTCTTCCGGTTCAGGGATCAGGCTCGGGTCATTCGGGTCCAGCTCAGGGCGGTTTTCACGCCGAAAAGCGTCAATGCGCTGATTACGGGCAATTCGGAAGATCCAGGTCGATGGCGCGGACTTGGAGGCATCGAACTGGCTGGCTTTCCGCCACACCTTGATCATTGTTTCCTGTGTGAGCTCTTCAGCCTGTCCTGCCTGGCATCCAAGGCGCATGACATATGCCTTCACACGCGGACCGAAATAGGAGAACAGGGACTGGAAGGCTTTTTTGTCCTGATGCGCGCCTACCGCCCGCAGGCACGCCGCATGGTCGTCAATGTCATACTCTTCCAATAGCGCATCGGCCATATTTTGGTCGGTGTCTCCCAAGGGCAGGGGGGCGTCCGTATTGACCACCACCAAGCGCAGTCTAGCGCCCTCTTGAGGGGAACCCGAAATATTATCATGCATGCTCATAATACGTCTTACGTGCCAAAAGGGGGGATGGATCAGTATGTTTTTGGTGATTTTTCCTGATCTAACCCAGTGTTTCAGCCGTATTCAAATAAACACACAGAAAAAGGCTGGTCATTTGCCCTACGAAGCGCATCTCCCCAAAACACGAAAAAAAATCGCCATAATCGGGTCTGGAATTGCGGGCATGTCCGCGGCTTGGTTGTTGAACAAGGACAATGACATCACAGTATTTGAGGCCGGTGACCATATTGGAGGACACTCAAATACGGTTGATGCGGGTGAGGGTGAAAAACCACTCCCGGTCGACACCGGCTTCATCGTCTACAACGAGCAGAACTATCCAAACTTGGTGGCGCTATTTGACCATTTGAATGTACCAACCAAGCCGTCGGACATGTCGTTTGCGGCCTCAATTGACAAAGGTCGTTTTGAATATAGCGGCACTGGGTTGAATGGCCTGCTCGCGCAGCGCAGCAATCTGGTAAGCCCCCGTTTTTGGGCCATGATGTCCGATATTGTCCGCTTCTATAAGACAGCACCGACCCTCGATGGCGCAGCGTCCTCTGCCGATATCTCGCTGGGTGACTATTTGCGCGAGAACAATTATTCAGACGCGTTCATTCGCGATCACATCTTGCCCATGGGGGCGGCGATCTGGTCGACGACCGTCAATGATATGCTGGACTATCCTCTGGCGACTTTTGTGCGGTTCTTTGAGAGCCATGGACTTCTCAAATTCAAAGATCGCCCCAAATGGCGCACGGTCGATGGTGGCAGCCGAGAATATGTGAAACGACTGACAGCTTCCTATCAAGATAAAATCAGGCATGAAGGTGTGGTCGCTGTCACCCGGACACTCGATGGTGTTGAGGTGAAGACAGCAGCAGGTGGGCAACACTTGTTTGATGATGTTGTCTTGGCCACCCACGCCGATGATGCATTGACGCTCCTATCAAATCCCAGCCAGGGCGAACAGCGGCTACTCGGCGCCTTTGACTACACAGACAATGATACTTACCTGCATACTGACGAGCGCCTCATGCCAAAGCGCCGTCGTGCCTGGTCAAGCTGGAACTACATTGATGACGGTGCGGCTGACGCAGGCAAGCAGCTAACGCTTTCATACTGGATGAATAGACTTCAGAGCATTGACGAAAACCACCCGCTCTTTGTTACGCTGAACCCTCACGTCGCGCCCCGTGAAGAGACTATCATTCGGAAATTTTCCTATCAGCATCCGCTCTTCAATCGTGCAGCTATCGCGGCGCAGAAGGAGCTGTGGCAGCTTCAGGGCCGCGACCGGGTATGGTATTGTGGTTCTTACTTTGGCTACGGGTTTCACGAGGATGCCTTGGAAGCGGGGCTGGCAGTGGCTGAGCAGCTTTCCGGCACGCTTCGCCCCTGGAATGTGGCGTCAAACAGCTCGCGCGTTAACACAGAGGTGGTGCTGCCATTGGCAGCTGACTGACATCCATGTTCTCAAGCCTTTACAAAGGATTTGTTGATCACGCCAGGCGCCGCCCAGCGCGGCACACCTTGCGCTATCGGGTCTTCTCACTTCTGCTCGATCTGGATGAGCTTGATGAGATCAATCGGACCAGTCGCGTCTTTGGTATCAACCGCTGGGCACTCTTGTCCTTCTGGGAAAAGGATCATGGAGCCGGAGAAGACAGCAACTTGAAAGCCTGGGTGGCAGAACATGTCACCAAAGCAGGTTTCAGTGCGACAGGCATGCGTGTCCGCGTACTCTGTTATCCGCGCATCCTCGGCTACGTCTTCAACCCGTTGACGGTCTACTATTGCTATGACCCAAACGGCGTGTTGATGGTGACCCTGCACGAGGTGCACAACACGTTTGATGAGAAACACACATATGTCCTGCCTGCGCCTGTCGATAAACGTGGCCGGGTTCGCCAGGAGATTGAGAAACGCATGTATGTCTCCCCCTTCACAGAGATGGAAGGGCATTACCAGTTTGATCTCTGTCCACCCGACGAACATGTTCGGGTCTTTATCGGTTTGAGTGATGCGGAAGGACCGCTGCTGTCAGCGTCATTTGAAGGCGAGCGCGAACCTTGGAGCGACAGGGCGCTGCTTCTCACATTCCTGCAATACCCCCTGATGACGCTTAAAGTCACCGTGGGCATCCACTATGAGGCGTTGAAGCTGTGGTGGAAAAAGGTACCGATCATTCGCCATGAGCCGGCGAAGGAACGCATCACTGCGACACACACATCGATCAAGATCGGGTCAGAAGCAGCGGACTGACTTGGATTGTGTTCAAGCAGCAAGAGCAATCTTGTTGCGGATCGACGACAGGGCCCATCCGATGACCGGGAAATGCTCATAGAACTCCCGCGCCGCATCCCAGTGATCGAAATGTGAGACCACCTGACCATTGGCGTTAAACTGCACCCGGCTCATGCCTTCAAAAGACCATGGCTTTTTGCGCAGGGTTGAATGCAAACGCCAGTAGAGCATGCCGGTGTCGCCTGAGGGTGCGCTTGAGATGGCGCTATGGAGGATCTCGAAACGCACATCACCGACTGTGTCGAACATGTGGACGAAAATCTCAGCCATCTTGTCGGCGCCGGTTACGTCGTTGAAAGGATCGCGAAAGTGGACGTCGGGCATCACATAGTCGGGCAGAGTTTCAAGGCTCTCCCTGCTAAGCGATCCCATAAAGCGGGCATATTTTTCAAGGGGGGTGGTCATGCTGTGATCATCCGTGAAGTTACTGAAAAGAGAAGGCGGTTCGGCAGGATGCGCAGAAGCTTCATCAGAAAGGCAAAACGCCGGGGGAAGACGATCTCAAATTTTCCCGCATTTAGGCCCTGGTAGATTGTGCTGGCCGCTTCTTCTGCGGTGACAAGAAACGGCATCGGGAATTCGTTTTTGTCGGTAAGGGGTGTCTCAACAAAGCCCGGATTGATGAGGGAAAGGGAAACACCTTCCTTATCGAGTTCCGGCTTCATGGCCTCAACCATATTGATGAGCGCGGCCTTTGTGGCCCCATAGGCAGCCGATGTGGGCAGTCCCCGGTAGCCGGCAACAGAGGACACGACCGCGATCCGTCCGCTCTTTCGACCTCGGAAGACCGGTAGAAGAGCGCCGAGACCATTCACAGTTCCCATCAGATTCGTTTCAACCAGGTGACGCACTGTATTGACGGAGAACTCCGAAGCCGACATGGCCTGATGTGTACCAGCATTTAGAACGGCGAGGCTAAGGGGCCCCAGATCTCGTTCGATTTGGGTAAGGACATTTTCATTGCCTTCAATATCGACAATATCCAGTGGATAGGAATGGATCGCGCCTATCACATTGCTGGCGGCGACCTCCTGGGCAAGCGTGTCCAGATCCTCTGACGTGCGGGCACTTGCCGCGACGGCCCAGCCATCGGCGGCCATTTTAAGCGCGAGCGCGCGTCCAATGCCCTTGCCAGCGCCTGTAATCCAAACGGTTTTGGGAGTGTTGCTCATCGTGTGGCCTCAAGCGAGGCGGTGGCGACACATTGGCGGCAACGCAGCTCAATCAACGAGCCATCATCACCGGGGAACTGCATGGCCACCCAGCGGCCATCAGCGTCGTACCAGACTTCGTTCTGGATCGCGCCTTCATATTTGTAGCGCGTGGCTTCCACCATGCCGGCATTGGTGGCGACACGTTCTGTGCCGAGCGGCACAAGCCGTACATCGTTCACCTTGCCGGTGATTGTATTCATCAACTGAGTGCTGCCAATGACGCCGGAGTTCCAATGGTTGGTCGGGTAGATGCCCATCGTGGCGGTTTGTGGGCCGTTTGGACCATCAATCTTTAGGGCGTTATCTGTGGCGGAGGCTTCCACTTCTGAGATGTCACCATTCCGGTTGGTGGTCGCGCTCAGGGCAACGAGCTTGCCGTCTTCCCAAAGCGCCTCTGATTGATATTGCAGCTCAAACAGTTTGACGAAGAGGAGACCAATTTCCATTTCGAAACTGCTCGTGACCTTCAGGCCATCGGCTTCATCGCTAAATGTCACATTGTGGGAGCCGATGCGTGCATTGTTCCGGTAGATGTCAAAGGCAATGGAGTCGCCGTAAAGCGCCCGCGCCTGCTCGGTCATATCTGGCGTGGAGGCTGCAGCGTGAGGGGGCACACTGAACGCAGATAGACAGGCCGCCAGAGCAAGCGGCGTTAGGGGCAGGCGCGGGGTAAGGGCTGAGAGCCTCATCAAGTTCTCCATAAGAGGATACTATTGATTGTTATACGGGCGAGAGGCGGGACTGGATCAGCCGGAAACCTTATGGTTTTTGGGCCTTTATGGACTGAAATGCCGCAAGTGCCCGGGCCCGCGCCTGTTTCCTGTCCACGATCGGATGCGGGTAATCGTTCCCGAGCTTAAGATCTGCCTCTTCCAACACAGCCGCCGGTGCTTCCCATGGTTTGTGCAGGTATTTTTTTGGCAGGTTTTTGAGCTCAGGCGCAAAACGAGTGACATAGGCGCCGTCGGCATCAAATTTCTCACCCTGTAAGACCGGATTAAAAATACGGAAATAGGGTGCCGCATCGGCACCACAGCCTGCCGCCCATTGCCAGCTGGCCGTGTTGCTTGCCGGGTCCGCATCCACGAGCGTGTCCCAGAACCAGGCTTCTCCCTCCCGCCAGTCGATGAGCAATTCTTTCACCAGGAAGGAGGCAACGATCATGCGCACCCGATTATGCATCCAGCCTGTCTGCCAGAGCTGCCGCATGCCTGCATCTACGATGGGAAATCCGGTAAGCCCTTTCTTCCAGCTGGCAAGCTCTGCACTTGGGCCGCGACTCCAGGGAAAACCCTCAAACGCCGATCGCAAGGGCGTCTTGGGCAAGGAAGGGAAATGGTGCAGCAGATGATAGGAAAAGTCCCGCCAGCCTAGTTCACGCAAAAACCATTCTCCGTCGCGTGCAAGGTCTGGGTCCCGCGCCATGGCGTCCTGTGTCCGATGCCAGATGGTGCGCGGACTGATTTCGCCAAACCGCAGATGCGCCGAGAGTTTTGATGTGCCCGGCGTGTGGCCCGGATGGTCGCGCATCTCTTTGTAGGACTTAAGGCCCCCATTCAGATAAGCATCAAGCGTGCCCAAAGCCTGCGCCTCACCAGGGGTGAAAGCCTCTGCAAGGCTCGGTGTCCAATCGACGCCACTGGGGAGGAGGTCAAGCTTACCCAGATCAAGGGAACACGGTTGCTTGGGGACCGGCGTAAGCCTGTCACATCGCACCAGCGGCCCGAAGTCCACCTGCTTCAAGCAGGTCCGCCAGAAGGGCGAGAAAACCGTGTAGGGCTTGTCCTGCTGGGTCCGGATCGTTTCTGGAGGAAAGAGAACCTGACCAGCAAACCGTTTGATCTCCACATCTGATTTGAGCCCCCAGCCGTGAAGGCCTGCTTCCCCTTTTTGAACAGACGGATCGTAGCCATGCTGCAGGAAGACACGGGTCGCGCCCGTTTCTTGAACAAGCTCCTGTACAGCATCAATTAGGTCCCCTTTTCGCAGAATGAGCGGTGCGCCAAGTTCTTGAAGGCTATTTGCCAGAGCCTCAAGCGATCTGTGCAGCCACCAGCGCGAGGCACTTCCGAGGGCACGCCCGAATGTTTCATCAAGCACGAACAAAGGTACAACCGGCCCTATCTCCGCTGCAGCGGTGAGCGCGGGATTGTCGCCAATACGGAGATTGTTATGAAAGAGGACGAGTGTGGCGCTCATGATGGGATGCGTTGATCTGCGTTGAAGGGTAGGGTGTGCGCAAGCATATAGACCGCAGCCTCTGAATGACCACCAGTCCAAGAAAAACAGAGGCACTATCAGTATTGGAGGAAGAGATGAGTGACGCACCAAACATGAGTGAGCAGATAGCAGGGCAGGGCGGGATGATCCCAGCGCATGGCCTCACCGCAGCAATCCATATTGGGGAAAGCGATCTGCCCTTCGTTGACCTGGGCGATGGAAGCAAGCTGCAATTGCTGCAGGTCGACCTCAATCAGGGCCTCTGGGTTGTGCGGACGAAATTCGCACCGGGCTATAAGGTCGACAAACATTATCACACCGGATCAGTCTTTGCGGTGACACTGGAAGGCAGCTGGTATTACAAGGAATATCCAGACTATGTGAACACCAAGGGCTCCTACCTCTATGAGCCGGCTCACTCCGTCCATACACTCACCGTTTCGGAAGACAATGAAGGGGAGACAGATGTCTGGTTTGCTATTTACGGCGCCAATATCAATGTGGATGATGAGGGCAATGTAATCGGCGTGGTGGATGCACAAAGCATTCTTGCGGCCTACCAGGGCCTTTGCGAGGCGCAGGGCTTGTCATCCGACAAGGTCATTGTGCTGGGTGCGCCAACCTGACCGACTCACTAAGCTGTTGCGGTGTCATCGGCCATCTCAAGAAGATGGAGAAGGCCGAATGCTGCCGCTTCGGCGGCTTTTGGCGGCAGAGATGTGTCGCCGATCCCTGAGAAGAACTCATTGGCTTCAGTAAGGCAGAGAATAGCATAGGCCGTTTCCCGGCATCTTGCCGGAGCAGCGGCCGGATAGGCCTTGGAAATTGTGTCGCTGATGCTGCCAATGGAGCGGTCATACCACCCCCAGACAATAGAGCGGATGTCCGGGTCCCGCTCGGCGAGCCCCCAGATTTCCCGGCCAATAACGTCATTGCCGGGAATGCGTTTATATCGGTCGCTACACAGAAACTGAATAAGGCTTGTGAGTTCTGCCTGGGATGTGGCCCCGGAAATGGCGGTGTCGACTTCAACAGCCAGTTTCTCGCCAACACGCATGACGAACGCCAGAACCAGCTGCTCCTTATTGCCAAAATAGTGACTGACCATCTGGAGCGACAGGCCCGACTGGTCGGCAATGCGTCGCATGGAGGCTTGGCCGATCCCATGCTCACGCACGCAAACCTCCATCGCATCCAAAATCTGATCGCGCCGCTCCGGCGCTTTACTCGGTCGACCCACCATGCATGTCTTCCAAATGTCCGATTAGGGCATCGCGCGTTGAGAACACATCATCAAGGCGAACAGCGCGCATCTGTTCGACTTCTTGGCCTGTATAATCGGTGAAACTCGCCAATGTCTTGTCATCGGTGAAATTTTTGACGATCCAATTGAGTGTGTTTGCCAACCGATCATTGGTCAGTGTCGACATGGCGGAACCTGGCACCTGCACAAGAAAGGCGCGCCCGCCCTCAACTGACAGCAGGAGAGGAAGCGTCGCCCGCATATCCGGCACCTTGCCCGGGAAGCCCCGCCCATCAGGCACATGGCACCCTTGACAGTGGATCATATAGTCCGCGCGTGCGCGTGCATCGCCCGCGAAGGCAGCACTGGTTGCCAGCGTCGTGCCGAGCAAGATGCCGGCGAGCTGCATGAGAAATGTTCTAAGCGTCGTCATCGACACCAATAATGATGGCTGTTGAGCAATTATAGATAATGTCGGCGCTGCCACCGGCGCACCAATTGATATTGTTGGCCGCTTGAGGAAGGTACATGGGTTTGTCGCCTTCGTTGCGAACGCAGCCGCATCTCCCGCATCCGCTTTTCCCGCAGCAATCATTATAGGAAATGATGTAGTGCATATTGTCGCCCGGGTTGAGGCAGGTGCCGACCCAGGTGATGGGGGACATGATAGTGCCGGGCGGACAGGCAGTGTGTGTGCCGCCACAGCAGCTACACAGGTAGCCATCAATCGCACAGTAGCGCCAATAGTCGCAGCTTTCCGGGTCGCCTGGATCATTGGCGACTTCCTCACCACGCACCCGGGAGACCGGGAGAAGCGGAAAGGCCGCCGCCCCGGCGAGCACAGTTCCAATACCGGCAATGACGCTGCGGCGTGAGGAAAGGCGGGCTGTCGTTCGGGCCGTTTTTTCTATGAAGGTGTCAAACCAGGTCATGGCAATTCAGGGCGTGCGGTTAAGCGCGCTGCTGCTCCTGTTCCATATAATCTTGAATGGAGGCAACGCCTCTCGTTTTTGCTTCAAACAGACTTTCAATGTGTTCCCGCGTGTTGGTAAGCCCATGAGCCACCATGGTTCCGCGTTCGTCGACCAGGGCCGCATAGGGAAGCTTGCTCACGCCGATTGTGAGGCCAAGGTCAGCGGATAGGATGTAGGGATAATCTTCCAGGTTTTGGTTTCTCAGAAAGGCTTGATGCTCCGAAGGCTCACCGTCGCTTGCCAGCACCACATCAAGCCAGGAAGCTTCCCGTGACCGAACTGAGGCAATGACGGGGAGGAGTGATTTGCAGACTGGACAATCGGGCGACAAAAAGAACAGGAGGGTCGACTTGCTGGCATTCGTCCCGGCACCCACTTCCACCTGCCCGCCCGTCAGGGAGGGGAAGGAGAAGGGAGGCAATGCTTCGCCAGCTTTCATGCCTTTTGCGACCGTGAGCGCTCCCACGGGCCCCATGCGCTCATGCAAGAGGCCAATCTGGCGCGTAAGCGCAAAGACAATAAGGC
This sequence comes from Parvibaculaceae bacterium PLY_AMNH_Bact1, assembly GCA_032881465.1. Taxonomy (NCBI): domain Bacteria; kingdom Pseudomonadati; phylum Pseudomonadota; class Alphaproteobacteria; order Hyphomicrobiales; family Parvibaculaceae; species Parvibaculaceae bacterium PLY_AMNH_Bact1. The sequence continues at coordinate 327,963 of CP126168.1, forward strand.
AGAGCGCCGCAATGGCGATCCAGCTCACAATGTTCGAAATGATGAGAGCATCGATCATGGATGTGTTCCTTCGTGACCGAGAAGCGCTGCATTTCGCAGCAAATGTTCTGCTGTGGCATAGATGAGCAGCAGAATGAGAACCGTGAAGCCTGCGGTTGCATAGTCGAACCAGCCAAGCGCTCGGCCGGTTGCGGGGAACAGGAGGAGGCTGGTGACGACAGTCAGCACACCATTGCGGACAACCAAGCCCCAGTGGATTTGCTGATCTGCACCGATGCCCCCACAGCCGCAGTCCAGCTCCATGTGACCGCGCAAGAGATTGACGGCGATGGCAGTCCCATAGACGACCCATAGGGTCATCGTTGCGACAACGGGGAGGGAGGAAGAGGCGAAGGCCAAGAGAAAGATTGCAAAAGTGATCTCTATCAGAGGGATCAATCGAGCTGCCGGTCTTTCCAATTCTTCTGGCAGCAGGTGATACCCCGACACGGCCTGCCAGAACGCAATCGGGTCACGCAGTTTGTGCCAGGCAGCACTCAGCAGAAGAGCGGCGAGAGCACCGCGAAGGGCGATATCGATAACGGGATCAAGCATGCACGTCACCAGGGTTGAATCATGCTGGGGAGATTGCCGAGCTTGGGCACACTGCGCTGATAGCTGCCATCTCCCGCATCATAGACATCCAGCCCAAACTGCACCGTGTCGATAAGAGGCGCTTCACCTTCCGTAAGATAGACCCAGACTTGTGCAAAGAACGGCATGGGGATGTGGGCACCGATCGCATAAAGCAGAGGATCGTCATCCTGAGACACAGCGATGGAGATCGTGAGTTCCTGCAGCTCATAGGCGTCGATCTTTTCGCGGGTGGCGAGATCAAAGACCCAGACATGGGTGCCCGGATCTTCAAACGTTTCCGGCGGCCCCTGGTGGGTAAGCAGATAGAGCTGACCGGATGGTTTGTGGAGCGCCAAATGCTGAAAGCCGCTAATGGACCATTCATCTTCGCGTTCGTCTTGGCCAATGAGCGGCCAGGTAGCCGCAAGGCGCACGCCGTCAGCATTCATCTCGAAGTCATATACATCGCCGGCCAGTGACACGAAATACCAATGGTCACCGCGCCGCACACCTGAAATGCTGATCGGGTCTTCAAACGGATCGAACAGAGCATCCGACCGGCTCTTGCCTGTCACAGCGCCATTCTCACCAAACGTATAGGTGAGGAACGACCCGTCACCGCAAAGCAGATGGAAGCTGCGCGCGCCACCGCCATAAATGTTGGGGCACCCCGGCGTGTCGATCTCGCTGATGAATTCATCGCGCTCAAGGTCAACAAGGGTGAGGGAAACCGCCGGGGTGAAATTCATCTGTGCAAATAGGCCCTGATCATCGCTCAGCGACGATGTACCTTGCATCTTAACGACGCTGGCGCGCTTTGGTGGGATCGTTACTTCAGAGCGCACCTGGAATGTGGTTGCGTCATAGGTCACGAGAACGTCAGAACGCTTGCCCCGTGTGGTTCGGCTGAAATGGGTCTCCGCAGAGATGATCCGCTTGCCATCAGAGGGAAGTTCAATCCCCGTAGTCCAATAGCCAAGATCCAGCATCGAGAGAAAGCGACCTGTATCCGGGTCGATCAGGTAGCCCCGCCCATGCGCCTGATAGGGCATGTTCATGTCGGTCACCCATACAAGCCGGTCATGGTCCTGTCGGGAAAAACTCACAACCTCGCCCATCGGATCTTCGGGCAGGTCAGCAGCCGTCGCGGCGCTCGTAAGTAAGGCCCCTGCAACCAGAATGGCTATGGAAAAAAGAGTTGGGAATGTGCGCATGAAACCTCGCCCCGGATCAAGATAACCCTACCTTTAGTGCAGCCAATTTAATTTGTCAAACGATCGTATGATAAATTGAAGGCCTTGCATTTCTGCCACTGGACTGGCTCACTGCTGCGGAAAACAAAAAGGAGAAGGGGCGCATGCTCACAAATGTCGACCGGGTTCAGCTAGTCGTAGCCAATCGATCAGAAGCAGCAGAAGGATGGGTGACGCTGCTCGGCGCTGAGCATGCCCGCGATGACAAGGTGGCGTGCCTCGGCGCTCTGCGCTCTGTCTATCAGGTTGGCAGCTCCGAAGTTGAGTTCCTAGAAGCCGACGGAACCGGTCCCGTGGCCGACAGTCTGAAAGCGCGCGGGAGGCCACATCTGTTTGCCGCTGGCGTGGCAACGCCAGACCTGGGTGCCTTGATTGCGCATATCGAGACAACAGGAGCGTCCCTCACCAAAGAAGGCAATCATGGCTATTTAACCTTCAGCGAAGCGG